>CADCWG010000068.1 GCA_902806335.1 uncultured Thermomicrobiales bacterium | reverse complement strand
GCGCCGTGGGGCGCCCGCGCGCGGGCGTCCGTCCCTCCCCGCGCCCGAGCACCGGGGCCGCAACCTCGCCCCGCGGCCGGCCCCCGGGCCGCCTCCCGACGGAGGTCCGTGAGCAGGGACCGCTGGGCGCGGCCCTTCAGGCTGCCTCGGCGCGCAGCCCGGCGACCATCCCCCTTCCGAGGCGCTCCCAGGCGGCGATCACCCGGTCGTCGAGGGGGTCGGCGTCGCTTTCGTCCAGGCCGCCGTGGGCGTCGCGCCGATCACGCGCGAGGCCGGGCAGGCGAGGACGGCGGTAACGAGGGGTGAGCGCGAGGGGCGCGGCGGCGGAGACGCCGAGGACCGGCCGTCCGGCACCCAAGTCCGGTCCCTCCACGTCGGGGGCAGCTTTTTTTACGTCCCGACGGACCACTCGCTGTTCGCCCTCCGGCTGCCCTCATAGGAGCCCGCTCAGCGGAAAGCGACGGACGTCGGCCGCGGCAGGTGCCTAGTCAGACCGGCACGTCTCGTTACCCAAATGTAATGATTGTGTTACTGTCCTGATGCTGCATCGTGCCGTGGTGGGGGCGTGGATGACGAGGAAGGGGCGGGCCATGCGGCTGCGGCTGCGCGAGGTGCGCGAGCGGCGGTTCCTCACCCAGCAGGAGCTGGCGGACCTGGCCGGGACCACGAAGGCCAATATCAGCCGCATCGAGACCGGGCTCCAACGGCCCCGGCCGAGCACGCTTAAGCGGCTGGCCGCCGCGCTCGGGGTGGAGCCGGACGCGCTCGTCGACTGGGGGGAGGACCACGAGGGAAAAGCGGCCGCCTAGGGGGTGCCTAGGCGGCGCAGCGCGGTCCCGCTGGCCGTCAAGCGACGGGGCCGCACCACGGGGAGTCTCGCATGGGCGCCGACACGCCGCCGCGCTTCGCGGCCGTCTACTGCCGCGTCAGCACCGACCAGCAGGAGGAACGGGGCACGAGCCTCGAGGGTCAGGAGGCGCGCGGGCGCCGCCGAGCGGCCGAGCTCGGCTGGGCCGACGTCCGCGTCTTCCGGGACACGCACTCCGGCGCCGATCTTTTCGGGCGCCGCGCCCTCTCCGATCTCCGGGCGGCGGTCCGCGCCGGCGAGGCCGGCGTCGTCGTCGTGACGGAGCTCGACCGGCTCTCCCGGAAGCAGATCCACCAGGGGCTGCTGCTCAGCGAACTGGAGCACGCCGGCGTCCCGCTCGACCTGACCGACGAACGGCTCGAGGACACGCCGGAGGGGCGCCTGCTGCTCTCGGTGCGCGGCTTCGTGGCGGAGATCGAGCGCGAGAAGATCCGCGACCGGACTCAGGGCGGGAAGCGCCGGCGGTTGGAGGCCGGGAAAATCTTCGGCCAGGGCACCGACCTCTACGGCTACCGACGCGACAAGGAGGCCGGGGTCCGCGTGGTCCACGACGCCGAGGCGGCGATCGTCCGCCGCGTCTTCCGCGAAGCGGTCGCCGAGGGGCGGCCGATCCGCGGGATCGCGGCGGGTCTGAACGCCGAGGGCGTGCCGCCGCCGTCGGCCGGCAAGCGCGTGTTCAAGGACGCCGCCCGTACCCCCCGGTGGGGGCACAGCGTCGTCCGCCGCATCCTGCGGGAGCCGGCGTACAAGGGCGAGACCTGGGCCCTCCGCCGGCGGGCCTGCGGCAAGAAGCAGCACGAGTTCCGCGACCCGTCGGAGTGGATCCGCCTGCCCGACCACGTCACCCCCGCCCTGGTGACCGCGTCGACGTGGCAGGCGGCGCAGGACCGCCTCGACGCCTCGAGCGCCGCCGTCGCCACCCGCAACGCGGCGCGACCGTACCTCCTGCGGGGCTACGTGGTCTGCGCCGTCTGCGGCCGCAAGATGCACTCGTGCCCCGAGCACGGCCGGCGCGTCTACCGGTGCTCCTCGCGGCAAACGGCGGCCGGCGCGTGCGGGGCGGGGCGGGTGCCGGCCCAGGACGTCGAGGACTGGGTGTGGGGCGAGTTGGCCGGGGTACTCGGCGACCCGGCGCGCATCGCCGCCGAGGCACAGCGCCGGCGTGACACCGGGGACGCCGCCGCCGACCGCGACGCGGCGGCGCGGCTGGTCGCCCGGCTCGACAAGCAGGCCGAGCGGCTGGTCCGGCGCTACGCGGAGGCCGCCGACGACGACGGGTTCCCCTGGGACGTGGTCGAGCGGGAGATCGCCCGGGTCGAGGCCGACCGGCGGGCGGCGCGGGCCACGCTCGCGGAGACCGAGGGGCACCTCGCCGCCCAGCGGGCGGCCGTGGTGCGGCTCGACACGGTCCGCGCGTACTGCGAGCGAGTGCGGGACCGACTAGGCTCGCTCGCCTGGCAGAACAAGCGCGACGCGGTCGAGGCGCTGGTCGAGCGGGTGGTCGCCGACGGGCGGGACTGGCGACTCGAGGGCAGCGTCCCCGGCGACGGGGGCACCGTGACCACAACCTCAGCAGGTTGTGGGCGCCGGCCGCGGCCACCTCCAGCCCCCGCTTGACGTGCTCCTGCCCCTTGACCTCGGCGAAGTCGGTCCCAGCCCATGCTGGGATCTCGGGCGTCTCGCTCGCCGCGCGACGATCGATCGGCACGTCGCCGGTGAGGTGGTTGACGAGGTCGGCCAGCGTCCGCACCGGGAAGACCGCGAGGTCGCCGACCAGCGCCGCCTCCGCCGCGTCGCCGTGGGGCACGAACGCGCGGCGCATCCCCGCCTGGGTCGCCTGGGAGACCATGCTGATGATCCCCGGCGTGTGCCGGAGCACCCCGTCGAGCGACAGCTCGCCGACGACCAGCGCGTCCTCGAGCCCGTTCGGCACCTGCTTCGACGCGACCAGGATCCCGAGCGCGATCGGCAGGTCGTAGGTCGGTCCCGCCTTCTTCAGGTCGGCCGGCGCCAGATTGACCGTGATCCGGCCGTGCGGCCACTTCCCGCCGGAGTTCCGGAGCGCCGCCCGGACCCGCTCCTTGCTCTCCTGGACGGCCGTGTCGGGCAGCCCGACGACGACCATCCCCGGCTGGCCGCTCCCGACGTCGACCTCGACCTCGACGAGCACCCCGTCGAGTCCGACCACCGCGCAGCTGTAGACCTTCGCCAGCAACCGGCCCCCCTCTCCGCCCCCGACCGACGCGCGTCCGCGGCCAGACGGACCGGCCCCCGAGCTCCGACGGGCCAAGCCAGCCCCGGTCACCGACGGACACCCCGATGCTACCGGCTGCCCTCCCTGCCACCGGACCAGAGGAGTAGGACTACCGTCCGGTTCGCTCGCGCTCCTCCGTCCCGGCCAGCCCCGGGCACCGGGATCGTTCGGGTTCGGGTCCGGGACTCATGGCCCCGAGGGCTGCGGGACTCGACGGGGCCAAGCGGCAAGGGCCGCCACCCTCCATCGCGGGATGCCCGGCCACGGAGGCCCGCGCCGAGATTCCCAACGCCGGCGGCGAGGGCCTCCCCACCGACGGGATCGCTCGGATTGCCATGCAGCCCGCCGACGACCTGATCGGGCTCGAACGGACTGACCCGGACTGGGGGCGGCGCTGGTCGAGTCCGACATCACACCCTGCCGCGGCTCCCCGGGAGCGCGGCTGTGGCGCGGCCAGACAGGGGAGCAGCCAGGCACAGCCCCGGACCGCCGTTCGCCGTCACGGTTGTGGCCATTCTTCAACCAGGCACCGCACAGCGGTCGGCGTCGTGACGCCACCGGGACGCGATTGACGCGCCGGTTCTTGTGGATCGGCGATCGCATCGCCCCGGTGCGCGTCCCGGCGACGGCCCGCCGCAGGCGGGGTCCCGATCGCAGCCCCCGGCAGGGGTCGATGCGGTCTCCTCCGTGCCGACGAGCGGCGGACGTTCCCGGCCGGCCCCGGTCCGCGCCGACGCGCTTTGGCTCTACCCGTCCAGGTACAGGCAGAACGGGTGCCCGTCCGGGTCGAGGTGGACGCGGACGTCCTCCTGCGGCTGGAACGCGGCCATCGTCGCCCCGCACGCCTGCGCGTGGGCGGACCCCGCGTCGAGGTCGTCGACCTGGACCTCCAGGTGGGCCATCATCAGCTGCTCGCCGGGCTTCGATGGCCACACCGGCGGCACGTACTCGTCCTCGATGTGGAAGCCCAGCCCAATCCCGCCGTCGGGGTTCCGCAGCGTGACCCAGCCGGAGTCCTCGGTCGCGATCTCCCAGCCGAGCAGCCGCGCGTAGAAGCGCGCCAGCGCCGGCGGGTTCGGCGAACTGAGGGTCGCCATCGTGAGCCTCGCGCCGTGGGGAGTCGCCACTGCCAGACCTCCTCTCGAGCCGGGACCGGAGCCGGGAAGGCGCGCATGATACCCGGCGACAACCATCGCCAGCCCAGGATGAGGCCCAATGGTGACTCGCGCCGCCCGGTTTCACCGCACCCTGCCGTCTTCGCTTCGCCCCGGGTCGCCGCGGTCCGCGTTCTAGCCCCGGTGGCCGTCACTCCCTGAGCCCGCGGGTAAGGTTGAGGTCGGTGTCGTCCAGGAGGTTCTCAGAAGCCGCGGCGGCCGGCGGCAGTGGGATCGCCGAGAACACCCCAACTGGGTCGTAGCGCGCCTCGGTGACTAGGGGCACCGGGTGTTCGGCGCGTAGGCGTTCGCGATTCGCCCGTAACGGTCGAGTCCAGGCAGGTTCGGGGACGTTCCGGGAAGGGCGCCCGAGGAATCGTCCGTGCCGGGCGACCAGGTAGTCAGATCGACGAGGAGGTGATCGCCGCGCACCGAAGGCAGCATCCGGGACCGCGACCCAAGCCGTCGCCCCTGGGACGTCGTGCCAATCGATGTCGGTCTCCGGGCTCACGCGGGGCCGGTCAGGTCGACCAGCGAGCCGATGGCGTCCGGCGTCAGCACCGAGGCATTGCGGGTGCCGATTGCCTGACACTCCCGGCGCTGCATATCTCGTCGCTGGCGGCCAGGACTGCTGCAAAGGTGGAACTGGCCACCGCATTCGACACCGGCCATCCCAGCGCGGCGATGCGACGACGGTGGTTCCGCGTCGGCACGGGTTGGAACGACCGATCCGTAGCGGGGACCTGGGAGAGGAGTCTGCCCTCGGACGGGGCCGGCAACGCGACGCTTGTGCGGGACTTCACGAGCGTGGTACACATCAGGCTCGTTTCCGGGCGGGGAAGCCCGTCGGTCGTCGTCCCTTCGCGAGGAGCCGCAGCCGTCCCATGTCGTCGATATTCGGGATGGCCGGCGGCGCCGACGGGGGCCGCCTCAAGCTCGCGATCCAGCGCTCCGGCCGCCTCACCGACCCCACCCTCGCCCTGCTCCGCTCGATCGGCCTCGACTTCGAGAGCTACGGCCAGAAGCTGGTCTCCCACTGCCGCAACTTCCCGCTCTCGATCCTCTTCGGCCGCGACGACGACATCCCCGAGCTCGTCGGCCTTGGCACCGTCGACCTCGGTATCGTCGGCCGCAACCTCGTCCACGAGGAGGGCCACGAGGTTGTCGAGCTCCAGGCGCTCGGCTTCGGCGCCTGCTCCCTGGTCGTCGCGGTGCTGCGCGATGCCCCTCACCAGGCGGCGGCCGACCTCGCCTCCAGTCGAATCGCGACCTCCTACCCGCGCTCGACCCGGCGCTTCTTCGAGGGCCTCGGCGGCAAGCCGGAGGTGATCACGATCAGCGGCTCGGTCGAGGTCGCGCCGACCCTCGGCATCGCCGACGCGATCGTCGACCTCACAGCGACCGGCTCGTCGCTGCTCCTCAACGACCTCCGCCCGATCGCGACCATTCTCGAGAGCGAGGCGGTCCTCGTCGCCAACCCGGCCGCCCACGCCGACCCCGAGCGGCGGGCGACGATCGACCGCCTCCTACTTCGTGTCCGCGCCGTCAACGCCGCGCGCCGCTTCAAGTACGTGGTGATGAACGCACCGGAGTCGGCCCTGCCGGCGATCCGCGCGGTGGTCCCCGGCCTCAAGGCGCCAACGGTCGTGCCGCTCGCCACGCCCGGCTGGGTGGCTGTCCACACCGCGATCGAGGAAGAGACCTTCTGGGATTCGGTCGAGCAGCTCCGCGCGGCCGGCGCGACCGACATCCTCGTGTCGTCGCTGGAGAAGCTCTTGCTGTAGGTCCGACGACCGCCTCGGACGCGACGCCACGATGCCGCCGCGAGCCGGGTACGGTCTCACGGCCCTGAGCGCCCGGAGGTCCGCGCGAGCAACCGGCGCGACCGTCCCGGCCCACCGACCGAGTCGAGCCCCGACTACCCGCGCAGAACGAGGCGGCCTGTCCCGCCCAGATTCCCCGGAGGCACCGTGACCGCACCCGCCGTTGGACGAACCGTTGACGTCACGGCCGGGGTCCGGCCGGCGGTGCGGGCGATGCCAACCTACGTCCCGGCGAAGATCGACCACGCGTCCCCGACCGGCCGCCAGGTTAAGCTCGACATGAACGAGTCGCCCTACGGCCCGTCGCCGCGCGCCCGGGCGGCCCTCGCGGCCTTCGACGCGACCAACCGCTACCCCGACTTCGCCGCCTCTGAGCTGCGCGAGGCCCTGGCCTGCTATACCGGCGTGCCGGCCGAGCGCATCGCCGCCGGCGCCGGGCTCGACGATGTCCTCAACAACCTGATGGTCCTGCTCGTCGACCCCGGTGACGAGGTGGTGATCTCCGAGCCGACGTTCGGCGTCTACCGCTCCCTGGTCGCGCTTCGCGGCGGCAGGACCGTCGACGTGCCGCTCGGTCCCCGCCCCGACTTCGCGCTCGACGCCGAGGCGATCCTGGCGGCGATCACCCCGCGCACGAAGCTGGTCCTGATCTGCGACCCGAACAACCCGACTGGCCACCGCTTCGACCCCGCGTCCGTGGAGCGAGTGATTGCCGGGGCACCCTGCCTGGTCGCGGTCGACGAGGCCTACGCCGAGTTCGCCGGCGCGACGATCCTGCCGCTGATGGCGCGCTACCCGAACCTCTGCGTGCTGCGGACGCTGAGCAAGTTCGCCGGCCTGGCCGGGATGCGCGTCGGGTACGGCATCTTCCCCGAGGCCTTGATGCCGGACGTCTGGCGGGTCACGCCCGCCTTCTGCAACGTCTCGGCGGCCTCAACCGCCGCGGCGGTCGCCTCGCTGGAAGACGTCGCCTTCCTCCGCGGGGTGATCGACCGCCTCAACGCCGACCGCGACCGGCTCGCCGCCGACCTCGCGGCGCTCCCCGGGGTCGAGCCGTTCCCCTCCGCGACGAACTTCCTGCTCGTCCGGCTGCCGGTCCGCGACGCCAGGCCGGTCGTCCTCGACCTCGCGGCCCACGGCGTCCACGTCCGGCACTTCGCCAACCCCGCGCTGGGGATCGCCGACTGTCTCCGCGTCAGCGTCGGCACCCCGGAGGAGCACGCCCGCTTCCTGGCCGCGCTGCGCGACGCCCTCGGCCGGGCGGAGGCCGCGGCGTGAGCGCGTCCTTCCCGCCCGCCGCGACCCAGGGCTTCGCCATCCGCCGGGCCGAGGTCACCCGCCGGACCGGCGAGACCGACATCCAGCTCACGCTCGGACTCGACGGGTCCGGCGAGGTCACGGCGGCCACCGGCGTGCCATTCCTCGACCACATGCTGGACGCCCTCGGTCGCCATGGGCGGCTCGACCTCGCCGTCCGAGCCACCGGCGACGCCGCGATGGACCCCCACCACACGGTCGAGGACGTCGGGATCGCGCTCGGCCAGGCGCTGCGCCAGGCGCTCGGCGATCGGGTCGGGATCATCCGCTACGGGCACGCCTACGCCCCGCTTGACGAGGCGCTGGCCCGGGTCGTCGTCGACTGCTCGGGGCGCCCCTACCTCCAGTTCGAGGCGGCGATGCCCGAGCCGTCGATCGGCGGCGACTTCGCCAGCAGCCTGGTGGAAGAGTTCTGGCGGGCGCTGGCGGTGAACGCCGGCCTCACCGTCCACGTCGACCTGCTCCGGGCGCGCAACGCCCACCACGCCGCCGAGGCGATCTTCAAGGCCGGCGCGCTCGCGCTCCGTGCCGCCACCCGGCCGAGCGGCGACCCCGCCCGCGTCCCGTCCACCAAGGGGGTGCTCGCGTGACCGACCCCGTGCTCGCCGCCACCACGACCGGCCGTCCCCGGATCGCCGTCGTCGACTACGGCGCCGGCAATCTCCGCTCGATCCGGCGTGCCCTCGAGGCCGCCGGCGCCGACGTAACGGTGACCAGCGACCCAGCCGACCTCGCCGCCGCCGACGCCGTCGTCCTGCCCGGCGTGGGCGCCGCCGCGCGGGCGATGGAGACGCTCGACGGCCTTGGGCTGACCGACCCGATCCGGGAGGCGGTCGCCGGCGGCACCCCCTTCCTCGGAGTCTGTCTTGGCATGCACCTCCTCTTCGGCCACCAGGAGGAGGGCGACGCCGAGGGGCTCGGGCTGCTCTCGGGCCGGGTCCGCTCCCTCCGCGGCCCGGTCAAGGTCCCCCACATGGGCTGGAATCGATCCCGGGTGACCCAGGACGGGTCGCTCGGCCCCGCCGGCGACGACCGCTACTACTACTTCGTCCACTCCTTCGTCGCCGAGCCGGACGACCCCGGCGACATCGCCGCGGAGGCCGAGTACGGCGAGCGCTTCCCGAGCGTGGTCGTCCGCGGCCACGTCTGGGGAACCCAGTTCCACCCCGAGAAGAGCGCCGACGCCGGCCTCGAGCTGGTCCGCGCCTTCGTCGCCTCAGTTCGCGAGCGGGCCGCCGCGCCGTCGGGCCGGGCGACCGTCGGGGCGACGGTGTGATCGTCTATCCCGCCCTCGACCTCCAGGGCGGGCGCTGCGTCCGGCTCGCGGAGGGGGGCGAGTTCGGGCCGGCCCCGCTCGTCGACATCGACCCCGGCGAGGCCGCCCGGCGCTGGGTCGACGCCGGTGCGACCTGGCTGCACGTCGTCGACCTCGACGGCGCCCGCGCCGGCCGCCCGATCAACCGCCACGCCGTCGAGGCGATCCGGGCCGCCGCGCCACCGACGGTCAAGGTCCAGCTCAGCGGCGGGCTGCGGGACGCCGCGTCGATCGGGACCGCCTTCGCCCTCGGCGCCGACCGGGTCGTGCTCGGCACGGCGGCGATCCGGACCCCGGAGCTGGTCTCCGCGAGCGTGGCCGAGTGGGGTGGCGAGCGCGTCGCCGTCGGCCTCGACGCCCGCGACGGTCTCCTGGCGGCCGGCGGCTGGCTGGAGCAGACCGACGTCCTCGCGACGGTGCTCGCCGAGCGGCTCCAGGCCGCCGGCGTCCGCTACCTCACCTTTACCGACATCCGCCGCGACGGCACCCTGAAGGGTCCGAACCTCGACGCCCTGCGGACCCTGATCGGCGGGTTGGCCGCGGCGGCAGACGCTTCCGGTCCGGCGGCGGTCATCGCCTCGGGCGGCGTCGGGACGCTGGCCGACGTGCCGGCGGTCGCCGCGACCGGCGCGGCGGGGGTCATCATCGGGCGCGCGTTGCTCACCGGCCGGGTCGACCTCGCCGCGGCGATCGCGGCCGCAACCGACGCCGCGACCGTCCGCGCCTGATACCCTTCTCCCATCGAGTCCCGCCGCGGTGACTCCCCTGACCAGGCCGTCGGCCCAGCCGTCGGCGGCCGGCGCCCCCTCGACGATCACGTCGATAGCGAGACCACGACCGATGGCGACCGACACAGACCTGATCTCCGAGACGCCCGCCGCCTCCCCTGCCACCGTGGGCGGTGCGCTGCTCACCCGCCGGGTCATCCCCTGCCTCGACGTCACCGACGGCCGGGTGGTGAAGGGTGTCTCGTTCGTCGATCTCCGGGACGCCGGTGATCCGGTCGAGCTGGCCGCCTTCTACGACGCCGAGGGGGCCGACGAGCTGGTCTTCCTGGACATCACCGCGTCCTCCGACAGCCGCCGCACGATGACCGACGTGGTCGCGCGGACCGCCGACCAGGTCTTCATTCCCCTGACCGTGGGCGGCGGCGTCCGGTCGGTCGGTGACATGCGCGAACTGCTCGCGGCCGGCGCCGACAAAGTCAGCGTGAACACCGCGGCAATCAAGGACCCCTCGCTGATCGCCGCCGGGGCCGACGTGTTCGGCCGCCAGTGCATGGTGGTCGCGATCGACGCCCGCCGCCGGCCGGACGGGGAGGGCTGGGAAGTCTTCACCCACGGCGGTCGTCGTCCGACCGGGCGGGACGTCGTGGCCTGGGCGACAGAAGCGGTGCGACTCGGCGCCGGCGAGATCCTGCTCACGAGCATGGACCGCGACGGCACCCACGCCGGCTACGACCTCCCCCTGCTCGAAGCCGTCGGAGGGGCGGTCTCGGTTCCCGTCATCGCCTCCGGCGGGGCCGGCACCCTCGATCACCTGGTCGCGGCGCTCGCCCCGGGCCGGGCCGACGCGGCGCTCGCGGCAAGCATCTTCCACTTCGGGCAGTACCGCGTCGCCGACGCCAAGCGCCACCTCGCGGCGCACGGCATCCCCACCCGCCCATGACCGCCCCCGACCGCACCGCAGCCCGCCCGGAGAGCGGGGCCGTCCCCGCCGCGGTGACCGCCCCCAGCGAGGAAGCTGCCCTCCCCATCCGGTTTCCCGCCGACGGCCTGGTCCCGGCGATCGTCCAGGACGCCGAGACGCGCGATGTCCTGATGGTCGGGTTTATGGATCGGACGGCCCTCGCCGCCACCCGGGCGACCGGACGGGTCCATTTCTGGAGCCGGAGCCGGGGCAAGCTCTGGCGCAAGGGCGAGACGTCCGGCCACGAGCAGATCGTCGCCGAGATCCGCGTCAACTGCGAGCAGAACAGCCTGCTCGTCCTTGCCCGGCAGGTCGGCGCGGTCTGCCACGACGGCTACCCGACGTGCTACTACCGCCGCCTCGAGCCCGACGGCACGCTGACGACCGTCCGCGAGCGCGCCTTCGACCCCCAGGTCGTCTACGGCAACGGATCCGTGACCGCCCCCGATTCCCGGGCTGGGGAGGCAGGGCCGGACGCCGAGCCTCCCGCCGGAGGTGGCTCGTCACGCGACGCCCGGCTCGAGGAGGCAACCCGGGCCCTCTTCGGCGCCTACGCCCACCTTCGCGACCAGGACCTCGCCGCCGTCTCGTCAACCTCGGGCCGCCTTCGTGGTGCTGGCGGCGACCTGGCTCCGCGCGTGGCCGACGAGCTCCAGGAACTCGCCGGGGCGCTCGACGGCAGTCACGTCCACCACGGCCGGGACCAGGACGTGCCGCTCGAGGCGGGACAGGTCCTCTACTGGCTGATGCTGGTAGCGCTGCGGGCGGGGGCCACCTGGGAGCAGGTCCGTCCGGACCGTGCCCTCGCCACCGCCGACGGTGCCGCGGGCCAGGGTGGTGAGGGCCGCGAGGGCCGCGAGGGCCGCGAGGGCCGCGCGGGTCCGTCGGCCGAGACCGTCGCTCGGGTGCTCCGGGCGGACGCCGCGGCGTGGGCGCTGGCGTCTCGCGCGGGGGCTGTGGCGGCCCGCTGCCACGCGACCATCGCATTGGTCGGTCAGGCGTGCCGCGCGGCCTCGGTGGATCCCCTGGCCGTGGCCGAGGCGGACCTGGTCGAACTCCGCACCAGGCCCTACCTGGCCGCCTACTTCGCGGGCCCCGCGGATCCCCCCGCCTGACACGGGATCTGGGAGATCACCGGGCCTCGCCCGGTCAATCCGCGGCCGGCTTGAGCCCACTTCGTCCCCGAGCCCGGGGCATGCCCGGATTGCTCCCGGCCGCCGGTGCGCCCGATTCCTCCAGCCGTCACACGGATCCGTTCTGGCTGGCTAGGCCGGTCCACGGCGACGCCGTCCGTCCTCCGTCGGCTCGGATCCGTGTCGCCCCTCCGCGAATAGCGGTTCCAGCGGTAATGCCCGCGGAACGAGCATGGGCGGCCGGTCCGGTCCCGGCCCGCCACGCGTCGGCGCCTAAGCGGCCAGGTTGACCTGCCAGAGGGCGTCGTCTGCCACCAGGAAGAGCATCCCGGCGGTCTCGTCGACCACCACGTCGCTCGGGGCACCGAGCGGGGACGCCTCGCCCGGATCGAGGTCCGGCAGCACCGGCACGAAGTGACCGAGGAGTTCGCCGCTCGCACCCAGGCGGACGATCCGCCCCCGCCCGTCCCCGGGATCCACGATGTAGAGCGATCCCGACCGACCCCCGCCGTCCATGGCCACCGGGGCGGTCAGCGGCGGCTCCACGACCACGGTCGCCTCGCCGTCGGGCTCGCCCCGGTAGTAGGAGGCGACGCGCCCGTCCGCGAGCAGCACGTGGATCCGTCCGTCGACGACGAGGTCGATCCCGGTCCCGAGCTCGGTGATCGCCCCGTCCGCCCAGTCCTCGGCGACCGCCGGCTGGGGGTCGGGCTTGACCCCGTTCGCGACCCTGACCAGGCGGCCGGTCCCACGGTCGAGGCAGTAGAGATTCTGGTCGTAGGCACCGCACGGACCGGCGCCGTCCGCTGGCCAGCCGCCCAGGGGCCGTCCCCGCCAGCGCCCGTCCGCCTCCAGCAGGAAGAGGGCGGCGCCGTCGGTCGCGATCAGGCCCGAACCCGCCGGCGCCGCCTCGCGGAGGACGCCGACCGTGACCCCATCGACGCGCTGCCCCGGAGCCAGGAGCCGGTCCAGGCCCTGCCCATCGGCGCGAAGTCGGTAGACGCCCCCCGCGACCACGTACAGCTCGCCGCCGGCCCGGACGAGGCGAACGTCGCCCTTGCCCACCACCTCCGCCGGGAGCCCACCCAGCGCCACGGCGGGGAGGCGCACGACGCCCCGCGCCCGATCCCGGAGATCCCCCAGCACGGCCCGCCGCGGCTCCAGCTGAGCCTCCCGGGCACCGCTGGCGATCGCCGCCGCGAGGGCCGCGTCGGCCCCCGCGAGGGGGTCTTCGATCGCGCCGCCAACCGCCTGCTCCGCGGCCCGGAGGTGACCGTCCACGGTGGCGAGGGCGGCGTCCACGCGCCCGGCGCGGGCATCGGCCGCGGCCTGGCGCTCCCGGGCGATCCCGCCGCCGACGACGACCAGCAACCCGACCGCGGCGACGACGGCCAGGGACCGCGGCGGGACCATCCGCGGCATCCGTGGCAGGCGGACGCGCCACTCCAGCGGCAGGACCCCACCGCCCGCCGCCCGATGGCGACCCAGCCCGAGGGCACCCGGGAGCGGTCGTCCGCCGAGGGCCACCGGGGGACCGGCGGTGCCCGTCTCCACCCGTCCCGGCGCCGCCGCGGCAGGCTCACGACGGCTCGGCGTCCAGCGGGCGTCGGCGTCCGGATCTCCGACCCAGAGGGGCTCGGCGCGATCAGCCGATACGGCGTCACCGCCCGCTCGCGCCGCGGCGAGCCTGGCGACGGGCACGGTGAGGATCTCGCCCCGAGTGGGCGGCTGCACGAGGCATCCCGAGACCCCGAGCGGCAGCGGCGCCGGGACTTCCCGCACCGGTCCCGCCTCCGCCATGGCCATGCGCTCTCTGGCCACAGCGGCCCGGCCGTGGTGGACGACGGCGTCGGGAAGCGGGACCGGCGTCGAGACCTCCTCCCCGGCAGGGCGACGGCGAACCGGCTCGGGGCGCGGCAGCCGCCCGACCGCGGCGCAGGGGACACGGGACGCCGGGATGCCGGCGCTCTCCGCGAGTGGTCGGAGCCAGGCCTGCGCCCGGGCGGCGTCCCCCCTCAAGCCCCACGGTGCCACCCGACCGGCGAGCAGGGAACCGCGGGCCTCGCCCTCGGTCTCCTCACTCGGCGCGAAGCCGGCCACGACCTCGGTGTCGGCCAGGAGCCGGCCGACAGCCGTCGGGCAGAGCAGGAGGAGATCGGCGGGTCTGGCGAGTGTCCGGAACAACGCGGGCGCGACCGTCCCGCCCTGACCGAGCGGCTCGGGGTCGGGCGCGTCGCTCGTCGGCTCGTAGTCCGGACGCCAGGAGGCAAGGTCGGGAACACCGTAGAGGACGCCGTCCTGGACGATCATGGCCTGGCTGGGCGGCACGTAGGCCAGGGTCAGCCCGTCCGCGTCGACCACGATCGCGGTGGCGCCGACGAGCACCCGCCGGTGGCGGCCGCCCGAAGGCCGGAGCCGGTTGAGCGCCCGCACCGCGGCGTCCGCGGCGGCGAACGATCGGGCCAACGCGGTCTGGGTGGAGAGGCCAGCGCTCGCGACGAACGCCTCCCGCAGGGCCTGCAGCGCCGCGCCGGCGACCTCGATGCCCCGTCCACCCGGTTCGAGCGGCTCGACGGTGGCGAGCAGCCGCCGGCCGCGCCCGTCAACCGGGACCGGATCGACGTAGACCAGCCCCGACGCGCCCTGCCCCCCCCGCGCGTCGTCGTCCAACCCGGCAACGGCCTGCGGGACGGCGATCGGCTGCACCATAAGACCCGGACCTCCGAAGGGACAGCGAAGCCCGGCGCGGGACGGGCGGCGCGCCGAGGATCACCGTTCGTGACGTTGGTCGGATCGGTGGCGGGGACCGGCGGGGATCCGCTCCCCACCGTCCACCGAGAGAACCGTTAGTCTACCAGCGGGGAGTACGTACGTCCAAGCGGCGGGGGTCTGTCCGGCCTGAACCGGTCGTTCGACAGGACATTACGCTACCAAACGCCACTTCGTTCAGTTCATCACGAATCGAGCAACCGACCGAACGTTCCGACTCGCCGCCCGAGGTCCTGCCCCGTCGTGCGGCCGCCGGAGCGAACGTCAGGGAACCGCTCCCCCTTCAGGAGGCGACGCGATCGGTTACTGCGGCGGGAGTGTCGTCTCGCCGTGGAGCTCGTCCTCGGCCCAGGCGTCGGTCTCCCGACGCCGGCCCCGGGCGCCCTCGCCGCGATCGATCCCCGCCCGCCAGGCTCGGAGGGCGCTACCGCCGCTCGCCTCGCGCCGCCGCTCGGGCTGGCTCCAGCGAGCCGCTCCCTGGGCCGGCTCTGCCTCCCCGGCCTCCCCGCCATCCAGGTCTTGTCCCGGCTCGTCGTCCCAGGAGTCGGACGGCAGGTACTCGGGCTCGAACTCGAGTTCGGGCTCGGCAACGACCGACGCCAGGGTATCGGCGATCCGCTCCCGCAGCGCGCGGTCGTCGCGCGGCAGGTCAGCGGCGAGGGCGGCCGCCTCCTGCAGGTGGGCGATCCCCTCGTCGACGTGCCCGTTGCTCTGGTGGACGCTCAACAGCGCGCCAAGGTTCAGGCGCATCACCGCCTCGCCGTGGGCATCCCCCAGGTGCTGAGCGACGGTGACCGCGCGACGGTAGGTGTCGGCGGCGCGGCCGTCGCCAGCGAGGTCCTGGGCGGTGGCCAGGTGCTGGAGCGCCTGGTTGAGGAGGGCCGGCTGGTCGACGGCCTCGGCGAGCTCGAGTGCCCGACCGAGCGCGTCGAGTGCGACGCCAGCGTCACCGCGCCGCTGCGCCAGCCGCCCGAGGCGCCCATAGAGACGGGCCGCGCCGGCACGGTCGCCCGCGGCGGTCGCGATCTGGAGCGCCTGCTCGAGCATCGTCATCGCCTGGACCGGCTGACCCGTCTCGGCCGCCAACTGGGCCAGCGCGGCCAGGGTCGTCACCTGCTCCCCGGTCTGCCCGAGCGCGCGGTGCAGCTCGAGGGCCCGGGTGTAGCAGTCGCGGGCCCGGATCGGCTCGCGGCGGGCCGCATGGACCTGGCCCAGCAGGGCGAGCATCCCCGCCTCGAGCTCCGCGTCGCCGATTCGCCGCGCCACGTCGACGGCCTGCTGGGTCGCCTGGCCCGATGCCTCCACCTGACCGAACGTCCAGAGGGCCTCGCCGATGCTGGCCAGCCACCGGGCCTGCCGCCGCTCGTCGCCCGCGGCCCGCGCCAGGTCGAGCGCCCGCATCAGGTGGGCAAGGGCTTCCGACGGCCGGCGCAGGAGCGTATAGGCGACGCCGAGTCCGCCCTCCGCCCGCTGCTCCAGTGCCCCGTCGCCGAGCGCCTGGGCCAGATCCCGGGCCCGCTCGAACGCGTCGACCGCGCCCTCGGGGTCATGGAGGGCGAGCTCGGTGCTCGCGAGCTGAGCCGCCCAGGCCGCCGCCGCCGGCCGGTTGCCCAGCCGTTCCTCCAGGGTCAGCATCCGCCGCTCGTGCTCGGCCGCCTCGCGGAGTCGGCCTCGCCGCCGCTCGGCGACGGCGAGGCCGGACTCGCACCGCGCCTCCAGCGAGAGGTCACCGAGTGCCCTGGCGATCGCCAGCCCCTCCGCGAGCTGATCGGCCGCCTCGTCGTGCCGCCCGGACGCCGACAGCGTGTCGGCGAGGGCGAGGATGATCCGGCTCTCGAGCTGGGCGTCGCCGGTCCGCTCGGCGGCGTCGAGCGCCTGCCGCTGGAGCGCGGCCACGGCGTCGAGGCTGGCGTCCTCCGGCATCAGCTCGACCTGGCGGATCAGCGCCTCGGCCAGCCCGCGGTGGTGCTCCAGGCGCTGGGAGGCGACGCCCGCCCGGCGGTACAGCGCCTGGGCCGCCCCGACGTCACCGTCCCGGCGAACGATATCCCCGAGCACGATCGCCGAGTCGACCTCGGCCGCGCTGTCCCCGGTGTCGGGACCGAGGTCGAGCTGCTGCTGGAGCAGCACGCGGGCCCGATCGAGGTCGCCCGCCTCGACCGCGCGACGTCCCAGCCGCCCCAGCGCGAGCCGGCCACCCCGGACATAGCTCGCCTTCTGGGCGGACGTGTACGCGTCGCGCAGAAGCTTCTCCCGCTCGCGGTTGGGGTCGTCCGCCGGCAGCAGAGCATCGAGCCGCAGCGCCGCGTCCACCACCTGGCGATCGAAGCTCTTGGCCCGAGCGGCGGCGTGGGCCAGCCGGGCCAGCACGAGCGCGAACTCGTGGTCGGAGGACGCCCGCTCGGCGATGGTCGCGTCCAGCGACCGGAAGTCCTCGTCCGCGAGCGCGTCGAGCACCGCCGGATGGCGGATCTCGGTCAGCGCCCCCTGGACCGACCGGCGACGCCCGACGACCTCGCGGGCGATCTGGATCAGCGCGCTGGCGCCGTTGTTTCGGGATCGCCCGCCCAGCCGCGCCATGAGCCCACTCACCAGGCAGTCTCCTCGGCCAGCGCCCGGCGCAGCCCATCCAGCGTCAGATTCCCGCCCGAGAGCACGACCCCGACCCGCCGCCCGGCCAGCCGGCCCCGGAGGGCATAGGCCGCGGCGAGGGCGGCCGCGCCCGCGCCTTCGGCCAGCATCCCGGTCGTCTCGAGCAGCGTCAGGATCGCGCGCCGCATCTCCGCGTCGCTAACCAGGTGGATGTCGTCGACCCGGTCCCAGATGATCCGCGCCGGCAGGTCGAACGCGGCCCGCGTCGCCACCCCCTCGGCGAAGGTGTCCGCCGCCGCGAGCGTGAGCAGCTCTCGGCGCCGCCAGGACTCCCGAACCGCCGGCGCGCCCGTCGCCTGCACCCCGATGACCTCGAGGCGAGGATTGATCGCCTTCCCCACGACCAGCGCGCCACAGAGGCCACTGCCGCCGCCGACCGGCACGAGCAGCGTGTCCAGGTCCGGCACGGCCTCCATCAACTCGAGGGAGTAGGTCGCCACCCCGGCGATCAGGCGCGGCTCATTGGCGGGGTGAACGAAGTAGAGGCCGTCGGCCGCGGCGCGCGCCTGCGCGGCGGCGCAACTCGCGTCGAAGTCCACGCCGTCCAGCACGACCTCGGCGCCGAGGCGCCGCATCGCGGCGACCTTGTTCGGATTAGCGCCATCCGGCGCGTAGACCACCGCCCGTGCCGCGAAGAGGCCGGCCGCGTAGGCGATCGATTGGCCGTGGTTTCCGGTGGACGCCGTGATGACGCCCCGGCTCCGTTCCGCGGGCGTCAGCTGACTGAGCAGGTTGACGCCGCCCCGGATCTTGAACGCCCCCGTCGGCTGGAGGTTCTCGCACTTGAGGTGCACGGAAAACCCGAGGCGCTCGGCCAGGGACAGCGGGGCAAGCGTCGGCGTGGGCGCCAGGTACCGGTTGACCACGAGCCGGGCGCGGAGCACGTCCAGCATGGTCGGGATCACCGCGGGCCGCTCCCCGCCGGCGTCGCGCGCGACACCATCGGGACCGTGGGCAAGGTCCGTCTGGCCTGTCGTCTGGTTCGGCGCCGCGGCCCCGATGCTCACCATTCGGCCTCCTGGCCACCCGCCTTAACCGGCGCCCGGGCTCACTCGCGTGCGGAGCCACGTCCCCCTTGGGGCAGGCGGCACGCCGAGCGCGTCACGACTCGTTGACGGGGCAAGCGGGCGGTACGGCGCGGGGAGCGGCGGGGCGTCATCCGGTTCGGTCGTCGGGCGACCCCTACACCTGAACTGTAGACAGCGTGTGACCCTACGGAGCGACAGGCTCCTGTGAGCAGTCTACCACCCCTGGCGAGCCCAACCGAGACCCAATCATGAAGTACGGCCAGGTTGTCCGTCCGGTTCTGCGGCGGGCTGCCGACCGGCCGCCGTCCCTCCATTGACCCCTTCGGCTGACCCATCTACCCTGGCCACCGCGCGCCCACGGGTGGACTTGTCGGCGGACGGCACGAATCCGTCGGACAGTCAGGGCCGCCTGAAAGAGGGGGACCGCCATGACCGCGACCGACACCGACGTGACCCGGCCGGACAGGTCGCGCCCGCCACTGACAGCCCCGCTGGCCGACCGGGCGTTCGCCTCCGCGCTTCGCGCCGCCATGGTGGCTAACGAAAGCCTGCTCTGTGTCGGGCTCGACCCGGACCTCTCGCGCTTCCCGACGCACCTCAGGGGCCTCCCCCCCGCCGACGCGATCGTCCACTTCAACGCCGCGATCATCGAAGCGACGTCGGACCTCGTCTGTGCCTACAAGCCCAACCTCGGCTTCTACCTCGCGCACGGGCTCGACGGGATCCGGGCCCTGGTCGCCACCCGGGAACTCGTGCCGGGAGGTATCCCGGTCATCCTCGACGCCAAGGTCCAGGACATCGGGCACACCGCCGAGGCCTATGCCCGTGGCTACCTCGACGGGTGGGACTTCGCCGCCGTCACCGCCGGTGGCTTTCTCGGCGAGGACAGCCTGGCCCCCTTCCTCGACCGCGCCGAGCGTGGGGTCTTCGTCCTCTGCAAGACCAGCAACCCCGGCGGCGGCGAGTTTCAGAATCTTGTTGTCGGTCGCGACGACGAGACGACGACCGAGTTGTACCTTCTCATGGCCGAACGCACGCTTGCCTGGGCCCAGCGCCATCCGGCGTCGGTGGGCATGGTCGTCGGCGCGACCTATCCAGGCGCCCTGGCGGCGGTCCGAGCCCGCTGCCCCGGGCTGCCGATCCTGCTCCCCGGCGTCGGTGCCCAGGCGGGAGACCTCACGGCCGCCGTCCAGGCCGGTGCCGAAGCCGGCCCGGACGCCAATCTCCTCGTGTCCGCGTCGCGATCGGTGATCTATGCCCACGATGGGGTCGACTTCGCGGACCATGCCCGCGCCGTGGCGGCGGCGCTACGGAACGAGATCAACGAGGCCCGAGTCCCAGCGACGTAACCGGCCCCGCCTGCGCTTCACACCGACCCGAGCTCGCTAAGGACGCGGGGGTGGACACCTCCTTGGATCGCCACGTGTGAGCAACCCGCCCCGCCGGGTCAGCGCGACGCACGTCGCCGTGTTGACCGGTGCCCCGGCCGAGAGCACGGGCGCGGGCCAGACACACTCCCACCCGCCGCGCGAGTTTCGCGGCCTACGACTCTCCGCCGCTCCCACCGACAGGGCCGCCGACGATGTAGTTGCATCCTACAACGTCATCTCCATCGTGATCGTCGTTGGAGACTGTCTCCACCTGACGGGAGCGACCCTGCCCGGGCTTCGTCGACGGGCCTTCGCGGCGCCGAGCCGAACCGGGCCCCGAGAAGAGCCCGCCTCGGGACAACGGCACGCGGCCTGGGAAGGTCAGGGGCCGGCTGGTCCCGGCCGTACCGGCATTCCTACACTCGGCCTCATCTGGCGTGGCCCGGGGGACGTCACCCTCGACAGCGGGAAGAACACCGACGCGCCCCGCAGAGACGGCCTCACCTTGCCGTCGGTGTGGGCCGGGCGGGTGCGATCTTGCGATACTTACGAAGGGATGGGTCACCGTGACCTTGTCCCAGCGGACGCCAACGCTCGGCCCCGCACCCAACCTCGGTCGACGGCTCACCGGAGCGTCGTCCGTCGCGCCGGCGCGAATGCCGCGTCCAGCCAGAGGTACCCCGCCCGATGTTTCAGCTCTCTCCCGCCCGGCGCCTGATTCGACGCACTCGATCCGGAACCCGGGTTGCCCAGCGGCGGCTGGTGGTTGCTGCCGTCGCGGTGTTGCTCGGGGCGCCTTCGTTGGGGGCCGTGCCGGCCGCCGCGACCGGGGCCGCGGCTCAACCGCGGACCCAGCCGAACCCGTCGTCTGACCTGAACCTTCCGGTGGAGATGCTCCCCCCCGACCTCGGGCAGTCGGCTGAGCGCTTCGTCGTCCCCGGAACCGGGCACACCGTCGGTGGCCAGATGCTCGATTACTGGCGAGCCAACGGCGCGGCCGCCGTCTACGGAGACCCGATCTCGGAGCCGTTCGCTTTTGGCGGCTACTACAGCCAGGCCTTCGAGCGGGGGATCCTCCAGTTCCGGCCCGAGTTCATCTACACGGAGGACCCGACCGTCCGCCTCGCCCCGATCGGTACGGAGGCCCTCTCCGCCCGCACTGGCGGCTTCCGGGCCGACGGGCGCCGCGCCACCGGCGGCGGCGACCGCCGCGCCGCCGCCTGGGTCGCGCCGGGTCCGGGGAGCGACGTGGCGGTCGTGGACGCCGCCGCGGGCAGCGCGATTGACCCCACCACCGGGCACCCCGTCGGTGGGGCCGCCGGCGCCTGGTACGCGGCCCACGAGGGCGACTTCTACCTGGGCAGTGCCCTCTCCCGGCCGATCGTCGAGCGGGGGGTGACCGCCCAGTACTTCGAGGGCGGCCTGCTGCTGACCGGGCGACGCGGCACCCGTCTCGCGCCGCTGCCTCGCGAGATGGCCACGACCCTTGAGATCCCCACCGCGCCGGTCGACGAGGACGGTCTCGTGGCCTTCACCGAGTCGCGGTTCTGGGATGCCGCCAACCCGTCCCCGGTGGGCGACCAGGAGGCACCCGGTCGCAAGCGGATTGAGGTCAGCATCGGCCAGCAGACCTTGCGCGCCTTCCAGGGCGACGAGCTGATCCTGGAGACCCTCGTCAGCACGGGGATCGTGCCGAACGAGACCGAGCGCGGCCGGTTCCACGTCCGGATCAAGCGCGAGACCGAGACGATGGCCGGCTTCACCGACGGCACCGGTGAGGTGGTCGCCCTCGACGACGGCACCCAGGACGGGACGACCCCGCCGGCGGGAGCCCGCTACGAGGTGGAGGACGTGCCGGACGTGCTCTATTTCAACGCGGAGGCCGAGGCCCTCCACGGGGCCTACTGGCACGACAACTTCGGCGTCCCGATGAGCCACGGCTGCGTCAACCTGCCGCTCGACGTCGCCTCCTTCCTGTTCGGGTGGGCCCCGCTCGGGACGGAGATCTCCGTCTTCGACTGACGCTCCCCCTCCGCCGGTCGCGCGGCCATTCGGGTACCACCGCGACGCGCGGGAGACGGCCCGACTCACGCCGTCACCCGGGGTCGCCGCGTTTGTCCGGACACTGCGCGCTGTGCTAGCATCGTTCTTCATCGCGGTGTTGGGTAAGGCGGAAGCAGCGCGGTCGGCGCGCCGCGCGACCGTCGGGAGAGGATCGGCGGCCACCCCCTTGGACGCCCCCACGGCCAGTCCTCAGAAGTCGGCGCGTCCCTCCGCCCCGGCGCCCGTCGTCGCGCTCGCCAACCAGAAGGGCGGCGTTGGCAAGACGACGACCGCGGTCACCACCGGCGTCATGCTCGCCGAGGCCGGCCACCGGGTGCTCCTGGTCGACCTCGACCCGCAGGGCAACGCGACCTCGTCCCTGGGCATCGACAAGGGCGACCTCCTCCACACCGCCTACAACGTGCTCGTCGACGAGCTTCCGGTCGGCCGCGCGGTCGCGGTGACCGACCGCCCCCGCCTCGACCTGGTCCCGGCGACCGCGCAGCTCGCCGGCGCCGAGGTCGAGCTCGTCGGCGTCGAGGCCCGGGAGGGGCGGCTGGCCCGGTCCCTGGCGGCGGTCCGCGACCGGTACACGGTGATCCTGATCGACTGCCCGCCGTCGCTCGGGCTCCTCACCGTCAACGCGCTGACGGCCGCCCGTTATGTCATCATTCCGATCCAGTGCGAGTTCCTGGCCCTCGAGGGCGTGGGCCAGCTCGTGACGACGATCGACCTCGTCAAACGGCGCCTGAACCCGCCGCTCGACATCATCGGCGTGCTGATGACGATGTTCGACGCGCGGACGCGCCTCTCGGCCCACGTCGTCGAGGAGGTCCGCCGCTACTTCCCGAACCGCATCTTCGACGCGGTCATCCCGCGGTCGATCCGGCTCGCCGAAGCCCCGAGCTTCGGCCAGTCGATCGCGGAGTACGACGCGGGCTCCCGGGGGGCGGAGGCCTACCGACGGTTCACCGGCGAGCTGACCGGGCGCCTCCATCTCCCAACGCCAGCACCGTCCGTGTCCCACCGCGCCGGAGCGCGGGGCGCGGCCAGTCGACGGCCGCCCGGCACCAGCACCACCGTCTCAAGGACGACCGTCTCGAGCACGGCCGCTCCCAGCTCGCCCGTCGCCACCGCCGGCGACCACCCCGCGGCCGACGGCGCCGCCCCGGTCCCTCGCCCCAGCTCGGGCGCCGACGCCCTCGGGGCCAAGTCCTGACCGCCGTGGGGTGCCGTCGTCACGGCACCCCGCCCGGCGACGGCGACCGGCCGACGGTCCGCAGCGCAGAGGAACAAGGATGAGCACCACCACCAGCCACAGCAGCCGCGACCGGATCGCCGACGGCCTGCTTCCAGACCAGCACGCTCACCAGCCGAATGGCCTCCGTCCCGGGAGTGGTCCGTCCCAAGGGGTTCCGGGTGGGGTACTCGTCGAAGCCGCCCGCGCGGTCGCCGAGGCACCGGACCAGGCGCTGCCGATGCGACAGGACAAGTTCGCCGGGCTGGGCCTGACCTTCGACGATGTCCTGCTCCTCCCCGCCTACTCCGAGGTCCTCCCGGCCGACGTCTCGACCCGGACCCGCCTCGCGGGCGACATCATGCTCAACATCCCGCTCGTCTCGGCGGCGATGGACACCGTGACCGAGGCACGGCTCGCGATCGCGCTCGCCCGCGAAGGCGGCATCGGCGTCATCCACCGCAACCTCTCCGTCGAGGACCAGGTCGCCGAGGTGGACAAGGTCAAGCGCTCCGAGTCGGGGATGATCGTGGAGCCGGTGACGCTGCGCCCCGACCGGCCGGTGAGCGAGGCGCTTGCGGTGATGGAGCGCTACCACATCTCGGGCGTGCCGATCACCGAGCCGGACGGCCGCCTGGTCGGGATCCTCACCAACCGGGACCTGCGCTTCATCGCCGACATCGACGGCCCGATCCGCGAGGTGATGACCAGCGAGGGCCTGATCACCGCCCCCGCCGGCACCACGCTGGAGCAGGCCAGCGCGATCCTGCACCGCCACAAGGTCGAGAAGCTGCCGGTCGTCGACGGCGACGGCTACCTGACCGGCCTGATCACGGTCAAGGACATCCAGAAGAAGATCCAGTTCCCCCAGGCGACGAAGGACGCCCGCGGTCGCCTTCGCGTCGCGGCCGCGATCGGTGTCGGGGCCGACGCCGAGGAGCGGGCCCAGGCGCTGGTCGAGAAGAACGTCGACCTCCTGATCGTCGACATCGCCCACGGCCACTCGGCGGCGGTGGTCGACCTGGTCGCCAGGCTGAAGCGGCGGCTGAGCGTGCCGATCGTCGCCGGCAACGTCGCGACCGGGGCGGGCGCCGAGGCGCTGATCGCTGCCGGCGCCGACGCGGTCAAGTGCGGCGTCGGTCCGGGCAGCATCTGCACCACCCGCGTGGTCGCCGGCACCGGCGTGCCCCAGGTGACCGCGATCCACGCCTGCGCCACGGCCGCGGCGCGCCACGGGATCCCCGTGATCGGCGACGGCGGGATCCAGTACTCCGGCGACGTGGCGAAGGCGATCGCCGCCGGCGCCGACGCCGTGATGCTGGGCAGCCTGCTGGCGGGCGTCGACGAGAGCCCGGGCGAGGTGGTGCTCTTCCAGGGCGAGCGGTTCAAGGAGTACCGCGGGATGGGCTCCCTCGGCGCGATGAAGGCCCGCTCCTTCTCCAAGGATCGCTACTCGCAGGAGGGCGTCGGTAACGTCCAGAAGCTGGTGCCGGAGGGCATCGAGGGCCGGGTCGCCTACAAGGGTCCGCTCAGCACCATCGTCTACCAGCTCGTCGGCGGCCTGCGCTCGGCGATGTTCTACGCGGGCGCGGCCGACATCCCGTCGCTCAAGCGCGACGCCCAGTTCGTCCAGATCACGGCCGCCGGCCTGCGCGAGAGCCACCCCCACGATGTGGTGATCACCAAGGAGGCTCCGAACTACCGCTCCGGCGGCTGATCCGGACCCCAGGTAGTCGCCGGGGCTTCGCCCGGCGGGGGCGAAGCCGGCTTCGCCCCCGAGCCTCCGGCCACGAGGCGTCCCACGGCTGGGCCGTTCGGCCGCCGCGCCTCCGGTACCTCCACCGACGTTGCATCCCGGTCGCCACTCGCCGCTACCTGAATACCGCTCTTCGGAGACCGCGATGGCGACCAGGACGCGCCTCACCTACGACGACTACGCCGCCCTCCCCGACGACGGGAAGCGCTACGAGCTGATCCACGGGGAGCTGGTCCAGTTGACGTCGCCGTCCCTGGCACACCAGCGACTCCTGAAGCGGCTCTTCCGGGTTCTGGATGCCGCCGAGGCCGCGGGGCTCGGTGAGGTCTTCGTCGCGCCGTTCGACGTCAAGCTGTCCGAGTACGACGTGCTCGAGCCCGATCTGCTCTTCGTCACGCGTGAGCGAAGCTCGATCGTCGGCGACCGGTTCGTCTCGGGCGGACCCGACCTGGTCGTGGAGGTGCTCTCGCCGTCGACCCGGCACCGCGATCTGGGCGTGAAGGCCGACCTGTATGCGGCCGCTGGGGTCCGCGAGTACTGGCTGGGCGACCCAACCGTTCCGTCGCTCGACGTGCGCTCCCCGCGGGACGGACGGTACGAGGCGCGGCCGATGGTCGACGGGGCCGTGACGTCCACCGTCGTGCCCGGCCTCGTCCTCGACCTTACCTTACTCCTGGCCGACCTGGATCGCCCGATCTAAGGAACGGCTCCCCACCCGGCTCATACCGAATCCGGCCGATCAGTGGTGGTACCGGGGGTGCCGGCCCGCCCGAGGCAGGCCCCGAGGTCAGCGGCTCAGGGACGAAGCCGGCCGAAGCCAGCCGCGATCCCGCCGGGCGAAGCCCAAGCGATCACCCGAATCCCGTATCAGTCCTCCTTCGCCCGGCTGTCGCCCTTCACGGTGACGAGCGGCCGCAGGGTGTGGACGATCTCGACCAGGTCGGCCTGCCGAGACACCACCTCGGTGACGTCCTTGTAGGCCTGCGGCGCCTCGTCGAGGTACCCAGCCGACGCGCGCGTGTGGGTGCCGGCGAGGGCGGCTTTGAAGGCGGCCTGATCGATCGCCCGCCGCGCCTGACGCCGCCCCATCCTGCGACCCGCCCCGTGCGAGCACGACGCGAAGCTGTCCGGGTTGCCGCGCCCGCGCACCACGTAGCTCGAGGTGCCCATGCTGCCGGGGATGATGCCGAGCTCACCCGCCCGCGCCGAGGTCGCCCCCTTCCGGTGCACGACCACGTCGGACCCGCCGTGCTCCTCGATGCGGGCGAAGTTGTGGGGGATGTTGATGAACGCCGCGCGACCACCGACCTCCTCCGGATCGACATCGAGCGCCTCGAGCATCGCCTCGAGCATCCGGTAGCGATTCTCGCGCGCGAATTCCGTCGCCCATCCCATGTCGTGGAGGTAGTCGCGGCCGGACTCGGCGTCCAGCGGCAACGCCCAGAGGTCGGGCGGGACCTGGTCACCGGTGGCGTTCGCCCGGTCGTGGGCCAGGTCGCGGTAGTGGTCCGCGATCCGCAGGCCGGTGTTGCGGCTGCCGGAGTGGACCATCACCCACAGCTCGCCGGTCTCGTCCACCTGCGCTTCCAGGAAGTGGTTGCCGCCGCCGAGCGTCCCGAGCTGGGTGGCGGCCTTAGTCCGCAGGAGTGGTTGGAGCGCCTCGGCGCGGAGCTTGGTGCCGAGGCCCGACCAGGCCCGCGGCTGGCGGTGCGCCCCGAAGCCGGTCGGCACGGCGGCGCGGACCTTCTCCGCCCACCGATCCCAGAAGCGACCGTTCATCCGGCCCGGCGCGTAGGACCGACCGGTCGCGACGGCGCACATCCCGCAGCCGATGTCCACGCCGACGCCGGCGGGCACCACGGCCCCGACGGTCGGGAAGACGCAGCCGATCGTCACCCCGAAGCCGGGGTGGCAGTCGGGCATCACCGCGACGTGGCTGCCGACAGCCGGGTGGCGGGCGGCGTTGCGCAGTTGCTCCATCGCCGCCGGCTCGATCTCGGTCGGGGGCAACCAGCTCTTGATCGGGACGCGCAGCCCCGGCTCCTCGATAAGCTCCATGGTTCCGATCCGGTGCGTCCCGTGGGGGACACGCGCGCCGGCAGCAGGAGGGACAGCGGCCCCACTCGCCCGGTTGGCCCGTCCGACGCATGGCTCGGGCCGCGTCGGGCATCGCGCCCACGCGGGTCCCCCAATGGGACCGGCCACTGGCCCGGAGTCATGGAGCCACTGGCGCAGAGGTCAACCTTCGGTTCGGCGGCCGGGCCGCCCCGAGTCGACCGACGCCGAAGAGGCGGCCGCGCGGTATGGCATCCGGCTGTTCGGTGCTGGTACCGGGGGGGCGCCAGCGACATCGCCCACCGGACGCCAGGCCCCGGGCTCATACGGCCTCCGGGTTGATGCCGGCGCGTCGCGCGGCGGGTCCGCCGCCGGCTGCGCCCCTCAGCCTCTGGCTTCGGACCTATCCCGGGAGGTCCCGTGGACGACCGCTCCCCGGATTCCGCAATCGATCACCAGGAGGCCGCAAAAGGCACCGAGCCAATTCGGGCCAGCCACGCACCCGCCGGGTGAGGCGCCCGGCGATCGCCTGGACGCTGGTTGATACGGAATCCGGGTGATCACCCGGGCTTTGGCCCGCCGGTCCGCGGCCGGCTTGAGCCGGCCTCGTCCCTGCGCCCGGGACTTCCCCCGGGCAGGCCCGGCCAGCGCCCGCCCCCGATACCACTTCAACCACCGTCCAACCGAATACCGTATGAGTGGCCTCCGGGACCAACCAGAACGCCAGCGGGAGACGGGCCAGTTGCTCGGCCGCGAGCGCGCCAGCCGAGAGGCCGCCGTGCGACCGCGTGGCCCGATCGCGACGATCTCATGACGGCGGCAGTCGCCGGCCGCGCCGGAGCCCCGTCTCCCGCCGGGCGCCCGGCGGTCGGTCAGGTCGGCAGGTCGCGACGGACGAACACCGCCAGCCCAGCAAGGGCGCCGACGGCGCCGGTGACGCCGAGCACCACCACGTTCTCGACCGGCACCGTGCCCCGGACCAGCGCCGAGGCCGGGTCGTAGTAGCCGAAGATGCTCAGCGGTTCGAAGGGCTCCAGGGCCGACCAGATCGCGGCGAAGAAGTCGACGAAGTAGGAGGCGACCAGCCCGGCGATCGCCCAGGCGACCACCCGCCCGGTCGTGCTCGCCGCCGCCGAGCCAAAGAGGGTCACGCCGCCGATCGCCCAGAAGAGCGCGAGCGTGGTCAGCCCGAGCTGCGGAAGGTGGTCGTAGTGCAGCTCGCCGTCGGGCCGCGCGATCAGCATCCCGACCGTCATCCCGAGCGGGCCGGCGACGGACAGCGCGAGCGCGAAGGCCGCGACGCCGATCACCCTGGCCCCGTAGACCCGCCACCGGGAGACAGGGCGCGCCAGCGCCAGCTGGATCGTGCCGCGCTCCATCTCGCCGGCCAGGCTCCGCGCCGCGAAGCCGACCAGCGTCGCCGAGGCGAGCGTGAGGTAGAGCGGGTGCGTGTAGCCGGTCGACAGGTACCCCGCGAGGCTGGTGATGCCGAGCAGGCCCGACTGCGCCTGGATCAGGGTCTGCGCGAGCGGCGGCAGTTGGTCGACGAGGCGCTCCAATCCGGCTTCGCCGCCGAAGGCATCGGCCACCGGCGGGAAGACGAGCTCGAACAGCGCGACCGCCAGCAGCAGCATCAGCGACCCGGCAATGCCTCGCCCGAGGAGACGGCGCACGAGGATCGCGGTGGTCACCGGCCAGTCGCCCGCGTCCGGTCGGAGGCGCCGACGTGGCGCCCGCTCCCGGCGGCCCCGCTGTTGGCCGGGCCGGGTGCGTCGGCGGGGGTCGTGACGTCGATGGGATCGGGGCTGTCCCGGTCGTAGAAGGCCATGAAGACGTCTTCCAGCTTGGGCGTGGCGAGCACCAGGTCGGCCACCGGATGGTCGGCCAGGAACCGCAGCAGGGGGTTGAGCTCGCCCTCGATCCCGAGCCGGACACGGCTGCCGTCCCGCTCGAGCACGGCCGCGTGGGGGATCCGGTCGAGCCCCTCAGGCACGCCCTCGGCGAACACGACCTCGGCCGTCCGGCGGCGAAGCCGGGTCAGCTCGGCGACGGTACCCTCGGCGATCCGGCGGCCGCCGCGGACGACCGCGACCCGCTCGCAGACGCGCTCCACCTCGCCCAGATCGTGGGAGGACATGAAGACCGTGCGGCCGCGGTTCCGCAGCTCGCCGAGCAACTCCTCGAAGGCGCGCTGGATCAGGGGATCGAGCCCGTCGGTCGGCTCGTCGAGGATCAGCAGGGCCGGGTCGTGCTGGAAAGCCGCGACCAGCGCCAGCTTCTGCCGCATCCCCTTCGAGTAGGTCCCGAGCCGCCGGCCGAGCACGCTCCGCGGCAACTCCAGGGCGTCCAGGAAGCGATCACGCAGGACCGGCGGCCGGCGGGAGAGTTTCGCGGCGTAGTCGAGCTGCGCCGTGCCGGTCATGTCCGGGTAGAGCGCGTCCGGGGCGACCAGGTAGCCCAGGTCCCGGCGGGCGGCGACGCCGTCACGCCAGCAGTCGTGCCCCTGGAGGCGCGCCCGACCGGACGTCGCTCGGGCGAAGCCGAGCAGGATCCGGATCGCGGTCGTCTTACCGGCGCCGTTCGGGCCGAGGAAGCCGTAGATCTGACCGGGGGCGACGGCAAGGTCGAGGTCGGTCAGCGCCGCGAATCCGCCGTAGCGCTTCGAGAGGCCGACCGTCTCGACGACGGGATCGGGGATGGTGACCTCCGCCGGCGGGCGGGCTACGGCGACGCGGGACGCTGGCTTGCCCATGACCGCCAGCGTAGCACCGGGGCCGCGGCGGTGTCACCGCGTGGCCCGCCACGCCTGTAGCACCGCGCCGGTCCAGCCCAGCGACCCGAGCGGGCTCATGGCCCCGGCGCTGGTCCACGGGGTCGACCCAGGAGCCGACCGTTCTCGGGGTCCGGTTGGTCGCCGATCTCGGGATCCGGGTGGTCGCCAGGGGCTTCGCCCGGCGGGTCGGCGGCCGGCCCGAGCCGGCTCCGCGCCGGGGCGCTGGCCTCGGGCGGGCGCGGCCAACCTCGCCCGCTCAGCCCAGCACCGAAGTGACGGGTCCAGTGGGAGGCGATCACCGCCTCCCGCGGTGCCGTGCGGTCAGTCAGCGACGGGCTCCACGCCGAGGGCCGCCCAGACCCGCGGGTCGCGCAGCGAGGACGTGACGAGGTCCGCCTCGAGCACGGTCTCGGGGAGCGAGGGGACACCGATCACGTAGAGGCCCGCGGCCCGAGCGGCGGCCGCGCCGGTCGGCGAGTCCTCGAGCGCGACGGCGTCCGCGGGCGCCACCCCGAGCAGCTCGCAGGCCCGGAGATACATGTCCGGCGCCGGCTTCGGGTTCACCACATCGTCCCCGGCCACCACCGCACCGAACGCGTCGGCCAGCCCCGCGTTCTCGAGCATGCCGGTCAGCAGCTCCCGGATCGAGTTGGACGCCACGCCGATGGGCCGGTTGCCCCGCAACGCCCGGACCAACTCGGCCGCGCCGGGCATGGGCGACGCGCCACGGAGGAGTTCCACCCGGACCAGATCGAGCAGCTCGAGTCCGAGCTCCTCGGCGCGGCCGGGCTGGTCGAGCAGCCGCTCCAGCACCCGACCCGACGCGCCGAGGGCAATCCCGACCATCGCCTGCTTCTCGGCCGGACCGAAGCTCTGCCCGTAGCGCGCGAAGAGGGCCCGCTCGGCGAACGTCCAGCAGGTCTCGGTGTCGAGGAGGAGCCCGTCACAGTCGAAGATCGCGGCTGCCCGCCCGGGCGACGACGCATCCGACATCGAATCGGGCTCCTCTCCGGCCGGCTCCGGGGGCCGGCGTCCAACGGAAGACGACATGAACCGTGGTGCCGTCAGCGACCTTCGGTCGCGGCCCGTCCCGGTGGCTGGGTAGTCGCCGGGAGCAGGTTCGCCCCCCGCCTGGCCAGCGCCGGCACATCCTACACGCCGCGCCGGCCCGCGGCACCGCCTCGGGACGGCGTCATGGTCCACCGTCGGTCGGGCCACCGTCGACGGAGGAGCCCATCGTTGCGTCGGACGGTGGCCGTCGCCGGGCGGCGCCGGTCCTCCTCGCACTTCGGCGGGGCTGACCTCGGGCAACGCCGATCGTGAGAGGGCACCGGCCACGCTCATCGCCGGCGCAGCATGTGGACGCTGACGACGACCCCCTTGTCCTTGGGGTCGGGCCAGGGGCCGTCGTGGGTCTCCGTCTCGCCCAGCCAGCCGGCGTCGCGGGCGGCGGCGAGGAAGCGCCCCGCCACCGGGCGGCCCGGCTCCGCGAGCCAGAAGAGACCGCCCGGCGCGACCAGGCGCCCGACGAGGTCGAGCAGCGGCGCCGCGTCCCGCCCCTCGTAGAGGACGTCCGCCGCCAGCACCACCGGGAACCCGCCCCCCGCCAGCCGGAAGAGGGGCCACCCCGGCCGGCGCCAGTTCACCTGCAGCGCTCCCGGCTGGCGACCCGCGTTGCGGAGGGCGTTGAGACGGCAGAGGAGCAGGGACTCCGGCGAGTAGTCGGCGACGTGGAGGTCAGCGCCGGCTTCCAGCGCCGCGGTCGCGGTCACCCCGAGCCCGCTGCCGATCTCCAGGGCGGGCTTCCCCCGCACCTCCTCCGGACGCCGAATCAGGGCATCGGCCAGGGCGATCCCGCTGGGCCAGATCTCCGCCCAGTACGGCAGGTTCTGCTCGGGGTCGGCCGCCGATCGGTCCAGCAGCAGGTCGGTGTCGGCGGGCCGCAGGATCGCGTAGGCTCGTCCGTCCCGTGGCAACGCCAATCGCTCCTCCCGTAGCGGTCCGATCTCCCGGGCCACGGCGCGCAGGCGGCGAAACTCGGCGGCGATGTGCGGATCCCGGACCACGGGTCCTCCTCGGGCGTCTCGCCGGCGGCGAGGTCCCGCCAGGGCGTCGGAGGCGCGATCGGTCGGGGCGGGTGCACCTGGGCGTCGGCGACAGGGCCCCTTCGGCGCGATGCCGACATACCATAGCGGCATCCGGGGGGGTAGGTAACGGCCACCCCGGACCCAGGGCCACCCACCGGAGAACCGATGCCGTCGAGCGCGATCGTGGTGCACCCCGACTTCGACGCCGAATGGCCGTTCGCGGCGGACCACCTCCGTGCCCTCTGGGCGGGTCAGGAGGACCTCCGATTCGTCCGCCTCAGCAACGGCGACGAGCGGCCGCTCGCCGAGATCCTCGCCGAACCCGAAGCGGTGACCCGCCTGGTGTCGCTCGGCGTGCGCGTCCGGCCGGAGGATCTGGCGCCGTTCGTCGCGCTGGGGGAGGCGGTAGCCTACCGGGCGACACCCGAGGTGGTGATCGCCGTCGAGGCGCGCGGGGTAACGCTCCACCGCCATGCGGACGAAGTCTACTGGGGGCAGTCGGTGGCCGAGTTCGCGCTCGGCCTGACGATCGCCGGTCTGCGCCGAATCCCGAACAAGCACCGCGCGATCCTGGACGGCCTGGACGAGTGGGACTATGCGCCCCCCATCGGCCAGGGCGGGCCCGGAGGACGTGGGATCCAGTTCGGCGACGACCCGCGCTTCACCAGTGGCACGGTGGCCGGCAAGCGGGTGCGCGTCGTCGGCGCCGGCAACATCGGCAGCCGCTACGCCAGCTTCACGCGGATGCTTGGGGCCGACACCGCGGCCTGGGACCCGTACGCCCCGGATCCCGGTCTCCACCGCGCGGGCACCCGCCGGGAGTGGCACCTCGACCGCCTGGTCTCGGATGCCGAGATCTTCGCCCCGATGCTGCCGCTCACCGAGACGGCGCGCAGCCTCGTGGCGCGTCCGTACATCGAGGCCCTCCCCCGGGGCTGTCTGGTCGTGCTCGTCACGCGGGCCGCGATCTGCGACATGGCGGCGCTGCGGGAGCGGGTGTCGGCGGACGAGCTGGCCCTGGCCGCCGACGTCTTCGACATCGAGCCGCTGCCCGTCGACGACCCCCTGCTGGGGCGACCCAACGTGGTCCATACGCCGCACCTCGCGGGGCGAACGATCGACGCCAACCGCGAATGGGCGGCCCGGCTCGCCGCCCGGTTCCGCCCCGCCTGAGGCGAACCACGCGGCCCCGGTGGCCGGGTCCGTCCGGTCCCGGTACCCTAGGCCGTCCGAGCCGGACCGAGCACGCGCGTGCTCGGTCCGCCGACGGGGACGAGCGAGAGGAGAGGGACGTGCCGACCATCGGGTTCCCGGGCGACGAGGTCACCCACCGCCAGCCACCGGTCTTCGCCCGGGACGGCATGGTCGCCAGCGCCCACCCGCTCATCAGCGCCGCCGGGCGGGACGCGCTCCAGCGCGGGGGCAACGCGGTCGACGCCGCCGTCGCCGCGGCGCTCACCGCCGCGGTCACGATGCCCGAGATGTGCGGCCTCGGCGGCGACCTCTTCGCGATCGTCCATGCACCCGGCGCCGACGGCGGGACCGGCGAGACGGTTTCGGTCCTCGGCAGCGGCATCGCGCCGCGCGGCGCGACGATCGCCCAGATGCGCGCCGCCGGGGACGGCGGCACCCGGATGCCCTACCGCGGCCCCCTCGCCGTCGCCGTCCCGGGCATGGTCGACGCCTACTTCGCGATGCTCCAGCGGTGGGGGAGCCGCCCCTTCGCCGAGCTCGCCGAACCGGCGATCGCCCACGCCGCCGACGGTTTCTCGCTCACCCCGCTCGGGGCCGGGGCGATCGCCGACAACGCGGAGCTGCTCGGCGGGTTCCCCGCGTCTCGCGACGTCTTCCTCGCCGGTGGGGGCCCGCCGCCCGCCGGCGCCCGGCTCGTCCAGGCCGACCTCGGCCGGACCCTGTGCGAGATCGCCCAGGGAGGGCCGGACGCGTTCTACCGCGGCGACATCGCCCGCCGGATGACGGCGGCGATCGCCGAGGCCGGTGGTGCCCTCGCCCCTGGCGACTTCGCCGACCACCGGACCGAACTCGCCGCGCCGATCAAGACGACCTACCGCGGCCACACCGTCTACCAGACCGGCCTGCCGACGCAGGGGCTGATCCTGCTCGAGGCGCTCAACATCGCGGCCCGCGCGGACCTCGCCGCGCTCGGGGTCGGCACGGCCGCCGGCGTCCACCTCCTGGTCGAGGCCAAGAAGCTCGCCTACGCCGACCGGCTCGCCTACGCGGCCGACCCGACCTTCCGGGACGTCCCGCTGGACAAGATCCTCTCGCCGGAGTGGGCCGCGACCAGGTACTGCCGGATCGACCCCGACCGGGCGGCCGCCGACGTGCCGTCCGGCGAGCACCAGGACGGCGACACCACCTACCTCTGCGTCGTGGACGGCCAGGGCATGATGGTGTCGCTGATCCAGTCCGTCTCCGCGGCCTTCGGCTGCGGCATGGTCGCCGGCGACACCGGCGTGGTGCTCAACAACCGGGCGGGTCGCGGCTTCAGCCTGGAGGACGGTCACCCGAACGTGTACGCCCCCGGCAAGAAGACCATGCACACCCTCAACTGCTACCTCGTCGCCGACGCGGCCGGACGCCCCGTGCTGGTCGGCGGCACTCCGGGCGGTGACGGCCAGCCGCAGTGGAACTTGCAGACCCTGGTCGGTCTCCTCGACGCTGGGCTCGACGTCCAGGCCGCGATCGAGCAGCCGCGCTGGACGAGCTGGCCGGGCACCGACCCGTCGACGCTGCCCAACCCGTTCGAGCTGCGGGTCGAGTCCCGGCTCGGCGACGAGACGATCGCCGGCCTCGAGGCCCGGGGGCACCGGCTGGTGCGGCAGGCGCCCTGGTCCGGCGGAGGTGCGGTCCAGGCCATCGTCCGCGACCCGGAGCACGGCACGCTGGTCGGCGGCTCCGACCCTCGGGCGGAGGGGGTGGCCCTCGGCGTCTGACGAGCGGGTGCCCCGACGGGCGGTTCTGGCCCCAGGACGACTCGGTCGACCGCCCGGCGAGACTTGCCTCGCTCCGTCCTGGTCCGGCGCAAGGTGACGACGAGTGGCACGACGCCAATCGTCCCGTGACCACTGGTGAGACCACTACCTCCGTCGCCCTGTCGAACACCTGACGGGATGGGCGGCGACACCGGCGGCGGATGGACCGCTTATCCGTTCGGTGGCTGTCAACGCGGGTCCGCGGGCGACCAACCGGAACGATTGCTGACGTCGGGCACCGCTTCTGACGACGTTGCACCGTGACCGAATCGATCTGCGGGGCCCGGTAACCCGTTGGGTCTCGGCGCGGCGCGTCGGCAGATCCTCGTGACGGTCGGGACGCACCTTGGGGCGAACCGCGCCTCGCGGGAGACGGCCGGACCGGCACGCCAGGCAAACGGGAGGTGGGAGGAGACGATGACCATGGCGCCGATGCCGTTCGCCGAGTACCGGGAGCGGCTCGAAGAATTGGACGCCGCGTCGCTGTGCGACGCGGCAGCCGCCACCGGCGTGCCGATCGGCGTCGTGGACCCCGCGATCCACCGGGTCTCGCGGGGAGGCCGGATGATCGGGGTCGCCCGGCCCGTCGTCTGCGACCTCGACTTTCTGGAGGTCTGGCGGGCGCTGGCGGACGCCCAGGCCGGCGAGGCCCTGCTCATCGCGGCGGCGTCGGACCGGGCGGTCGTCGGCGAGCTGTTCGCCGCCGAAGCCGAGCGCCGCGGGCTGACCGGGATCGTCGTCGATGGGTACTGCCGCGACACTGCCCGGCTGAGCGAGACCCGGCTCCCGATCTACGCCCGCGGCACCACACCTCGCGCCGGCACCACCGATGTCGCGCGGGGGGCCGTCGCGACGGTCCCGGTCGGCGGCGTCGTCGTGGCGGCTGGAGACCTCATCTTCGGGGACGGCGACGGGGTCGTCGTCGTTCCGGCGGCTCGGGTCACCGACCTGGTGCCGGCGGCCGAGGAGGTGCAGCGCCGCGAGGCGGCGATCCTCGCGACCGTCGGCCGGGGCGGGTCGATCTTCGACCACACCAACCTCGACGACCACTACCGCCGCCGCGCCGCGGGACAACCGAGCCAACTCCAGGTCCGCTCGTCGCCCGCTGGATCCCCCGAGTCCGGGTGAGCGGGGGAGGGGTCGGGGGCGCGGGGATGGCCGGTCCCGCGCGGCGCGCACCCCAGGGTCAGCGGTCTTGGGGGCGATGGCGACCCGGGCCGAGCGGGTTGGGCGGGGCGAGCGGGCGCGAATGCCGCGGCAACTGGCTGGATCCGGTATCGCACGTCATCCGGAGGACTGCCCGGGCCTCGTCCGGTCGGTCCGCGGCCGGCCTGAGCCGGCCTCGTGCGTGAGCCACTGGCGTCGAGGCTTGCCTGGGCGGGTTCCGCCACTGGCTCCCCTCGTTACCACCGCCGATCAGCAGCAGTCCGTTTAGGCAGGGTCTAACTCGGCGCGATGTCAGGACCCGGCGGCGGGCGATCTGGCCCGGGTCCGGTTGCGGCACGGCTAGTCGCCCATCGGCCCCCCTGTGGTGCCGCGGAGCACGGCCCGGGGTCCACCTGGGCCTCGCGATGGCACGATGGTGACGGCCATCGGGGTCCTCCCGCGCCGACCAGTGCCGGGGCGGTGCGACCGGCGAGATCCGGCAGGGACCGACAGCGTCGAAGCGTCCCAACCCGCGGCGTGAGGCGCCGCCGGCGTCACGGACGCCGGTTCGGCCGGCGCGTGACGGAGAGGACACCACCGACGATCATCGTCAGGAAACCCAGCGGCAGGGTGCAGAACAGCAGCAGCGCGAACAGGCCGCCCGCGTCGGCGGCGGACGCGATCAAGCTGAGCACGCACGAGCCGAGGAAGAGCGCGAGCCCGGCGGCAAGAACCGTCCGTGGAGCAGGACCGCCCGGACCACCCGTGACGCCACGGGCCCAGGATCCCCGCGTCGACGTCGACGACGCAGGACGGCCGGGCGTCCATCCCGGGTAGCTCGGCGGCGGCGGAGCGGCAGCTTCTCCCGCCGGGTGGGGGGAAGCGGCAGCCGTTCCCGGCGTGGACTGAGGTCCGCCGGCGGTGTCCCCCCACCGGGGAGCGGCCGAGGACGGCGCGGCCGGGAGTCCCCCTTCGCCGCTCGTCGCCGAACCCTCATCGGCGTCGCCCCGTGACGCCGACTCCGTCGGACCCCAGTACCGGCCGACCTCCCCCGGTTGCCCCCCAGCATCCCGGGACGGGGTCGGCCGAGCGGGACCCCGACCACCGGCCGGCTCCGGTGAACCGGACGGCGTGGCCGGCGCGGCCCCACGCTTGTCGTCGGCGACGCTGGGAGCGCCGGGCGCCCACCCCCCAGCCGGTCGCTCCGGCGTCGACGGCGTGACCGACGGAGCGCGGCTCGACGCCGTGGTGTCGGCCTCGGGTCCGGTCGAGACCCCTCCGGGGACCACTCGGCCGGAGGCGGCGGACGCCGGGGCAACGGGCGCGGTCGGGCGGGACGCTCCCATGGTGGAACCAGCCGAGGGCCGGTTCGTGGCGCCGTCGCCTTCGCCCGCCGACCGCTGCGGCGTGGGCGAAGGGGACACCACCGGGGGGACCACCGGGGGGACCACCGGGGGGACAGTCGCCGCCGACACGGTAGCGGGACCCGGCGACGCGGCCTCGGGCGGCGGCACCTCGCCGACGGGGGCCGTCGCCCCGACCGGCGACTGGTACGCGGCCAGCAGGGCGCCACAGTTCGCGCAGAATGTCGCGGTCGGCTCGTTCCGACTGCCGCAGTTGCCGCAGACAATCTCCCGCTCGCCCATCCTTAGCGCACCTCTCCCAACTCGACCGCCGCCCACGTGTGGCAGTGCTGCCACGCCCCCAGCGACCTCGTCCCGGCCAACGCCGGTCCCGCGGGCACCGTGTGGTATACACCCCACGTCCGCCCCTCGCGAGTCCCTCGGCGCGCCGCCCTCGCGCGTGACGGCGCCCGCGCCCCGCGCCTCGTGGGGCCGGCTTCCCCAACCATCTCAGCGCTCGCCGACGGAGCCACCGGCCTTTGGACCCGAACCGCCCCACCCCCGATCCGGCCGCCGCGCCGGCGCCACCGGCCCCCAGCGACGGTCCCACCGCTCGGGGGCGGTCGGCGCTGATCTACTGCGGGTTCTGCGGGGCGCTCAACCCGGCGAGCAGCCACTACTGCGCCGCCTGCGGCTCGACCCTCGTCGACGCCTTCCACGCCAGTGAGGGGCTGCGCGTCCACGAGCAGCCCGACGCGGCCTCCCGCCTCGTCGAGATCGTGCCGTCCGGCACCGAGCTCGAGATCGTCGAGGACCCGGACGCGCCGGCGGACTACGTTCGCGTCCGTCTCGAGCGGGGCCGCCTGGGATACATCCGCCTCCAGGACGTCGAGGCCCTCGCCCAGTCCCACGTGGTCGACCCCGTGGCGGCGCGCCGCCTTCCCGACATCAACACCAACGCCCGCGGCTGCATCACCCCCAGCTCGGCGATCGGCGCGTTCGCGCTCCTGGTCGCGGCGACGACGCTCGGCCTGGTCCTGCTGCTCCGCTCCGACTCGCCGGACGCCGGGATCCTCGCCGGCGTGTTCTGCGTCGCCGCGTTCCCGTTCCTGCTCCTCACCATCGGCGTCTACCTCTACGCCCGGAATCGGGACGAGCGGCTCGCCGAGGCAGAGGAAGACGAGGACGACGCCGCGTCGGCCCGTCCAGCCGGCGGCGCCAGGGAAGGCCACCCCGCCTAGCACCGACCGGCTGTCCCCGGCGGTGCCCCGCGGAGAACTACCCCACCGACACGGACGGAGGAGAAGATGGAGGTCGAGGGTCGGCTGGAAGGGCTGCAGCCGTATGCCATCCACGGCACCCGGTACTACCGCGTCTTCTACAGCCATGCCGACGCGCCGGACGAGATCCTCCGCGCCCAGCTTCCCTTCGACGCGATCGACGCCGACGTGAAGCCCGGCGATCCGATCACGGTCAGCTACCTGCTCAACACCGTCGTCGCCGTCGCCAGACGCACAGGCTAGCGGGGACCGCCAGGTCCCTGCCGCCTGCCCTGGTCGGGCGAGATCGCCGCCCGACAGGCGGTGTCACGGTCCTTGTCGCGCCCGCGGCAGGCGGGACCGGTCGCCTCCGGGACGGAGCGGGGAGGACCCGGCCGCATAGCACCCCGCCATGGAGGGGCCACTAGGCCGCCGTCAGCGTCCGTCGTCGAGCACCACGCCGACGATGCGCCCGCCGGCGGCGCGCAGGGCGTCACGGGCGCGGACCGCCGCCGAACTCGTGGTCTTGCCGGGCGCGACCGCGAGGAGCGCGCCGTCCACGTGCCGCGCCAGGAGCAGGGCGTCGGCGACGGCGGCCAGCGGCGCGGCGACGACGACGACCCGGTCCCGCTCCGCCCGCGCCCCCCGCAGCAGCGCCGACCACCGGTCGTCCCGCACCGTGTCGAAGCCGGCCTCGACCGGTCGCCCGGCGGGAACCAGCGCCAGGTGGGGCGACCCCGTCGGGTAGGCCGGACAGGGCAGGTCACGGTCCTCGGCGCGCAGCCAATCGGCGAGTCCGCTCGCCGCCCCGGCCGCCGGTGCCAGCGACCGCTCCCGCGCCGCCCGAAGGTCGGCGTCAACGAGAAGCGTCTCCTGCCCCGCCTGGGCGAAGGCGGTCGCCAGCCGCAACCCAACCATCGCCACGGGGAGGTCGACGCCGACGACCAGCAGGCTGTGGACCTCACCGACCGGAGCGCCATCGTCCGGCCCGCCGGGCGCCCGCGGCACCCGGCCGATCGCCTCGATGGCGGCGCGGAGGGCCCGGTAGCGCTCGGTGACGAGCCGGTCGACGAGGTCCCCCTCGTGGGCGGCGTCCCAGTCGGTGCGCTCGCCGCTGAGGCGGCCGACCGACGCCGGATAGGCGCGGCGCGGGTCGGAGGTCGTCGGCACCGTCACGCGCGCTGCCCCCGGAGCCAGCCGCGGCCCGCGCGACCCCAGCGCGGGGCACGGACGTCGGCCAGCACCGGCAGGCCCAGGGCCGCGCTCACCTCGTCCTCGGCGTAGAGCTTCTCGTCGAGGGCCGCCGCCAGGGCCGCCAATCCCGCCCCGACCGCGAGCGCGACCAGCGTCTGGACCACCAGGATCACGGTCTGGCTGTCGGCGTTGAGGCGGGCCACCGACGGTTGGTCGATGGTCTGCACCGTCGCCCGCGGCTCGCCCTGCGCGACCATGTAGCGGTTGACGACATCGGGCAGCACCGCGTTCGCGGCGAGCGCGATCGCGAGCGCCTCCGCGCGGTCGTCCCGGGTCACGTTGACCGTCCCGATCCGCCCCCGCCGGTCGGCGGACAGGGAGCGCTGGATCTCACCCACCGAGAGGTCGCTCCCGGGCGTTCCCGGCTGGAGCCGGCTGGCGACGTTGGCGGCGAACGACTCAGAGCTGACGATCTGGGCGAAGTCGTCCATCACCATCAGCTCGGGCCGCTCGGCGTTGCCCGTCTCTTCGGTGTCGGTGGGGATCAGGACCGAGGCGCGAAACGTCCCGACGTAGGGCTGGCTGGACGACAGCAGGACCGTCCCGACGAGCACCGCCAGCGGCAAGCCGAAGACGAGCCACCAGCGCCGCATCAGGACCGCCAGGACACGCTTGAGCTCCATCAGCCTGCCCCTCCCGGGTTAGGGGCAACCGCGCGGCCGTGGTGGCAGCCACCGGCCCAGGAGATCAGCGTGGTTCGCGCGTCGTGCATCGGGACCGATCTCCACGCCCGGCGCGCTCCCCGGGCAACAGTTGTCGACGTGCACCCCTGTCCGGGGTAGCACCGGTAGTACGTCTCGGCCCCGGCGCACGGTTCCCCGGTGCGCGTCGAGGGACCCCACGGGCTCGCCTGTCCCGCGATGGCTGGGACTAGCAGGCGCCGCGACCGGTGAGGACCGCGGGCAGGGTTCGCAGGACGATCTTCACGTCGAGCCACGGCGACCAGTGCTCGGCGTAGAACAGGTCGAGCCGGACCATCTCGTCGAAGGTCAGGCCGCTCCGCCCGTTGACCTGCCACAGTCCGGTCAGCCCGGGGGTGACGAGCAGCCGCTGGCGGTGCCACTCCTCGTAGTGGGCAACCTCCTCGGGGAGGGGCGGCCGCGGTCCGACCACGCTCATCTCACCGCGGAGGACCTCGAAGAACTGGGGCAGCTCGTCGAGACTCCAGCGACGCAGCCAGCGTCCCGTCGCGGTCAACCTGGGGTCATCGCGGCGCTTGAAGAGGCGCGGGTCGGCGCCCTCGGTGGCGGCGATGATGGCCGCTCGCCTGGCCTCGGCGTCGAGGACCATCGTCCGAAACTTGGTCACCGTGAACGGGGCGCCGTTGCGGCCCACCCGCTCCTGGCGGACCAGCACGGGGCCGGGCGTGTCGCGGCGGATCGCGAGGGCGATCAGGGCCATCGGGAGCGCCCCGACCGCGAGCACCGTCAGCGCGACCAGGACGTCGGCCGTCCGCTTCGCCGCGAAGCGCCAGCCCCCGATCGTCGCGTCGTGGAAGCCGATCAGGGGGACACCGGCGACCTGGCCAAGGTCGACCCGGTCCAGCGAGAGCTGGAAGAGGTCGGGGACGACCTTGAACGGCACCCCCGCCGACCGACACTGCTCGACGAGCCCGCGGACCTGGGCGGCGTCTTCCGCCGGCAGCGCGATCATGACCTCGTCGATCGGGGCGGACCGCACCACCTCGGGCAGGTCGGCCAGCGTCCCAAGGCGCTCGGCCCGGAGCACCCGCCGCTCGGTCGCCACCGGACGCGAAGGCTCGCCGGCCCTGTCGTCGAGGTAGCCCACCATCCGAGAGCCAAGCGACGCCTGGCTTGCCAGCGCCTGCATCAGCCGGCGTCCGGTCTCCCCCCCACCGGCGACGAGGACGCGCTGGACGCCGATCCCCCGCCGCCAGAGCCGGTGCCGGGCCCAGACCACGCCGCCCCGCTTGGCGAGCAGCAGGCCGCCCGCGAAGGCCCAGGCGTAGACGAAGAGCAGCCGCGACGGGAAGAACCCGAAGAAGTAGGCCCCGAGGATCACGCCGGCCATCGACGTGGTGAGCCCCCCGACCAGCATCGAGGCCTCGTCGAGGTAGCCCACCCACCTCGGCAGGGCGTAGAGCCCGCGGACGAGGAACACCGCCAGCGCCAACCCCACGAAGACGCCGCCGGCGGGGTAGAACGTCTCGAAGGGGCGATCGACCAGCGAGTGGATCGGCCCGCCGACCTCGGCCTTGTAGCGGACGAGGTAGGCCAGCCAGGTCGCGAGCCAGATCAGGAGCGCGTCCGACGTCACGCTCCCCAGCGTGAGCGCCGGGGAGACCCAGCGGGGCGCGCCGCGAAAAGCGACCCGCGACGGCCGCGCGGCGACCTTTCCCAACGTCCGCGTCGACTGCACGTCCCGCTCCTACCCCGCGCCGCCATGGTCGAGACCCATCGCCCCGAGCCACCAGGTGGCCGTGGTACCCCGTCGCACCTCTCTGGGTGAATTGCCGCCCACCATAGTACCGCGCCAACGTTTGGGCGGGCACGGGCCTCGTCAACACGGCGGCGCGCCGCCTGGCCCGACCGATCTCGCCGAAGCCAGGACAAAGCCCGGGGAGGCGGCGGTGCCACCCGGCGGTGCTACCCGGCGGTGCTACTATCGCGCCATGGAACCGGCCCCTCCCGTCCTCCCCCAGTCCCTGTCCCCCGCCCCCGAGGAGACGCCGGCCCGGGGAGACCAGGGTCGACTCTGGGCGCCGTGGCGGATGCGCTACGTCGGCGGGACCTCCCCCGGTGGCTGCATCTTCTGCGACCACCTGGCCGGCGACGGCGACGTCCGCGCCCTGCTCCTCTACCGTGGCGACCGCGCCTTCGCGATGCTCAACCTCTTCCCCTACAACTCCGGCCACCTGATGCTGGTGCCGAACGACCACGTCCCAGGCCCCGAGGAGGCCGACCCGGCGGCGCTGGCCGAGATCGCCGCGCTGCTGCCGCCGACCCTCCGTGCCCTCCGCCGGACACTCGGCTGCGCCGGCTTCAACGTCGGGCTCAACGTCGGCGCGGTCGCCGGGGCCGGGATCGCCGCGCACCAGCACCAGCACGTGGTGCCGCGCTGGGAGGGCGACGCCAACTTCATGCCGATCCTCGCCGACACGATGGTCCTGCCCGAACTGCTGCCGGCGACCTACGCCAAGGTGCGGGCCGAACTCGCTCGGGAACTGGGGCGGGGAGCGCCAACGGCGCGCCCGGCGGATCTCGCGGCGCCGGCGGCCACCCCCGTCGTCGCGGTGGTGCTCGACGCGGCGGCCCGGCACGTCGCCGTCCTCAGAGACGGTGACCGCCCGCGGCTGCCGTCGGCCACCGCGGGCGTCGACGAGCCGATCTGGCGGGCGGCGGTCCGGGCCGCCGCCCGCGTCGGTGGCGGCGACCTCGTGGGCTGGGCGAGTCCCGACCGCGCCACACCGCCGCCGCATGCGGATCCACAGCGCGCCAGCATGGCGGCGAGCGGAAGCGACGTGTTGGCGCCGGTGGCCCTCGCGTTCCGTGCCTCGAACGGCCGTGCCGAACCAGTGGGATCGAACGAGGCCGCCGACCTCGCCCCAACCTTCGTTGCCGTCGAAGCCGCTGCCCGGGACCTTCCGGTCGCCGATCGCGCGGCGCTCGATGGCGCCCTGGCACACCTCGGCGACGACCCGGCGGCGTCATGATGGGCGTCAGGTGGGTGGCCAGCCAGGGCCGACGGCGCTCAGCACTGCGAACGGTCCGGACGGCCCTGGTCCTCGGCGTGATCGCGACAACCGTCGCCACGCTCCGCCCTTCGCCGGGGCCGACCGGAAGTTCGTCGGGCACGATGAGCCAGGTGCCCCCAGCCTCCCCGGTCGCGTCCCCCGCCACCGCCCCCGGGACGGCGTCCGACCCACCGGCGCCGGGCGACGTCTATCTGGCGCTCGGCGACTCGGTCGCGGCCGGGATCGGCGCGGGGACTCCAGGTGAGGACGGCTACCCGGCCCTGCTCCACGGGTACCTGGGACGGCAGGCCGGGCACCCCGTCGCGCTCGTCAACCTCGCCGTCCCCGGCGAGTCGAGCGACTCCCTCGTCTCGGGCGGGCAGCTCGATCGGGCGCTGCGCGCGATCGCCGACGCTCAGGGGGTTGGCCGTCGGGTCAGTCCGGTCACGCTGACGATCGGCGGGAACGACATCCTCCGGGCGGGGAGCGATCCGGCCGCGCGCGAGGGGGTGATCGCCGGGGTGGCGACCAACGTCGCGCGGACACTCGAGGCCCTCCGTGGCGCGCTCCTGCCCGCGCCCGATGGCCGGCAGTCTGACCTCGTGGTCACCACCTACTACGACCTGACCGGCGGCGACCCGACCCTTCCGGGCACCGACGAGTGGTGGGTCGCGCGGCTCAACACGGCGCTCGCCGAGCAGGCCGCGGCGGCCGGCGCACTGGCCGTCGAGGTCCAGGCCGCCTTCGCGGGCCGCCAGGACGAGCTGACCTGGGCGCCGGCCGACATCCACCCGACCGACGCCGGCCACCGCCTGCTCGCCGACCTGACCTGGCGGGCGCTTGGCTACGACCGCGAGCCGCCAATGGTCGAGATCCTCCGGCCCGTCGCCGGAGTGCTGCCGCGGCAGACGCCAACGGTGGCCGCCCGGATCGGCGACCGGGTCGGCGTGGTCGCCGCGGCCCTGTGGGTCGATGGCCAGCCGATTGGACGGCTTACCTTCGTGGCGTCGACCGGGGAGTACGTCGCACTCTGGGACACCCTGGCCCTCCCGCCCGGCCCGCGCGCCGTCGAGGTCCGTGCCACCGACGCGGCCGGCAACGTCGGAGTGGGCACCCTGGCCGTCGAGGTACCGCCGGCAGCGGCCACCAGCGGCCACGCGGCGCCCTACACGACGGGCGCCTAGGGTCCGGCGGGTCCCATGCGGCAATCCGGCAGCGTCCCAGGGCCACCCGCCGACTCGCGAGAGCGGACGACAGAGGCAGCAGACGGTCCACTTCGCCTCATGGAAGCGCCGCTACGCGACTCCGCGTCCGGCATCGGTGCACGCGATGGGCCGCTTCCTGGACTCCGCCCCCAGGCAGTTCAGCGGCATGGTCCAGCCTTCTGGTTGGGGGCAGGTCTCACCGATCGCGAGACCGTCTGTCCAGCCGTCTTGCGAGACCGTCTGTCCCGCCGTCCTGGACGGTCGCCGCTGCCCCGACGACCCGGGCTCACGTGGAGCCAGCGACCGTCGGCGTTGGACTCGGCGGGGGCCGTGGCATCGCTCGGCCCCTCCAGCCCCTCGTGCTCTTGTGTGACGACCGGCGCCGTGATCCGTTCCCTCTCGCCGCGACCGGCCGTTGCCGGCGGCCGGCGTACCCCCAATCCCCGTGCCCGATCGGCGACACGCCGCGCCAGGACCGGGGCGGGATCGGCCCCAGGCCCGCCTTCGGATGGCGTCGGCTTCCCCTGTCAAGTGGCGGTACGGGCACCGTGCGGCGCATAATCGGCCGGTTGCCACGATCGGTGGCTGAGATCGAACGGCGAACACGGACGGCGGAGGCGACAGGTGGCGGGGGCCGACATCCGGCACGACTCGCGGGACGGTCGCGGCCGAGCCGTCGGCTACCTCGCCGGGGTCACCGGCGGGGCGCTGACGGCACTCGCCGGCGCGCTGCTCTACCCGTCGATCGTGCTCGCCCTCTTCGTCAGCGGGTTCACGGGCTCCCTCGCCACGGTCGGTTGGGTCGTCGCGCTCGGCACGCTGCTCTGGGTGCTGCCGTCACTGCTCGCCAGGAATGCCCTCGCCGGCCGTCGGAAGCTGCCCTGGCTGCTCGGTGCTTCGCTCGTTCGCCTGGCCGCCGTCGGCCTGCTGGCCTTCGTCGCGTCGAGCGCCGATCGGCTCTCGGACGGCCAGGTCCTGCGGACGTTCTTTGTCTGCTACGCGACCTACGCGCTCGCCGGCGGGCTCGCGGCCCGTCTCTCGGCGGACGTCGCCGTCCGCGCGGTCGACCCCCACCGGCTCGGGGGGTACCTCGGCCAGCGCGCGCTCCTGGCCCTGCTCGCCGCCTTCGCGACCGGCCTGCTCGTGGCGCGGGTGCTCGGCGACGAGGGGCTCGACGGCGCGGCCGGCTACACGGTGCTCTTCGTCGCCGCCGCGATCGCGCTGCTCGGCGCCGGCTTCTTCGAGGCCCGCCAGCGGGAGCCGCGCCGCGCCCCGGCTCCGGTGCGGCCGGCCGGCACCGGACTATCCGCGCTCGGCGGACCCGGCGCACTGCGGACCGTTGGGTTTCGACTGGTGCTCGCCGCCGCGGCCCTGGCCGACCCCTTCTTCGTCGTCTACGCGGTCCGCGAGCTTGGCGTCCCGGTCGCCTACGCCGGTGGCTACCTGGCCGCCCTGGTCGCGGCCCAGGCGCTGGCCGGTCCCCTCTGGGCGGCGGTCGCCGCGCGGCGGGGGACAAAGGGCGTCCTCCAGGGGGCCGCGCTCTGCCGCCTGCTCGCGCCGCTGATTGCCCTCACTGTGCCGACCCTCGCCGACACGCCGCTCTGGGCTGACAACGTGGCCGACAGCCGGGCGCTGCCGTGGGCGTTCGGCCTGGTCTACGTCGCCATCGGCGCGGCACTGGCGGCGCAGGCGCGGGGGCACCACGCCTACCTGCTCGACGTCTCCGGGCGGGCCGCCGGCCGCCCGGGGGCAGCGGCGCCGTCAAACGCGGTCGTCGCCCTGGCAGCGCTGGCCGCGGTCGTTGGCGGGGTGATCGCCGACCGCTTCGGGTTCGACCGGGCGTTCCTGGTAGCGGCCGGCGTGGCGCTTGCCGCCGTCCTCGCCAGCGGCGCGCTGCCAGAGGGCGCCGCTCGCCCCCGCCCGGTCGCCGCCGCCTGGCGCCGCACCCGCCCCGTGGTGGACCGCCGCGTCGGCGGCTGACCAGGCGGTTCGGTCGCCGACCGTACCGACGGACCACGGCCACAGGGGACCGGACCGTCTTCCGGGCCGGGTCGCCCAGTGCCCAACCCGGTGCCCGATCCCGACGTGCCGGTCCCTGGTGGCCACGGTCAGCGGGACCGCACCGGGTCTCCTTCGCGGGCGATGACGGTGTTCGGCCTGGTGGTGACGGCGGTCTCCCGCTGGGCGAGACCACGTCCCCAGGCACCGCGAGCCCTGGTGGCCCGTCGACCTTGTTCCACCGGTAGGGGCACCGCAGGCCCTGCCCTCGCGGGCAACCGCACGGCCAAGGCGTCGCCCCGACCGGGTGACTTCCTCCCGCCGACGAGGAGTGGCAGACCGCCAGGAACAGACCCAGGGTGGTTGCTGGCACCCCGCGTCCGATGGACTCACAGCCGGCTTGCGCCGACCTTGTCCCTGAACCTCCAACCTCGGGGCTCGCCCCGGGCGTGCCCGGACGAGACCGCGCCCACGCGCCCCCGCTCCCCCCACCTATGACCCGCATGTGGCAAGAGGGACCGTCGGCCCCGATGGCGACCGGCGGGAGACGGACGGTGACCGCGGCGCCGGATCCCGGCGACTCGATTCGACCCGATCAATCGCGGTACGACGACGATCGATCCCGACCAGTGGCGGAGCGCGAGACGTCGGAACTCCCGTCGCCGGGCTCCCTGCAGGCTTCGCTCAGGGAGCCCGGCGACGGGTGGACCGTCCGGGGGAGGGCTACACCGGCTCTGCTGTGCCGACCAGGGCGACCGGACCGTTACTCGCCCGCCTGCTCCTCGGCCAGCAGGTCCTCGGGCTCGTCACCGACGACCACGGTCCGGCTCTGCTCCCGCAGGAACTGCTGGACGTAGTAGGGACCAAGGCCGCCCTTGCCCGAGCTGCCGCTGCCCTTCCAGCCGCTGAAGGACTGGCAGCCTGGCCAGGCCCCGGTGGTCGCGCCACCCTTCCGGTTGGCGTAGACGACCCCCGCCTCGATCCGATCGAAGAATCGCTCGATCTCCGCCTGGTCCTCGGTGAAGATCCCGGCGGTCAGCCCGTACTCGGTGTCGTTGGCCAGGCGCAGCGCCTCGTCCAGGGAGTCGACCGGAGCGACGGTGACGAAGGGGAGGAAGAGTTCGCGCTTGAACAACTCGTGGTCGACCGGGAGGCCGTCGACGACGGTCGGGGCGACGAACGTCCCGCCGTCGTAGGCCGGCCCCGTGAGCCGCTCGCCGCCGGCGCGGACGGTGCCGCCGCCGTCCGTGGCCCCGGCGACGGCCTCCTCGAAGCGGTCAACCGCCCGGTCGTCGATCACCGGGCCGAGGTAGGTGTCGCGCTCGGCCGGGTCTCCCACGGTGAGCTCCCGCGCGCGTTCGCTGAGTTGACCGACGAAGTCGTCGTAGACCGGGCGCTCGACGTAGACCCGCGAGCAGGCCGAGCACTTCTGGCCGGAGAAGCCGAACGCCGACCGTGCCACACCCTCGACCGCCTTCGAGAGGTCGGCGTTGCGAGTCACGATCGTCGGGTTCTTGCCCCCCATCTCGGTGATCACGGGCTTGGGGAAGGCGCCGCTGAACGTCTTGTAGAGCGCCATCCCGACCTCCTTGGAGCCGGTGAAGATGGCGCCGTCGACATCGGGGTGGTGGCCGAGGGGATCGCCGACGGCCTCGCCCGAGCCGGTGACGAAGTTGAAGGCGCCGCCCGGCACCCCGGCGTCGAGGAAGCACCGCGCGAGCTCGTAGCCGGCGATCGGGGTCGCGCTCGCCGGCTTGAAGACGACGGTGTTGCCCGCGACCAGCGCCCCCGCGGACATCCCGGCCGAGAGCGCGTGGGGGAAGTTGAACGGGGCGAGCACCGCCCAGACGCCGAAGGGTCGCAGGACCGACCGATTCCGCTCGGCCGGGTCAAGCGAGGCCAGCTCGGTGACGTATCCGGCGTGCTCCTCCATCTGGCCGGCGTACTCGTCGAGCAGGTCCGCGCCCTCCTCGACCTCGCCGATCGCTTCCGCCCGGTTCTTCCCGGCCTCCAGGATCAGCAGCGCGGCGAGCCGGAACTTGCGCTCGCGGATCAGCGACGCGGCGCCACGGATGATCTCGACCCGCCGGCCGTAGGGGAGTCCCGCCCAGGCCGGGTAGGCGGCCTTCGCCGCCGCGACCGCGTCGTCGACGTCCGCCTTCGTCCCGGCCGGGAAGGTCGCCAGCAACAGCGACCGGTCGTGGGGGGCGCGGACCTCGAAGGTCGCGCCGGTGGTCCGCTCCCGGCCACCGATGAGCATCGGATAGGCCCGGCCGAGTTCGCCCCGGACCTCCGCCAGTGCCTGGTCGAAGGCCTGGTGCATCTCCTCGAGCTGCTCGCTCGTGGCGGTGTAGGTGATCTTGGGTGCCGTCGTGGCGGTCACGGGAATCCTCCTCTTCCACGCACGGTGGCGTCGATTGGGTCCTCAACTACGGCGCGGATCCGCGGGTCGGCTGTCCACCGACCGTCGTCGCGTCTGGGCCTTACACCTGAGCGCTCACGACCCTTCGGCGATCTGCGAGATCTCGATCTGATTGCCGAACGGATCGTGGACGACCCGCCGCGGGCGGCCCGGAATCGGGTGCGTCTCCCGGGCGGCAACGCCGTGGGCGGTGAGCCGCTCGAGGAACGGGTCAAGGTCGTCGACCTGGAGGCAGATGTGCTGGCCGGGCGCCTGGGGCGCGCCGGTCTTCTCGACGTAGACGTGGATCTCGTGGCCGCCGTCGCCGACGCGGAACCAGACCACGTCGATCCCCGCGTCGGTCAGGGCGGTCGGCACCGGCCGCTCGGGGAGCCCGAGCGCCCCGGCGTAGAACGCTCGGGCGGCCTCGTGGCCTCCAGGCGGCATCGGCACGCTGGCGTGCTGGATCCGCTGCACCCCGACCATGCCCGTTCCTCCCGCTGGCTTCCCTGCCACATCGTTCCCGGTGGTCACGTCTGTGCCATCCCCGGTGCCGCACGCGCCATGCCGTCCGGGCCGGTGCAGCCGCGGCGCTTGCGCCCGGGCACCGATCCGCCCATCATCCCTCCCCGGGCGCGGCGCCGCGCATGCTCCACCGCGAGAACCGTCACCACAGGAGCCGCTCGATGTCGGACCGTACCCCCGCCGCCGCCACCGCTGCCCCGGGCACGTTCCCCAACCTCCACGTCAGCGGCCACCCGTTGGTGCGGCACAAGGTGACGCTGCTGTCGGACGAGCGGACCGACACGAAGCTGTTCCGGGAGCTTGTCCGCGAGCTGACCCCGCTGCTGCTGTACGAGGCGACCGCCGACCTGCCGACGACGGCCATCCGGTACCGCACCCCGCTCGAAGAGACCGACGGCGCGCAGATCGACGTCCGGATCGGCCTCGTGCCGATCCTCCGCGCCGGGCTGGGGCTGGTCGAGGCGGCCATCGACGCGCTGCCCCGCGCCGAGGTCTGGCACCTCGGGATGTACCGCGACGAGGCGACCCACCGCCCGGTCAGCTACTACAACCGGCTGCCCGAACGCTGCCCGGACGACCTGGTCATCGTGCTCGACCCGATGCTGGCGACCGGCGGCTCGGCGTCCGACGCGGCGACGGTGCTCAAGGACTGGGGAGCGCAGTGGATCAAGTTCGTCGGCATCAAGGCCGCGCCGGAGGGCGTCGCGCTGATGGCCAGCGACCACCCGGACGTCCAGCTCTACGCCGCTTCGCTCGACCGCGAGTTGGACGCCAACCGCTTTATCCGGCCCGGCCTCGGCGACGCCGGCGACCGCCTCTTCGGGACCGGGCAGGGGTAACCCCCGCCGCCGCCGCCCGGTGGCCAGACGGGAATCGATGCGGACTCCGAATGGTCACTCCGGCGTCCGTGCCCGGGGATCCCAGCCGGCCTATAGCCGGCTTCGTGCCTGAGCCCGGGGCATGCGCCACGGCGGGCCCAGCCGTTGCCACGTCGTCGATCCCTCGAAGGTACCCCCGGTTCGGTGTTATACCGAACCCGGCTGATCAGTGATGGTACCGGGGGTGCCGGGACGGTCGCCCCGCCCGGGGCCGAGCCCCGAGGTCAGCGGCTCAGGGACGCAGCCGGCTGAAGCCGGCTGCGTCCCCGCCGGGCGAAGCGCCGGCGATTACCCCGATCCGGTACTGACCGTCCGCGCGGGCGACGACCGCGGCGCCGCGTCCCGGTCGCGACGGACCGTCCCGGTAGACGTCGCCAGGGATGGCCAAGCGGGACGAATCGGCCGGCGACCGGCTGCTGGCCGCCGCCGGCGCCGGCGCGATGGCGTTCGCCTCGGTCGTCGATCGCGGTCAGTCGGCCGTGGTCGGCCGTCCTGGGGACGGCACCAGGAGCACCGGACCCCGGGCGCCGCGGACCAACTGCTCGGCCACGCTGCCCATCAGCAGCCGGCTGATCCCGCTCCGGCCGTGGCTGGTCAGGACGACGAGGTCGGTCGACCGAGCATCGCCGATGATCGCGTCGCCGGCGGACCCGATCAGGGTGGCGGTCTCCACGGCCACCCCGGCCGCCGCCGCATCGCGGCCGGCCTCGTCGAGCACCGCCGTCGCCTCCTCCTGGACCTGAGCGAAGAGGTCGTCGCCCTCGAGTCCGACCCCGACCCCGGCGCCCATCCCCAGCCCACCACTGGCAAGGCTGGGCGTGTCGATCGCCATCACCAGGCGCACCGGCAGGTTCAGCCGCCGCGCCAGTTCGGTGGCGACCGGCAAGGCCCCTCGGGCATGGTCCGACCCGTCCAGCGGCACGATCACCCGGGCGAGCGGCGCCGGACCGCTGGGCGCCACCCCCTCCTCGTCCTCGTCTGGCCGGATCACCACTACCGGCACGGTCGACGCTCGCGCGACCTCGTCCGTCACGCTGCCGAACGCGAGCCGCCCGGCGGCACCTCGACCGTGGCTGGCCATCACGATCGTGTCGGCGCCCTGCGCCTGGGCCGCCGCGAGGATGCTCGGCACCGGCAGGCCGGTGCCGACCTCTTCCGTCACCGTGAGACCGGACGCGGACGGCTCGTGCCTGAGCTGCGCGGCGGCGGTGGCCAGGTCCTGACGGGCGATCCGGCGGTAGCGCTCGGTGACCTCCTCCGCGGTCTGTTCCACGTTGCCCATCAGGCCGCGGATCGGCTCGGCCTCGGGCACGACCCGGAACAGCACGACCGCGGCGTCCGGCGCGGCGATCGCGAGCGCATAGGGCAGGGACCGCTCGGAGCGATCCGACCCATCGAGCGGCACCAGGAGCCGCCGGCCGATCCCCGTCTTCCCGGCTTCCGCCATCGCCGCCCCCCGCCCCATCATCACGACCGCCGTCCGGTCCTCGGTGTGCCCATCCCGGCCAGGCCGAGAGCCTACACCAGACGCCGCTGTGACGAGGGGTGCGGCTCTCAGCGGTCGGATCGCGCCACCCCGACCGGCCCAACGCCAGAGTATGCTGGCGCGTCGACCATCCTGGCGAGGCGAGGGGACGGTGTCATGGGCGTGGGCGGCCAGGAACGGCGGCCGGCACTGCGGGTCTACGCCACGGGCGGCACGATCGCCAGCCGCCGCGACGCGGCCACCGGGGCGGTCGCCGCGGTCGCCGACGTCGGCGAGTTGCTCGGGCGGGTCCCCGGGCTCGCCGGGGTCGCCGACCTATCGCTGGAATCGGTGGCCACCGTGAACGGCTGGAACGTCACGCCGGCCCTGATGCTCGACCTCGCCCGCCGCGTCGACGCGGGGCTGGCCGACCCGACCATCGCCGGTGCCGTCGTCACCCACGGCACCGACACGGCCGAAGAGACGGCGCTGCTGCTCGACCTCCTTGTGGGGTCCTCCAAGCCGGTCGTGCTGGCCGTCGCGCTGCGCCACCTCGACGACATCGGCAGCGACGGTCCACGCAACCTGCTCGACGCCGCCCGGGTCGCTGTCGCGCCGGGCGCCCGCGACCGCGGCGCCCTGCTGGTCGCCAACGAGACGATCCACGCCGCCCGCCACGTGACCAAGGTCCACACCACCAACCCGGCCGCCTTCGCCTCCCCGGGCGTCGGCCCGGCGGGGTCGGTCGACGGCGGCACCGTCCGTTTCCACCACCCGCCGCCCCTACGGCAGCGCATCGACGCCGAGCGGATCGAGCCGGCGGTGTTCCTCTTCAAGCCGTGCGTCGGGGACGACGACCGGCCACTGCGCTGGGCGCTCGAGGCCGGCTACCGCGGCATCGTCGTCGAGGGCTCGGGCGCCGGCAACGTGCCTTCGGGCGTCGTGCCGGGGATCGCTGCCGCCCTCGCGGCGGGCGTCCCGGTCGTGCTCTGCTCCCGGTGCGTCGCGGGACCGCTGGCCGCGACCTACGGCGGCGGCGGCGCGGCCGGGGGCGGGCACGACCTCGCCAGGCTGGGGGTCATCCCGGCCCACGGTCTGACCGCCCAGAAGGCGCGGGTGAAGCTGATGGTCGCGCTCGGCGCGTGCGGCTCCGTCGACAGGGTACGGGCGCTGTTCGACGCGACCTGAGCGGGACGCCGGGCTGCCGCGCCGCCACCTACCCTACACTGGGGTCCGGTCGTCAGCCTCTCCGGCGCCCTAGCGCCCGAGGAGCGCCGCCAGGTGCTCGGGGTCGGGCGGGGCGCCGAGCGAGAGGTCGATCCCGGCCTCTTCGAGCGCGGCCCGGAAGCGCAGCACGAGCTGGCGCTCGCGCTCGTTGAGCGTGTAACCGTGGGCGACGAGCGCCCCCTCGAGGTCGACCGCCGCCTCCGCGCGGAATGCGGGGTCGCTCATCGCCTGCTCGGCCAGCCGCGTCAGCAGGTCGGCCCGGACCTCGTCGTGCGCCGCCATCGGATCGTCCATGCTCTGCCGTCCCCGTCTACCCGGTGTTCGCGCCGGGCCCTGACCGTCGCGACGCCCGAGCGGGAGCCACCGTCCGACAGCCCATTCTACCCGGCCGGTCGCGACGAACCTCCCCCCGAGGACCGCGCCACCCACGGAGAGAGGACGCCGGCGCGACGTCTCTCCTCTCTCGCCGTCGGCGGCGGACCTCCCGTCGCGCGACGCCACAGGCGGCCGAGCGGTCGTCACGCCGAGCGAACACCGCCAACCGCGAAGCGGCCCACGACGGCGCCGTCCCCGGCCCGGGTGGCGCCAGACGGCCCGCGGTCGACGCGGCGCGGATTGGGCCATGCTCCGACCCACCGGGTCTCGCCCCGGCCCCGCGGGATGCTATCGAGGCGGCCGGCGACGGTGCCAGTCGGTGCGGGCCTGGAACGCGTCGGCGACGGCGAGGATGCGATCTTCGGCGAACGCCCGGCCCATCAGCTCGAGGCCGGTCGGCAGGCCACGCTCGCCGAAGCCGGACGGGACCGTCACCGCCGGCAGCCCGCAGAGGTTACCGGCCGCGCCCAGGCGCGGCGCGTCTCCCTGGTCCGCGAAGTACTCGTTCAGACCCATCTCCAGGGGTGGGGCGACCTTGAGGAGGGTCGGCGCCACCACGGCGTCGAAGGGCGCCAGGAGTGCATCGAGCGCCCGCCCGGCGACGCGGCGAATCCGGAGGGCCCGGAGGTAGTCGACCGCCGGCAGCGCGAGCCCGTTGAGCAGACCGACCCGGTCCTCGGGCGCCGTCAGGCGGGCAACCTCGCCGCGCTCGATCATGTCCTCGAAGGCCGCGGCACCCTCGGCGATGATCACGATGCTCGCCGCCTCGGCGAACGGCAGGTCGGGCAGCGTGACATCTTCCAGCGTCGCGAACTCCCGCAGCACCTCGAGCGCCGCCGCGAGGTTCGCCGCGACCGCGGGCTGTGCCCCGTCCGCCGCGCCGCGGAGGATGGCGACCCGGAACCCGGACGCGGGCGCCGCCCCGTCAGACGGCGGGAATCGGGGGCCGCCGTCCGACGGCGCGCCGGGGGGGAGGGACGGGTCCGGTCCGGCGATCGCGGCGAGGACGACCGCGCAGTCGCGGGCGCTCCGCGCCAGCGGGCCGATCTTGTCCATGGACCAGGAGAGCGCCATCGCCCCCGCCCTGCTCACCCGGCCGTAGGTGGGACGGAGGCCCGTCACGCCGTTCATCGCCGCCGGGGTGGTGATCGAGCCCCACGTCTCCGAGCCGAGGGCGTACGGCACCAGCCCGGCGGCCACGGCGGCACCCGAGCCGCTCGACGACCCGCCCGCCCAGGCGCCGGCGTCCCAGGCGTTCCGACCGGGGCCGGTTAGCGCGGCATCGGGCTGGTCGTAGCCGAACCCGCCGGCCAGCTCGACCGTCGCCAGCTTTCCGGCCAGCACCGCGCCCACGTCGCGCAAGCGGGCGACCACGGCGGCGTCGTGGTCGAAGGACTGGCCGCGGAGTGGAGCCGCCCCCCAGGTGGTCGGCGCGCCGGCGGCGGCCAGCAGGTCCTTCGCGCCGTAGGGGATGCCGTGCAGCGGCCCCCGGTCGCGCCCCGCCGCGAGATCATCCTCGGCGGCGGCCGCCTCGGCGAGGGCCCGCTCATGGGTGACCGTCACCACCGCGTTGAGTCGTCGCCCGTCGCCATCGAGGGCCCGCAACGCGCCCTCCGCCAGGGCGGTCGGCGTGGTCTCCCCGGCGCGGAGCCGCCGGCCGAGTTCGAAGAGGTCGGGGAGTTCGACGACGTCACCCGTCGCGGCGCCGGACCTCGCTCGCTCAGCCACGGCCGGAGCCGGATTCGGCGTCGGCGCGGTACGGGACAAAGGCGCCGGCGGGCTCGTCGCCATTCCCGAGCGGCACGGCCCGCAGGCGAGTCGCCATGCGCACGGTCCCCTCGATCCCGGCTCGGACCCGGGTCCGCTGGTCAGGCGAGAGGCGACCGCCGAACCGGGCCAGGATCGCCGCCATCTGCGGCTCGGCGGCCAGGGGGCCGGGGTCGGTGCTCACCGGCTCCGGTCCCGACCCCGCCGCCAGGTCGCCGCTCGGGTCGTTCTCCTCCGCCATGACGATCCTCTCCCCTCCGCCCCCACACCGGCGACGCTCCGGGGGGGCCTCGGCGTCCGGCTGACGGCCGCCGCTCGCGCCTGCTTATCCCTGCCCGATCAGGTACGTGATCACGACGAGGACCAGGGTTCCGACGGCGGCGAGGCCGCCAACCGCGGCCCGGGGACGGCCTTCCGGCCGGTTCGCGGCGAGCCCGTGCTCGAGGCCGACGGTGACGAGCGCGCCCAGCGCGAAGGCGTAGTGGCTGGCCTGGTTGCGATAGCCGTCGCCCAGCAACGAGAAGCCGAGCACGTACTGCAGGAGCAGGAGCCCGGCGGCGGCGAACGAGACGACCCGGAGCACCGGAACGGCCCGTCCCGCGTACGCCAGCCCGTAGAGGATCGCCGTCGCGAGATACCCCAGGATCACCAGCGTCCCGACCGTACTGTGGATACCAACCATCGACGCGCGCGGCCTTTCCCGATGGACCGCGACGCGGCCCGGCTCCTTGCCTCCGTGCGGCAGATCCCGGCACCGCTCAGCACCGGACGTGCCGTCGTTTCGCGATCGCCGGGCGTGTCACGCGCTGGTGCCGCACGCTAGCTCGCCGGGTCCCCCGCGACACGATCGGCGAGCCGACCGCCGAGCCGGATCCGCTCGGGGTGCCCGTCGGTCGCCGGCAGGAAGTCGACCCTGGCCAGGCGAGACTCACCGTCGGGCACCATGAACTCTCGCTCCGAGATCGGGACCAGCCGCCGCGGTGGCACCGTCGTCTCCCGGTCCGTGAGCGGGCTCCTGGTGACGGTCTCCAGACGCAGCCCGTCCCTTTCGACTACCACGGTGATGTCGGCGTAGGGCTGCCGGTAGCGACCGGAGAAGCGGGCCAGCGTGTCCGGCGGCAAGGAGATCGGCGTCGGCTGCTCCAAACTCAGCCCGAGCTCGTGGGCGAGCGCCCACTCCTCGACGTCCCGATTGGCGGCGCTGCCCTTGCCGCTGTTGGTGAGCAGGGCGATCGCGAAGCCGCGACTGGGAACAAGGGTCAGTTGGGCCTGGAAGCCGTTGGTCGCGCCGCCGTGGCCGACCAGCCCTATCCCACCGACGGTGCGGAGCGCCCAGCCGATGCCGTAGTGCTCCGCGAAGTTGGCCGCCGGGGTCTGCGGTTCCCGCATCGCGCGAACCGACTCCGGCGCGAGGACACGCCCGCCGTCCAGGCTGCCGTCGCCGAGGTGGGCCGCCGCGAAGCGAAGCAGGTCACCGACGGTGGCGATGATCCCGCCGGCCGCGGCACTGGCACGCGGCAGCGGGTAGGGTCGCGCCACCTCGATGGCGGTCCCGGGTTCCTGCCGGTGACCGACGGCAACCGGGTACGTGATGGCCTCATGCGCGAAGAAGAACGACCGCTCCATCTTGAGGGGTTCGAAGACGCGCTTTCGGACCGCGTCCTCGAAGGTCGTCTCGAGCACCCTCTCCACCGCCGCGCCCGCCAGCCCGAACCCGCTGTTGCCGTAGGTCCAGAGCGTGCCCGGGGCGCTCAGCTGCCGCAGCGTGTGGAACTCGGCAACGGCCCGTGCCAGGGCGTCGTCGCCCATGCCGTGGTCGTCGAAGCGGTCGCCCTCCAACCCGCTGGTGTGGGAGAGGAGGTGGCGCAGGGTGATCCGGCGGAGCGCCTCCGGGTCGGCGAGGCGGAGCCCCGGGAGGTACGTGGCGACCGGCGCGTCGAGGTCGAGCCGCCCCTCCTCGACCAGCCCCATCACCAGCGTCGCGGTGAAGACCTTGGTGATCGAGCCGATCTGGAAGAGGGTGTCGGCGGTCACCGCCTGCCGAGTCTCGAGGCTGGCGATCCCGAAGCCGTGCGCCTCGACGGCACCGTCGCGCAGGGTGGCGACAGCCATCCCCGGCACGTCCCAGCGGGCCATCGCCGCCCGCACGCCGTCCTGGAGGTTCTCCGCTGCTGGCCGCTCCTTGCTCACGGTTGGCTCCTGTCCTCCCGCGGCTCGGCGCCAGCGGTGCTAGCCGCGCGTCGCGCGCGGATCCAGGGCATCGCGGAGGCCGTCACCCAGAAGGTTGAAGGCCAGCACGGTGATGGCGATCGCGGCGCCGGGGAAGGTGGTGATCCACCACTCTCGGCGCAGGTACTCGCGGCCGGAACTCAGCATCGCGCCCCACTCCGGGGACGGCGGCTGGGCACCGAGGCCGATGAAGCTCAGGGCGGCGGCGGTCAGGATCGCGCCCGCGACGCCCAGCGAGGCGAGCACGATCAGCGGCGAGAGGGCGTTCGGCAGGATGTGGCGGGTGAGGATGCGGCCGCCGGTCGCCCCGCTCGCCCGCGCCGCTTCCACGTACTCCGTCTGCTTGAGCGCGAGGACCTGCCCCCGCATCAGCCGGGCGTAGCCGGGGAAAGAGCCGATCCCGACGGCGATCATCACGTTGAGCAGCCCCGGCCCGAGCACGGCGACCACGCCCAGCGCCAGTAGCAGGCCGGGGAACGCGAGCATCACGTCGACGGCCCACTGGCTGATCGTGTCGACCCAGCCGCCGTAGTAGCCGGCGAGCAGTCCAATCACCGTGCCGACGGTGGCCGCGATCCCGACGGCGACCAGGCCGACCTGGAGCGAGATCCGCGAGCCGAGGATGACCCGACTGAGGATGTCCCGCCCGAAGTCGTCGGTCCCGAATGGGTGCTCGGCGCTGGGCGGCAGGAACTGATTCTCCAGGGTCATGCTGTCCTGGTCTTCGGCCGCCAGCAGCGGCGCGGCGAGCGCGACCAGCGCCAGCGCCAGGATGATCGCCCCGCCGGCGACCGCGAGCCGGTTGGCCCGTAACCGGCCGATGGCGAGCCGGCGCTGCCGGCGCGTCTCCCGCTGCCGTTCCAGTTCGGGCAGCGTCCCCGCGGTCAGCTGCGCCATCCCGTCACCCTCCGTCGTCGCCGCGGCCCCGCCGACCGACGGCGGGCGCCTAGCCGAAGCCGATCCGCGGGTCGAGGAAGCCGTAGAGGACGTCCACGAGCAGATTCACCAGGACGTAGATCACGGCGACGAAGAGGACGATCCCCTGGATCACCGGGAAGTCACGGGTCTGCAGGGCATTGACGGCGAGCAGGCCGATGCCGGGATAGGCGAAGACGGCCTCGATGATGAAGGCGCCCGAGAGCAGCCCCCCAACCTGGAGTCCGATCATCGTCACCACCGGCACCAGCGCGTTCCGCAGCGCGTGGCGGAGGACCACCAGGGATTCGCCCAGTCCCTTCGCGCGGGCGGTCCGCACGTAATCCTGAGACAGCACCTCCAGCATCGTCGCGCGGGTCATCCGGGCCAGCACGGCCGACGCCAGCACGCCGAGGGTCACGGCCGGGAGGACCAGGTGGCGCCAGGTGCTCGCGCCGGCCACCGGGAACCAGCCGAGGCGGACCGAGAAGAGCAGGATGACCATCAGCCCGAGCCAGAAGCCGGGCACGGAGACCCCCAGGATCGCGACCAGCATGCTGGCGCCATCGACCCAGGTGCCGCGGAAGACGGCGGCGACGATGCCGGCGCTGACGCCGAGGAGGATCGCGACGGTCAGGCTCGCGAGCGTCAGCTTGACCGTGTTCGGGAAACGGGTCCGGATCTCCTCGACCACGGGCCGCTTGCTGCGGAAGGAGTCGCCGAGGTCCCCGCGCACCGCGTCGCCGAGAAAGCGCGCGAACTGCACCGGGACCGGGCCGTCGATGCCGAGTTGGCGGCGCATCGCCTCCTTGCGCTCGGGCGACGGTTCGGCCTGGCCGGCGAACATCGCGTCCACCGGGTCCCCGGGGACCAGGCGGACCATGAAGAACACCAGCAGCGTGACCCCGAACAGCACCGGGACCGCGGCGGCGAGGCGTTGGAGCACGTACTTGAACATGGCCCCACGACCTGGCCGCGGGGACGTCCCAGGGGACGCCCCCACCGGCCGTGAAGAGCGGCGAGCCCGATGTTGCTGCTACTCCGCCACGTGGGCGTCCACGTAGACGTACGTCCCCTGGGGACCGAGCTTGAAGTCCTGGAGGTCCGTGCGCACCCCGGTCACGAGCTGGGTCGTCCAGAGCGGGACCATCGCCGCGTCCGCGAGCATGACCTTCATCGCCTCGAAGTAGAGGTTGGCCCGCTCCTGGAGGTCGGTCACCTGCCGGGCCTGGGTGACCAGCCGACGGTACGACTCGGGCTGATACCGTCCGACGCCGGAACCGGAGTCGGTCATCATGTAGAGGAGGTCGGACTCGCCCCAGCCCCAGCCCATGAGGTCCATGTTCGAGGTGTCGTCCGGCTCACCGAGGCGGTTCAGGAGCGTGGCGACCTCCATGGTCGTGAGGTCGACCTGGAAGCCCACCTGCGTCAACTGGTTCTGGATCACCTGGGCGACGCGCTCCTGGACTCCTGAGACCCAGGTCCAGAAGGCCACGCGGAGCGGCTGACCGTCGCGCTCGCGCGGCCCATCGTCGCTCGTCCTGACCCAACCCGCCTCGTCGAGCAACCGGTTGGCGGCATCGACGTCGTAGTGGTAGCCGAACGTCTCGATCTCCGGGTTGTAGCCGTTATTGCTGACCGGCATCGGCCCGTAGTTGCGGATCGCGAGCCCTTCCAGCACCCGCTCGATGATCTCATCGGCGTTGATCGCGTGGGCCACCGCCTGGCGCAGGCGGACGTCGTCGAACGGCGGCTTGAAGACCGCACCAAACTCGCCCTCGTGCTCGAGCATGCTGAACTCGAGGAACTGGATGTTCGTGCCGCCCTCGAAGCGGAGCACCTGGTAGTCGGCGTTGGCCTCGAAGTCCGGGACCTGGCGCGGCGGCACTACCAGCAGATTAATCTCGCCGGTCTCGAACGCTGCGACCATCGTCTGCTCTTCGGGGATGTTGCGGAAGACGAGCTCGTCGAGGTAGGGGGCCCCCTTGTTGGTGACGTAGGACCGGAAGTTCTGGTAGTCCGGGTTCCGCTCGAGGGTCACGCTCTCGCCCGTGATCCGCTCCTTGAAGCGGAACGGTCCGCTGCCGACCGGGCGCTGTCCGAACTCGTCACCGAGTTGCTGGACGGCGGTGGGCGAGAGGATGCCGAAGTAGCCGGCGATGCTCATGTTGCCAAGGAACGGCGAGAACGGTTCGCGGAGCACCATGCGGACCGTCAGGGGATCGATCACCTCGGTCCGGTCCAGCGGTCCGATCCACGAGACCGACTCCGCCTCGGTGGCGGGGTCGATCAGGCGGTCGAACGTGAACTTCACCGCCTCCGCGTTGACGTCGGTGCCGTCGTGGAACTTGAGGCCCGGGCGGAGAAAGAACGTGTACTGGAGGCCGTCGGGCGAGATCTCCCAGCGCTCGGCGACGAGACCCTCGAACTGAAGATCCATCGTCCGGCCGACGAGGGGATCAAAGATGTTGGTGAACACCGCTGACGCGACGGCGGCGTTGGTCCGGTGGGGATCGAGGGTGTCCGGATCACCCGCGCGCCCCCAGATCATCTGTCCGCCCGGACTGGGCTGGCGCGCCGGGACCGCGGCGGCCTGCCCAACCGCGGTGCCGGAAGCGGCACTCGGCGTCGGGGTGACCACGGCCACGCCGGACAGGCCCGCCATCGCCGCGGCGACCCGCATCAGGTCCCGGCGGCTCACCCCCGCGACGAGCAAGGTCCCCATCTGTTCTCGATCCGACCGTTCGTCACGGTTACCCATGATCGACTCCTCTCCCGTCCCCCGACGGCCCCCGACACCGGGGACCCGACGGAGTCAAGTAGGTCGAGCAGCATAGACAACACTCTGCGGGACGTCCATACCCCGTCCGTCGGTTACGGTGGGCAAGTTTGTGCAAATCTGCCAAGAACGATGGGCGAATCGACGGATCCCGATCTCGGATAGCGACTGCCTCAGTCGCCGTCTCGGGTCGACGTGGGCGGAGGTGTGACACGGATCAGCGAGCGCCGGCCGCGCTCGCGGGCGGCTCGGTGGGATGCGGGGCCCGTCCCGCTATACTGCGCCGACCTTTCGGCGACGGGTCACCCGTCGCCTCAACGCGGGGACGGGGACTCCAGAGCGATCTGGTCGAGGCCGACGAGGTACACCGGCCAGCGGAGGCGGCGGCACGATGGCGGAAGGGCAGGCAACGGGACGGGGCGCGATGGCGCCGGGCACCGAGTACACCATCGAGGCGCTCGCCAGCGAGGAGCGCACCTTCCCGCCGCCACCGGGGTTCGCGGCCCAGGCGGTCGCCAACGACAGGGGCATCTACGCCCGCGCCGAGGCCGACCTCGAAGGGTTCTGGGCCGAGGAGGCCGCCCGGCTCGACTGGTTCACGCCGTGGGACCGGGTGCTGGACTGGAACCCGCCCGACGCCCGGTGGTTCGACGGCGGCGAGTTGAACGTCTCCTACAACTGCCTCGACCGCCACGTCGCGGCGGGCCGGGGCGACAAAGTCGCCTTCTACTGGGAGGGCGAGCCGGGCGACCAGCGGGTCACCACCTACGCCCAGCTCCTGGACGACGTCGGCCGGTGCGCCAATGCCCTCAAGGCGCTCGGCGTGCGACGCGGCGACCGGGTCGCCATCTACATGCCGATGATCCCCGAGATGGCGGTGGCGATGCTGGCCTGCGCCCGGATCGGCGCGCCGCACACCGTCGTCTTCGGCGGCTTCTCCGCCGAAGCGCTGCGGGACCGGATCAACGACGCCGAGGCTAAGCTGGTGGTCACCGCCGACGGCGGCTACCGCCGCGGCAAGCCCTCCGGCCTCAAGGCGCCGGTCGACGCCGCGCTCGCCGACGGTGCCTGCCCGAGCGTCGAGAAGGTGCTCGTCGTCCGGCGAACCGGGCAGGATGTGACGATGGCCGACGGGCGCGACGTCTGGTGGCACGACCTCGTGCCTGGCCAGGACGCCGCCTGCGAGCCGGAGCGGATGGCGAGCGAGGACCTGCTCTACCTGCTCTACACCTCCGGCACCACCGCCAAGCCGAAGGGGATCGTCCACACCACCGCCGGCTACCTCGTCGGCGTCAGCGCGACCCACCGCTACGTCTTCGACATCAAGGACGACGACGTCTACTGGTGCGCGGCCGACCTCGGGTGGGTCACCGGCCACTCCTACATCCTCTACGGCCCGCTCGCCAACGGCAGCACGGGGGTGATGTACGAGGGCACGCCTGACCACCCGGCGCCGAACCGGTGGTGGGACATCGTCGAGCGCTACAAGGTCTCCGTGCTCTACACGGCGCCGACCGCGATCCGCGCCCACATGAAGTGGGGGCCGCAGCACGCGGCGAAGCACGACCTCTCGTCGCTGCGGCTGCTCGGGAGCGTCGGGGAACCGATCAACCCCGAGGCATGGATCTGGTACCACCGCCACATCGGCGGCGAGCGCTGCCCGATCGTCGACACCTGGTGGCAGACCGAGACCGGCGCGATCATGATCTCGCCGCTGCCCGGGCTCACCACCACCAAGCCCGGCTCGGCGACGGTGCCCTTCCCCGGGGTCGACGCCGACGTGGTCGACGCCGACGGCCACAGCGTCCCCAAGGGCCAGGGCGGCTACCTGGTCCTCCGCAAGCCCTGGCCGTCGATGCTGCGCGGCATCTACGGCGACCCGGAGCGCTTCCGCGAGACCTACTGGTCGCGCTATCCCGGGCTCTACTTCCCCGGCGACGGCGCCAAGCGGGACGAGGACGGCTACTTCTGGCTGATGGGTCGGGTCGACGACGTGATGAACGTCTCCGGCCACCGGCTGAGCACCACGGAGATCGAGAGCGCGCTGGTCAGCCACGACGCGGTCGCCGAGGCGGCGGTGGTCGGGGTGGCCGACCCGCTGACCGGCGAGGCCCCGGCCGCGTTCGTGATCCTCAAGCTCGGCGCCGAGCCGAGCCCCGGATTCGGCGAGCACCTGCGCCAGCACGTGGCGGCTAAGATCGGCCCGATTGCCAAGCCGAAGACGGTGATGTTCACCCCCGACCTGCCGAAGACGCGCTCGGGCAAGATCATGCGCCGGCTGCTGCGCGACATCGCCGCCGGTCGGGCCCTCGGCGACACCACCACCCTCGCCGACGCGACCGTCGTCGAGCAGATCCGCGACGCCTCGGCGGCGGGCAAGGACGAGGAGTAGACGCGGCAGGTCGCCCCCCGCCCGTCGACCCTCGCGGCGGGCGGGGGAGTCGGCGTAGGCGCGGGCGCGCTTGGCGGAACATCCGGCCGCCGGAGAGAACGACAACAGCCGACCGGGGTAACCCCGGCCGGCGCGCGCTGGTGTGACAGGTAAGACGGCCCGGCTGCCTAGCTCGCGTTGCGGCGGCGGCGGCGCTCGGCCTTGCGGTGCTTGGCGCGGGTCTCTTCCTGGACGCTGATGAAGCGCAGGCCGCGGCGGTGCTCGCGGATGATCCCGGACCGCTCGATGCTCTTGGTGAAGCGACGCAGCAGCGCGTCAAAGCTCTCGGAGTCGCGCAGTTCGACCTTCATGCGTTCTCGTTTCCCCTCACGCCTAACTCAGTCCGACCGGGGCAACCCGCCACGCCGAGGACACGCCACTGCCAGCGGGTTGGCTACGCTGGTCGCAGAGTATACGATGCGCGCCGCCGGTCGCGCAGCCCCGGCCGCGTCCCGTCTCGCTGACGGCGCGGCTGCCAGGACGGCCGATCGAGACCAGCGCCAGCCACCGGGAGGTCACCGTGGACCAGGACCGCGATCTCTACCAGCCTCGCCCCGAGCACAAGTTCACCTTCGGCCTGTGGACGGTCGGCAACACCGGCCGGGACGCCTGGGGCGACCCCGTGCGGCCGGCGCTCGATCCGGTCCGCAGCGTCGAGAAGCTGGCCGAGCTCGGCGCCTACGGGGTCAACTTCCACGACGACGACCTCGTCCCCTTCGGCAGCTCCGCGGCCGAGCGGGACCGGATCGTGGCCCGCTTCCGGCAGGCGCTCGACGCGACCGGGCTCGTCGTGCCGATGGCGACCACCAACCTCTTCTCCCACCCGATCTTCCGCGACGGCGCCTTCACCTCCTCCGACGCCAGGGTGCGCGCCTTCGCCCTCCAGAAAACCATCCGGGCGATCGACCTCGGCGTCGAGCTCGGCGCCAAGATCTACGTCTTCTGGGGCGGCCGCGAGGGGTCCGAGTCGGACTCGTTCCGGAACACGATCGAGGCCACGAAGTGGTTCCGGGACGCGATCAACTTCCTCTCCGCCTACAGCCAGGACCAGGGCTACGACCTCCGCTTCGCCCTCGAGCCGAAGCCGAACGAGCCCCGCGGCGACCTCTACCTGCCCACCGTCGGGCACGCCCTGGCCTTCATCGCCACCCTCGACCGGCAGGAGATGATCGGCCTCAACCCCGAGTTCGCCCACGAGACGATGACCGGCCTCAACTTCCCCCACGCCGTCGGCCAGGCGATCGAGGCGGGCAAGCTCTTTCACATCGACCTCAACGACCAGCAGATGGCGCGCTTCGACCAGGACTTCCGCTTCGGCTCCGAGAACCCGAAGCGGGCCTTCTTCGTCGTCAAGATGCTCGAGGAGAGCGGCTACGACGGCCCGCGCCACTACGACGCCAAGGCTTACCGGACCGAGGACGAGGACGGCGTCTGGGCCTTCGCCCGAGGCTGCATGCGCTCATACCTGATCTTCAAGGAGAAGGCGCGCCGCTTCGCCGAGGACACCGAGATCCAGGGAATCCTCGCCGACCTGCGCGCCTCCGACACCGACGACGGCCCGGGCGCGACCGGCGGCTACTCGGCCGAGACCGTCGAGGCGGTCCGCGCGCGGACCTTCGACGTCGACGCGATGGGCGCCAAGGGTCGCCGCTACGAAGAGCTCGACCAGCTGGTGATGGAGCTCCTGCTCGGCGTCCGGTAGTCGACCGACGAGAGGCACGATCGGCGCCGGGGCCCGGCCCGGCGCCACGGAGGACGGTGGGAGGGCGGCTCGGTGAGCGCCCTTGCCGCCCAGCGGACCGTCCAGGAGGGGACCGTGGCCGCCGAGACGACACGGGGCGTCGCCGTCTTCCCCGGACAGCCGGGCAGTCTCCACCTGACCCAGGTCCCGCTGCCGTCCCTCGGGCCGGGCCAGGTCCGGGTGCGCTCGCGCCGCGTCGGGGTCTGCGGCACCGACCGCGAGATCGTGGCCGCCCACTTCGGCCGCGCCCCGGCGGAAGCGCCCGACCTCGTCATCGGCCACGAGGTGCTGGGCGAGGTCGAAGCGGTCGGCGAGGGAGTGGAGGGGTTCGCGCCGGGCGACCTCGTCACCGCCACCGTCCGCCGCCCGGACGGCTGCCCCTCCTGCCGGGCCGGGCAGCCGGACATGTGCCTCTGGCGCCGCTACACCGAGCGCGGGATCGTCGGCGCTCACGGCTTCCTCGCCGAACGCTGGGTCGACGACGCGCGCTACCTGGTGCCGGTCCCCTCGGCACTGGAGCCCGTCGGCGTCTTGCTCGAGCCGCTCAGCGTCGTCGAGAAGGCCTGGCGCCAGGCGACCTCGATCCAGCGCCGGATCACGGCCTGGGAACCGACGACGGCGGTCGTCTGCGGGGCGGGGCCGATCGGCCTGCTCCAGACCCTGCTGCTGCGGGAGCGCGGCCTGGCCGTCTGGACCCTCGCCCGGTCGGAGCCGCCGACCGCCGCCGCCGCGATCGCCGAGGCCGCCGGCGCCACCTACGTCTCGACGCGCCGGACGTCCCTGGCCGCGCTGGCGCCGACCCTGCCGAACATCGACCTGATCGTCGAGGCGACCGGTGCCAGCCAGCTCGTCGTCGAGGCAATGACCGCGCTCGGCACCAATGGCGTCCTGGTCCTGCTCGCCAACACCGGCGACGACCGCGACCTGCGGGTGCCGGTCGACGACCTCGCCGGGGCGTTCGTGGCCGGCAACAAGGTGCTTGTCGGCAGCGTCAACTCCGCCCGCGAGGACTTCGTGCGCGGCGTGGACCGGCTCGCCCGCTTCGAGGCGACCTGGCCGGGCCTCGCCGGGCGGATGATCACCGGTCGCCTGCGGGGCCTCGAGGCGGGTCTCGGGCTCGGCGACGACCGGTCCGGCGTGAAGACGGTCGTCGAGCTGGCACCGTAGCCCGACGCACCCTGGCCCCTCCCGAGCCCCCGCCTACGGCACGTCCCTTGCACCCCACGGGGGTCAAGGAGGGACCTGCCATGAGCAACGACAAGGACGACAAGGCCCTGAACAAGGGCGACCACGTCGAGTGGAACACCCCCCAGGGCAAGACGACCGGGAAGGTCGAGCGGAAGCTGACGTCGGAGACCCAGATCAAGGGGCACGAGGTCAAGGCCTCGCCGGACAACCCCGAGTACCTGGTCAAGAGCGACAAGAGCGGCGCCGAGGCGGCCCACAAGCCCGAGAGCCTCGAGAAGGTGAGCGACTGATGGCACAGACCCAGGACGCCCCGACCGTGACGCCGGCCCACGCCGAAGAGCTGAAGAAGCTCAACGACCTGATCAAGGGCGTCAAGTTCGCGATGATGACCACCGTCGAGCTGGACGGCTCGCTGCGCTCCCGCCCGATGGCGACCCAGGCGACCGAGTTCGACGGCGACGCCTGGTTCTTCACCACCGAGAGCGCCCCCAAGGTCGACGAGGTCGAGCACGACCGGCGCGTCAACCTCTCGTTCGCGGGCAAGGACGACAACGTCTGGGTCTCGATGAGCGGCACCGCCGAGGTCGTCCGCGACCGCGCCAAGATGGCGGAGCTGTGGTCCCCGGACCTCAAGGCCTGGTTCCCCGACGGGCTCGACCAGGCCGACCTGGCGCTGCTCAAGGTCCACGTCGACCAGGCTGAGTACTGGGACGCGACCTCGAACAAGGTCGCGTTCGTCGCCGGGATGCTGAAGTCGATCGCCAGGGGCGAGTCCTACCAGCCCGGCGAGAACAAGAAGCTCGACCTCTCGGCCACCGATTAGGGATCCGTCCTCGGCCCACTGACCCGGCGGCACGAGCGACGGCGGGGCGGCGATGGCCGCCTCGCCGTCGTGCGTTGAGACGGACCTGTCTCGGCGTATCGTCGCCCCCTGACGGGTCTCTTATGGGTTCCAACTGTCCGGTAGCGCCATCGAGGGGCGCTGGCCGGGCCGCCGTTCCGGGCCTTGCCGCACCTCCTCGCCGGCTCCGGGTCGCCGCGAGCCCGGGTCGACCGGCTTCGCCGAGCCGACCGGGGCCTGAGCGTGGGCCGGCCCTACGCGGCGGGACCGTCGAGCCGCTCAAGCAGCTCCGCGTACTGGGTGAGGTGGCGGACGCCGAGGTACTCCTCGCGCACCCGCTCCTTGGCCTGCGCCCCCAGCCGCTCGGCCTCGGCGCGGTCGGTCAGCAGCCGCCGGAGCGCCGCGGTGTAGGCGCCGAGGTCGGCCGGGTCGGGGAGCAGCAGCCCGTGGACGCCGTCCTCGATCTGGTCCTGGATTCCCCCGACCGCGCTGGCGACGATCGGGCGGCCCTTCCACATCGCCTCGGTCACCGTCAGCCCGAACCCCTCCTGCAGGCTCTTCTGGACGATGATCGCGGCGTGGCGCTGGAGCGCGTTGACGATGGTCGCGTTCTCGTGGATGTCCGCCATCGGCAGGTTCGCGAGGTGGACCCGGCTTCGGTGCGCTTCCGGGAGCGCCTGCCAGGCCGTCAGCAGCGCGGCGAAGGTGGTCGCGCCCTCGGGGTCGTCGGCCACCGCGGTCACGTCCGGACCGGCGAGCACCATGGCCGCGTCGATCGGGTCCGGCCCGTCGAGCAGCGTCACGAAGCCCCGCATCACGCCCTCCGGGTCCTTCAGCGGGTCCCAGCGGGAGATCTGGACCACCAGGGGCGTGTCCCAGGACGGCAGCGTCTGGTGGCTCACGACCGACGCCTCGCGTTCGATCTGGCGAGGCGTGTCGTCCTGCGCCTCGAAGGTCGCCTCCGCCGAGCCGGCGGTGCCGCCGACCAGACCGGCGCGGACGAGGACCGCGCGCACCGTCTCGTCGGGCAGATCCCGGTTCTTGGAGGAGAACGCGTCGATCGAGGGCGCGATCACGACGCTGGGAGCCCCGTCCAGGGCATCGGGCACGTAGGCCGCGCGCGAGAAGACGGTCGCCGCCACGCCGGTCAGATAGGGGGCAAGCAGGTCCCAGGCGAGCCGGGTCTGGTCGTTGGCGGTGTCCGTGCCGATGTGGCTGCGCCAGATCACCGTCGCGCCCGCCTCGACCAGGGGCGGCGCCATGCCCGCCGTCTGGGGGTCGTGGAGGAGCACGATGTCGCCGCGTCGGACCCGGGGCAGCAGCGCGTCGACGTTCGCCCGGGTGACCGCCTCGTACGCGGCGCGCTCGTCGGCGCCGAGCGGCGACCCGTCGCCGGCCGAGCCGTGGATCGCGTGGTGGAGGCGCTTGGTGAGCCGGAAGAAGGTCGACTCCCCCTCCATCACCACCCACCGCGCGTCGATCCCCGCCCCACGCACGTAGGGGAGCAGGTCCCGCAGCATCTCGGCGACGCCGCCTCCCTGCGCCGTCGAGTTGACGTTCCACCAGGTCCGGCCGGCCAGCCGCTCCCGGGCCGCGGCGGCGGTCGCCCCGGCGCGCCGCAGCGCCTCCTCGCCGAGCACCGTCCCGAAGCGGTCGAGCGACTGGGTGCCGACCGGGACCTCCTCGATCTGCGCCACCGTGGTTCCCTCCTCGTCGAGCCCGTTCCGGACGCCACTTCGCGTCGACCCACAGCCTGCCATCTCGGGCGGCGGACTGCTGCCGCACTTCTCGCGGAGCCTGTGCCACCAGCGGACGTCCAGCGGGCGACGGGAGGGCGAGCGGCCGGCAACGAGTGGACGCTCGACGGGCGCCCACGGGTGACCCGCGGGCGACCGGCGCGGGTGCCACGACCGGTCGCGCGCGCGCGAATCGGTGCGGCGGCGCATGGCACACTTGGGTATCAGGGAAGACGGGGGGGCCGGGCGGCCCGGTCGTGGCGGCCCGGCACGGCGACAGACGGCGGTGATGTGATGTCGATCTACGGGGCGCAGGCCCTCAACGCGCCGCGCTTCGACGACGCGGCCCGCGACTACGACGCGCTGCTCGTGCTCTCCTTCGGCGGGCCGGAAGGGCACGACGAGGTGATGCCGTTCCTCGAGAATGTGACGCGGGGGCGGAACATCCCCCGCGAGCGGCTGGAGGAGGTCGCCGAGCACTACCACCACTTCGGCGGCGTGAGCCCGATCAACGCCCAGAACCGCGCGCTCATCGCCGCCCTCGAAGACGAGCTTGACGCCCACGGCATCGACCTGCCGATCTACTTCGGCAACCGCAACTGGGCCCCCTTCGTGACCGACACCGTCTGCCGGATGCGGGACGACGGTGTGCGGCGGGCACTGGTCTTCGTGACCTCGGCCTTCAGCTCCTACTCCGGCTGCCGCCAGTACCGCGAGGACGTGATCCGTGCCATCGAGGAGGTCGGCGGCGACGCGGTAGCCTTCGACAAGATCCGCGTCTTCTACAACCACCCGGGCTTCGTCGGGCCGATGGCGGCCCGGGTCCGCGAGGCCCTGGGTCGCTTCCCGGAGGAGCGCCGCGCGGCGGTCGACGTCGTCTTCACCGCCCACAGCATCCCGCTCGCGATGGCCCGCGGCTGCGCCTACGAGGCGCAGCTGCGCGAGGCGTGTGGCCTGGTCGCGGCGGCGGCGGGCACCGCGAACTACCGCCTCGCCTACCAGAGCCGGAGCGGCTCCCCGCGCGTCCCCTGGCTCGAGCCTGACATCCTCGACGAGCTCGACGCCCTCCACGGCGCCGGGCGGGACGACGTGATCGTGGCCCCGATCGGGTTCATCTCCGACCACATGGAGGTGCTGTTCGACCTCGACGAGGAGGCAACCCAGCGCGCGGGCGAGCTCGGGATGCGGATGGTCCGCGCCGGCACGGTCGGCATCGACGCCGCGTTCGTGGCGATGATCCGCGAGCTGATCGCCGAGCGGATGAGCGCCGACCCGACGCGACCCGCCCTCGGCAGCCGCGGCGCGAACCACGACATCTGCCCGGTCAACTGCTGCCTGCGCGGCGAGGGCCGCCCCGCCGCGGCGACCCCGGCGGCGGCCGCCGTCTCCTGACCGGGCACCCCAGCCGTCGCGGCACAGGTTCTACCCGCGAGCCTTCGCGCGGGGCGCCGTGAGGTCGTCGGGCGACCTCCGGCCGTCCCCTACCGCCGCCGCAGGCGCGGGTCGGTGAACGACTGCAACTCGTCGCCGAGCAGGTTGACCGCCAGGATCGCCAGCGCCAGCGTCAGCCCCGGGAAGAGCATCGTCCAGGGCGCGATCTCCATGTAGGTCTTGCCGTCGCGGAGGAGCGAGCCGAGCGACGGCCGCGGGGGCTGGACGCCCAAGCCGAGGAAGCTGAGCGCGCCCTCCGCGATCAGCGCGCCCGACAGCGTGAAGGCCAGTTGCACCAGGAGTGGCGTCGAGACGTTGGGCAGCACGTAGCGGAACAGGATCCGCGCCGGCGAAGCCCCGACGACCCGGGCGGCGGTCGTGTACTCCGTCGCCCGGACCGCGAGGGTCGGCCCCCGCGCCACCCGGGCGAAGACCGGGATGGTGGCGATGATGATGGTCAGCACCACGCCCCGCACGCCGGGCTCGAGGACCACCGCCATCAGCAGGCCGAGGAGGATCGTGGGAAAGGCGAAGAGCACGTCGGTGAGGCGCATCACCAGCTCGTCGAGGGTCCCCCCGAAGTAGCCGGCGACCAGGCCCAGGAACGTGCCCGCGGTGGCGGCCATCAACGCGGACACCGCCGCCAGCGCCAGGGAGACGCGGAGCCCGGAGACGAGCCGGGCGAGCACGCTGCGCCCGAGGTAGTCGCCGCCCATCGGGAGGTCTGCCGACGGCGACGAGAACATCGCGAGTGGACTCAGCGCCTCCGGATCGCCGGTCCCGAGGAACGGGCCGAGCAGGGCGATCGCGATCCCGGCCAGGAGAAACAGGGCCGAGACCGTCCCGAGCGGGCTCGCGCGCACGAACCGGCGCAGCGTAGAGGTATGGCGGCGCTCCCGCAGGTCGGCCGTGGCGAGGGTGGCACCGCCGCTGTCCCCGCCCGGGATGGTGCCGCGCGTCGGCGACGTGTCGCGAACGGTCTCCTCGGCGGTGGTCGCCGCAGAGGCTCCGCGGGCGCTGACGCCGTCGCTGACGGCCATGGCGTTGTCCCTCCACACGCTGACACATCGAGTCCGGGCACGGCGCGGACCACCGGCACGGCTGGGCACCCGAGCAGCGCCCGAGCGGTCACCACTAGTACTTGATGCGGGGATCGAGATAGGCGTAGGCGACGTCGGCGGCGAGGTTCGCGAGGACGAACATCAGCGCCCCCACGATCACGGCGCCCTGGGCCACGGGGTAGTCCCGGTTGAGGATGCCCGTCAGCGCGTACCGGCCGAGACCGGGCAGCGAGAACAACTCCTCCACGATCACCGCCCCGCCGAGCAGGTAGCCCATGTTGATGCCGACGATGGTCACGGTCGGGATGAGTCCAGCGCGCACCACGTGGCGCAGCGCCACCACGCGGGGGTGCAACCCTTTGGCCCGGGCGGTGACCACGTACGCCTCGCCGAGGACCTCGACGACGCTGGACCGGATCACCCGCATCACGACCGACGTAGTAACCAGGCCCAGCGTCAACGTCGGCAGGACCATCGACCGGAAGTGGCCGGAGAGGTCCTCAGTGATCGAGACATAGCCCGAGATCGGCAGGCCGATGCCCCGGGTGGAGACGAAGTAGATCAGCACCGTCCCGAGCACGAAGTCGGGGATCGAGAGGCCGATCAGGGAGACCGATCTGGTCACGGTGTCGGCCACCGAGTTCCGCCGCAGGGCCGCGACCACGCCCGCCGGGACACCGAGGAGGAGCGACATCAGCGTCGCGAGGAGGGTCAACTCCACCGTGACGAGGGACCGTCGAACGATCTCCGAGGTGACCGAGGAGCGGGTGCGCAGCGACTCCCCCAGGTCCCCCTGGACCGCGTTGCGGAGCCAGAGGCCGTACTGGACGATGACCGGCTTGTCGAGGCCGTACTTCTCCTCGATGGCGGCCACCACCTCGGGGTTCTGCACCGCGTTCGGCCCGAGCAGCGCCCCGGCGAAGCCGCCGGGCACCAGGCGCATCGCGACGAAGACGATGGTCGCCACGCCGAGGGTCGTGATCAGGGCCATGATGACTCGGCTGGCGACGTAGCGCGGCATGCCCCGGCCCATCCTGGCTTTCGGCTACGGCCGGTCACCGCCGGATCGTCGGCGGTGGCTCCCGGTGCCCTCGGACGTCGCGGCGCGAACCGCGATGAGCGGGCCGGGGGGCCGTTCGGCCCCCCGGCCCACGATGCCGGCCGGTCGTCGCTCCGGCCGCGATGCCGCCGTGCTACTGGACGAGCGTTATCTGCTGGAGGCGGTGCCAGAGCGGCAGGCCGAAGCCCTCTCCGGTGGCGAACGTCGCGTTGCCGACCATGTCCTTCCGGTAGGCGATGAAGTTGTCCCGGGTGACCAGCGGCTGGAAGCCTCCCATCGTCGCGATGGCATCCTCGAGCTCGCGGAGCACTTGGAGCCTGGCTTCGGGCTCCACGGTGCGCGCCGAGCGGGCGATCAGCTCGTCGATCGCCGGGTCGCTGATGCCGAGGACCGGGGCGAAGACGCTCGAGGCGTTCTCGAGCAGGACGAGGTAGGGGTCGCTGTAGCCCGCCCACCAGGAGATCGCCAGCTGGGCGGTGCCCTCGACGGCGTACTCGTTGACGAAGGTGGCCAGATCCCGCTGGACGATCTCGATCTCGATCCCGACCTCGGCCAGCTGCGCCTTGATCACCTCGGCCATCGGCACGGTCGCCGCCAGCACCGGCGTGATCAGGAGCTGGAGCTTGAGCCCGTTGGCCACGCCGGCGTCGGCCAGCAATTGCTTCGCCTGGGCCACGTCGTGCTTGTAGAAGGGAACCTCGTCGAGCGGCCTCGCCATCTGCGTGAACGCGGCCGCGATCGGCCCGGTCACGTGGGCCCGCCCGAACAGCGCGACGTCCTTGATCTGCTCGCGGTTGATCCCCACCGAGAGCGCCTGCCGGACGCGCTGGTCGGCCAGCTCCGGCCGGTTCGCGTTCACGAACAGGATGTAGTAGTTGGTCGCCGCCTGCACCACGGTCGCCACGTTGGGGTCGCCCGTCAGCAGGTCGAGCATCGTCGGGTTCTCGAACATCGTGAGCTGGATCTCGCCCGCGCGGAGCGCGGCCACCCGCGACGCCTCGTCGGGCATGACCTGCCAGACCATCTCGTCCAGCAGGGGCTGACCCTCCTGCCAGTACTCGGCGAACTTCGAGAAGACCCAGCGCTGGTCTTCGGCGTGCTCCACCAGCTGGAAGGGGCCCGTCCCGATCATCTGGGTCGTCAGGTCGATGGCGCCGCTCGCGACCTCGGCCCCCGGCACGATCGACACCGACGTCCCCGTCAGGGAGGCGAGGAATGGCGCGTACGGCTCGGAGAGGGTAGCGGTGACCTGGTAGGGACCCGTCACCTCGATGGTCAGGCCAACCGACGGCCCGGCGCTAGGAGTGCCGAGCGCCTCGGCCGTCGACTCGGCCGGCGAGAGCGGCCGGGGCGGGCCCATCTTGTCGTCCCACCACGCCTCGGGATAGGTGAGCACCCGCTCGAGGCTGAACGCCACGTCCTCGGCGGTCATCTCCCGGCCGTTGTGGAACTTGACGCCCTGGCGCAGGTGGAAGACGTAGGTCCGATCGTCCGGCGTGTCCCACCGCTCCGCCAGACCGGGGACGGGGTTCAAATTGTCGTCGAGGAAGAGCAGGCTCTCGTAGACGACGGCGTGGATCTCCCACGACGTCTGGTTCGATTCGGTGTGCGGATCGTAGCCCGTGGCCTCGTAGGGCTTGCCGATGACGAGCCGTCCGCCCGCCGCGCCCTGGGCCGCGGCCGAGCGCACGCTCCGCAGGAACGCGCTCCCCGATGCGGCGCTGGCGGCGCCGAGGGCCGCCGCCTTGAGCGCGGTCCGACGCGACAACGAAAGGTTGGTGATCGTCCCGCCGTCTGAGGTCATCTGTCCGCTCCTGTGCCGCTCGTCCGCGCCTGTCGCCCGCGAAGGTTCCCGTTACCGCCCGACGCCCGTCACCGTCCCGCGATCACCCCCCGTCCACCGCGTGATGACCACCTTGCTCTCGGTGTAGAAGCGCACCGCGTCCCGTCCCTGCGGGTGCAGGGTGCCGAAGAACGAGCGCTTGGCGCCGCTGAAGGGGAAGTAGGCGACCGGGGCCGCCACGCCGACGTTGATGCCGATGTTGCCGGTCTCGACCTCGTACCGGAACTTGCGCGCCGCCGCACCGCTCTCCGTGAAGATGGAGGCGGCGTTGCCGTACTCCGCGGCGTTGATCTGCGCGATCGCCTCGTCCAGGCTCTCGACCGGCGACATCCCGACCACCGGTCCGAAGATCTCTTCCCGGTAGGCTCGCGTCCCGGGGCGGACGTTGTCCAGCAGCGTCGGGCCCACGAAGTAGCCACGCGGCCGCTCCGGCACGCGAACCTGCCGGCCGTCAAGCACGGCCTCGGCGCCCTCGTCGACGGCGGCCGTGATCGCGCCAAAGATGCGGTCCCGCGCCGTCGCCGACACCACCGGCCCCAGCTCCACCCCCGGCTCGAGCCCGTCGCCGACGCGCAGGCGGCCCGCCGCCTCGGCGACCCGCTCCCGCGCGTCGTGGTGCGCCGCGCCGACCGGGAGCACGAGCGAGTTGGCCAGGCAGCGCTGGCCAGCCGCGCCGTAGAACGAGTTCATGATGGTCGACAGGTACGCGTCCATGTTCGCGTCCGGCATGACCACGATCGCGTTCTTGGCGCCGCCGGAGGCCTGGACCCGCTTGCCGGTCTGCGCCGCCCGCGCGTAGACGTAGGCGGCGGTCTGGGTGGAGCCGACGAACGAGATGCCCCGGACCTCGGGGTGGTCCAGCAGCGCGTTGACCGCGTCCTTGCCGCCGTGGACGAGGTTGATCACGCCGGGCGGGAAGCCGACCGCGTCGATCAGCTCGAAGACCCGCTGCTGGACCATCGGGTCGGTCTCTGACGGCTTGAGGATGAACGTGTTCCCGCACGCCACGGCGTAGGGGAGGAACCAGAAGGCGATCATGAAGGGGAAGTTGAACGGGGTGATCGCCGCGAAGACGCCGAGCGGCTGGAACACGACCTCCTCGTCGATCCCGCGCGCCGCGCCGTCCTCGAGGCCATAGCCCATCATCAGGGTGGGGATGCCGCAGGCCGTCTCAACGTTGTCGATCCCGCGCTGCACCTCGCCCCGGGCATCGTCGAGGGTCTTCCCCATCTCGGCGACGATCAACCGGGCGAGCTCCTCCCGGTGCTCGTCGAGCAGCTGGCGAAGCTTGAAGAAGTAGCGCGCCCGCTCCTGCGGCGGGGTGGCCCGCCAGGACGGGAACGCCGCCGCCGCCGCCGCCACCGCGGTGTCCACGTCGGCCGCGCCGCTCAGCGGCACCCGCGCCAGCGGCTCGTCGGTGGCCGGGTTGCGCACCTCCTGGGACTCGACCGCCTCGGCCGACACCCAGCGGCCGCCGACGTAGTTCTGGAGCGTGCCGATGTCGGTCTGGACCGTCGCTGCCATAGCGATCCCGTGCTCCTCTCTGGGCTGGACTCGGGGGGAAGCGGACCGTCGACGCGCCGCGAGTTCGGGCCGGGTCGTCCCTCCGCGGGGCGACGCCCCAGCGCCGGTCAACCGGCGGCACCTATGGCCGCCGCTCCTAGCCGTGACCGCCCACTCCGCCCCGACCGCCGCGACATGATTCCTATGAAGTGGCAACTTTTCGGGACAATACGCAGCCCCACTGGGACTGTCAAGTGGCGAAACGTGCTCGTTCGAGTGGACCCACCGGGAGCGCCTCGCGCCGCCCCGAACCTCCGAGAAGGCTCACCGGACCCGCGGCAAGAATGGCTCGCCGGCCGTAGTAGGATGCCTGGGGAGTACCGTGGCACCCGGACGTGACCTGACCCAGCGAGGGTGGCGACACCTCGGCTGCGTCGGGGCGCGCACGTTGGGAAGGGGACAATGCAGCGGGGGAACGGCGAGGGACCGGCAGGGGGCGACGGGGAACCGCTCCACCCGATCGGCGAGGCGGCTCGGCTGACCGGCGTCTCCCGGGGCATGCTGCGCCTCTGGGAGCGGGAGCGGCTGATCAGTCCCAGGCGGACCCCCGGCGGCCACCGCCTCTACTCGACCGGCGATCTCAGCCGGCTGCGCCAGATCGTCCGCCTGCGACGGATGGACCGGCTCAACGCGCCGGCGATCCGCCGCGAGCTCGGCCCCGTCGACGACGGCGCCGCCTCACCCGTGCCTGACTCGGCGGAAGCCCTGGGGCGACACCTGCGGGCGCTTCGCGCCGGGAAGGGATGGTCGCTGGCCGAGCTGGCGACCAGGTCGGGGCTCTCGATCTCGTTCCTGAGCGCGGTCGAGCGCGGCCAGTCGCGCCCCTCGGTGGCGAACCTCTTCAAGCTGGCGGACGCCTACGGCACGACGGTCCCCGCGCTCAGCCCGGACTACCGGTCGCGCCAGCGGAGCGTCCTCCGCCCGCACGACCGCCCCCGCTACGTGGCCGGCCTGGGCTCTGTCGTCATCGAGGACCTGATGACCGGTCCGGGGGCCATGGAGGCGCAGCGGATCGAGGTCCGGCCGGGCGGCGGGAGCGAGGAAGGGTACTCGCACCCCGGCGAGGAGTTCGTCTACGTCCTCACCGGTCAGCTCACCTTCTGGATCGACGAGCGCGAGGTCCACGGGCTGGAAGCGGGCGACTCCCTGCACCTCCGGAGCACCCGTCTGCACCGGTGGCGGAACGACGGCGCCACGCCAACCACGGTGCTCTGGATCAACGTGCCGATCGTCGAGCCGGCGGAGAACGGAAGCGAGGAGCGGGGCGTGGCCCGGGAGCGCCGGTCGGACCATGGGTAGCCTCGGCCGGCCCCGCGCCTCACCGGCGCGGCGGAGCGGCGGAGCGGCGTCGAGCGTGTCGATCGCGCGGATCGTGTCAGGGGAGCCAGCGTGTCCCATCTCCGTCTCGCAGCGGGTCCGCTTGGTGAGCTCACCGACGTGCCCGGGATCACCGTCGGGCACTTCACGCACGACCGCGTCGCCCGCGGGATCACCGCCGTCCTCGCCGAGGGCGGTGCGGTGGCCGGCGTCTCCGTCCGCGGCTCCAACCCGGGCACCATCAACACCGACGCGCTCGCGGCGACCACGGTCGGCGGCGTCGTCCACGCCATCGGACTGACGGGCGGCAGCCTGTTCGGCCTCCAGGCGGTCACCGGCATCACCGAGTGGCTGGTGGAGCGGGGGATCGGACACCGGCTGCGCGGCGCGATCGTCCCGGTCGTCGCGGGCGCGGTGATCTTCGACCTGGCGTTCGCCGATCCGGCGCTCCGCCCGACCGTCGCCTGGGGGCGAAGCGCCGCCGAGAGCGCCACCGCGGGGCCGTTCGCGCGCGGCAACGTCGGCGCTGGGGCGGGGGGCACGGCCGGCAAGGGCCCGGGGTGCGTCCGCACCAAGGGCGGGCTGGGGACGGCCTCGCTGCTGCTGCCCGGCGGGATCGTGGTCGGGGCGATCGTGGTCGTGAACTCCCTCGGGGGCATGGTCCACCCCCTCACGGGCGGGCTCTACGCCGCGGGCGGCGGCTTCGACGTCCCGCTGCTGTACCACCAGCCGGACCAGGAGCCGGAGACGACGGCCTCGCTGACGAACACGACCATCGGCGTCGTCGCGACCAACGCCGACCTGACCAAGCCGCAGACGATCAAGATCGCCGAGCTGGCGCACGACGGCCTGGCGCGCGCAATCCGGCCGAGCCACGCCATGCTCGACGGCGACACCGTGTTCGCCCTTGGAACGCGAGCCGATCCCGTCCGTTTGCCCGGCACCACCGGCGCCAACCTGACGGACCTGGTCGGCCACGCCGCCGCGGACGCGATGGTGCTGGCGGTGCTGGACTCGGCCCGGCAGACCGCCGGCGTCGGCGACTGGCCGTCGGTCGCCGACGCCGCTGCCGCCATCGCCGGGCGCCACGATGACGGGACGCCGAGGTGACCGCCCGTCGGACGAGCGCCCGCCTGGCCTCGCCCACCGCCCCCCCAGCGTGCGTCCAACCCGTCGGCAGACGCGCGCCGTGCGTGTCCGCGCCTATCCCGCGCGCACCGGTCGCCGACCTGGCCCTCCCGCAGCCCCGGTCACGGCGTGACGAGGCAGCCGCCGCCGATGCGTTCCACCGTGACGGCCGTGCCCTCTCCCGCCGCGACGGCCCAACGGGCGTGATCGCCCTGACGCGACCGTCCGCGAAGATCGGCGTTCGCGGTCTCCCACCGCTCGCGCGAGCCGCGGCCCTCAGGGGGAAGAGGGGCGTCCGGTACGCCACCCTTGCCGGGACAACCTGGCTCTCGTCCGCGACGCGGAGCGGGAAGCGAAGGTGACGGCGACCGCGTGGGACCCACCAGGACGGCACGCGGACACGGTGGCGATCGTCACCGGGGCGGCCCGCGGCCTCGGTTTCGGGATCGCTCGGCGTCTCAGCGCCGACGGGGCGCGAGTCGTCCTCGCCGACGTCGACCCGTCGGTGCGGTCCGCCGCGGAGACGCTCGGCGGAGAGGCGAGCGGCGCCGTCTGCGACGTCGCCGACTCGGCGGCGGTGGATCGGCTCGTCGCGGAGACCGTCGCACACCACGGGCGGCTGGACCTGATGGTGGCGAACGCGGGGATCGGCGGCGGCGCGCCGCTCGCGGAGACGAGCGACGAGGCGTTCCGGCGGGTCATCGCCGTCAACCTCGAAGGCGTCTTCTTCTCGGTCCGGGCGGCGGCGCGGGCGATGATCCCCCGGCGCTCGGGTGTGATCGTGACGGTCGGGTCGATCTTCGGCCACGACACCCCGGTTCGCTCCGGGGCCTACGGCGCCTCCAAGGCCGGCGTGGTCGCGCTGACCCACGCGCTCGCGCGCGAGCTCGGCCCGTCGGGCATCCGGGTCAACTGCGTCAGCCCCGGCCAGATGGCGACCGAGCTGCACTGGGCGGCGCTCCGCCGCCGCGCCGAGGCCGAAGGGCTCTCGTTCGAATCGGTCCGCGACCGGGCCCGCGCCGCCGTCCCGCTCGGCCGGCACGGCGAGCCGGAGGACGTCGCCGCGCTGGTGAGCTTCCTGGCGTCGCCGGATGCGTCCTACATCACCGGCCAGACCATCAACGTCGACGGCGGCTTCCAGCCGCGGTGAGCGAGGCCGGGACGGTGTCGGCGCTCGCCCAGGCATCGGCGCGGGGGAGTGAGCGTGCCTCGGGACAATCCGGGGCGGACCGACGCTCCGGCGCGGTGGGGACCGCACTTGTTCCGGACGACATGCGGACGACCACCGCGCCCTCGCGGCCAGCGGAGCCAGCCGGATCGACGCGCGGGTGTCGGCACGTCCCCCGGGACGACCGAGCGGGCCTTGACGACGTCTGCGTGGTGATCGGCGATCGCGGCCGGTCGATCCTCGATCTCCGCCTATCGAATGAGTACGCCTGCGGACTGTTCCGGCCCGGGCCGGGCCTGGCGAGGGGCAGCGCGCACGGCACATCCCGGGCGCCGTCCGCGTCCCCTGGGAGACCGCGGTCAACGACGAGGGGGACCTTCGGGGCGCGCGAGGAGCTGCGCGCCGCGTATCGGGCGCGAGGCGTCGATCCCGACCGCGGGATCATTCCGTGCTGCACGGTGGGCGGCCGATCGAGTCACTCGTGGTTCGCGCCGAGCCAACTGCTGGGCTACCCGAACGTCCGCCTCTACGAGGCCTCATGGGCGGAGTGGGGGCAGACGCCCGGGCCGCCCGTGGAGTAGCGACGCGGTCCAAGCGCCCCGCGTCTCGAAGGGAACTGCCCCCGGGGACGCTGGACGCGCTACGCGTCAGGCGGTGGCATCGTTGGCAGACCAGCGTCCGTCCAGGCCTGGGTGCCGCCCTCCAGGTAGGCGACGTTCTCGAACCCCATGCCCTTGAGCGTCTGGGCGGCCAGGGCCGACATCGGTCCCGCGTCGCAGACGGTGATGACCGGGCGCGCGCGGTCCTGAAGGCGCGGATCCCGCCAGTCCTCGGGCAGTTCCGTGTCGGCACGGATCGGGAGCATGCCGGACGAGACCGCGACCGCGCCTTCGACCATACCGGACGTGCGGCGGACCGCCAGGTCGCGCACGTCGACCACCAGGGTGTTCGGATCCTCGTGCAGCCGCCGCTGCGCCTCCTCGACGCCGATCCCGGGCACCTCGGCCTGGGCCTCTCCCACCATCTGCGCGAAGGTCTTTGCCATCGCCTGGCTCCCGTCCGACCGCGGGACCGTCCCCGCGCCGCCCGCGGATGCGCTGGCCCCGCACCCGCCACGGTAGCGGATGGCGATCCAGGAGGGAAGGGCCGAACCCCGCTCACGCCGATCGGGCACGGCGGTGTCCGGCCGGGGGGCACTGCCGGGCGAACCGCGGGCCGGCCAGGGGCCACCTTCCTCCGTCCAGACTTCTCCACCGCACCGAAACGCCAGCCGACTCACCCCGACACCGATCCGGCCAGTCAGGAGACGGACCGACGCCGGGCGCTAGGCGGCCCTCGCCGCGCTTCCCGCCGCGAACCCCACGTCGACGAAGGGGGTCTGGTGGGGAGGCCCCGGGGCGACCCGCAGGCGCGGCGGGACGGTGAGCTCGACGCTGATCGCCCCGAACGTCATCGACCGCCGGTCGGCCCCGAGGCTCACCGGGACGGACGTGTCGGCCAGCGCCCGCTCCGCCGCCTCCCGGTCGGCGAGCGTTGGCCCGTGCTCCCGCAGGTAGGCGTACCGCTCCCGGGTCCGCGAACCGGCGTACAGCGGCTCCGGGTCGCCGGTGAGATCGGCGCTGACGAGGGGGTGGTTGGTGTGCAGCACGCGGTCGCCCGCCGCCGCGTCCTCGGTCACCCCGCTCGCCGAGCACTCCAGGCTGACGAACCCGTCCGGAGCGCCGATGGCGTAGTGCTGCCCGATCGCGTGGGGCACGCCGCGGAGGAACGCCGCCGCCGCCGCGAGCGTCGCGCAGCCGAGGACGCCCCGAACAACAAAGGCGACCGGCAGGCCGAGAGTGGACGACGCGAGCATCGCCAGGTTGTTCACGACCACCGCCACGCCCTCCTCGTTGCAGCCGTTGAGGCCGATCATCCCGGCATAGGTGAAGGCGAGCGTCGTCGGACCCTGGTCGGATGCCAGGCGGAGCACCGCCTGGGTTCCGTCATGGAGCGACGGGATGTCCATCGTCTGGGCGAGGACGGGGATGCCGGTGCCGGCCTGGCGGAGCCCGACAACCGTGCAGCCGGGCGCCGACGTCCCCGTTCGGCGCGAGCGGGCGTAGGCCCACTCCTCGTCCAGCAGGTTGTACGCGGCGACCCGCTCAAAGGGCATGCGGGCCCCTTCGGCGATCCCTCGCACCTCGTCGAGCAGGTCCGGCGTCCACCTCGCCGCCGTGGCGAGATACCCGGTGCTGCCCAGGAAGTCCCGGAGATAGTCGTCCGGGTCCAACCCGTGTGCCGTGCCCAGGTCGGTCGCCCACCGGTCGATCCCCGCGCCGATGAGCGGACGCAGCTCCTCACCGTGCGCCCGTCCCCGCTCGCGCGGCGTCCCGGCGGCATCGACCACCGGCAGCGTCCTGGTTGCCGGACTCGCGACGTCCATGGTGACCTCCTACCCCCGATGAACGGGCGAGCGCACTACTTCGGGTCGGATCCTGTGACCTCACTGCCAAGCGGCGATCGCAGCGCCGGGAGTCGACGCCGAGTCGGGACGGTACCGTCTCGCCCGGCGTCCGAGACGGCCGGCGGACAGCCGGCAGCCTCACGTTGCCGATCCGGACGCTACGGAGCCCTCGCCGGCGCTGCCGCTCGGCCACCGGATCGATCCCTACGATTCGGGCGACCATTGCGCGTCGCGGTCCAGCGGGTAGATCGGGCGGCGCAGCCGCGTGTACTGGAACGAGGTCAGCGTCGGGCTGCTGATGCCCGGCGCGTCGACCTCGACCACCTTCGTGGCGATCGGCTCGAACGCGGCGCGGAAGTGCGCGGCGCTCTTGAGGACCAGGATCCGGCGCTGGGTCGGCTCGATGCCGAAGGCGCGGAAGAAGTTGAGGTCGTGCGGGTGGCCGCGCAGCTCGGTCAGCTGCAGCTCGATCCGGTCGGGACCGCCGATCTCCAGCACCACCGTTCGGCCACGGCTGGCGACCGTGCCCGACCCCATCGGGCCGGCGATGGTGAACGTCCCCTCGTGGATCAGCCGGACCGACCCGGTCACCTCGAGCGGCGGGCCGTGCAGGCCGTCGTGCTTGCCGCCGACGGTGAGGGTGACCTCGCTGCCCACGCCGGCGGCAACGCACGCCTCGACCGCCTCGCGGTCCATGACCTGGGCCACGGCGGCCGACCGGGCCCCCGCCTCGATCAGGCCGCGGAGGACGACCGTGCCGTCGCCGGCGGTGCCGCTGGCGCCGGAGTCCGCGATGTCGGCCAGCACGTAGACGCTCCCCTCCGGCGCGGCCATCGCCTCGGCGATCGCGTCGGCAACCGGGGTCGGGTGGATGGTGAAGTCGTCCCGCCGCTCCCAGCAGATCGCGGCGAGCTCGTCGGCGTACCGGCGGGCTCGGGCCGGGTCGCCGTCGGTGACGACGATCGTCGAGATGCCGGCGAACGGCACGTCGGCGAAGGGGAACCCGCCGAGCACGGTCGCCGCCAGCACCCCCGGCTCCCGCTCCAGTTCCCGGGCGCGGTCGATCGCGGTCTTCAGCGGCGACTGCCAGGTCGTCACCATCGACTGGTTCGGCGCGACCAGGGGCAGTCGCGTGCGCGCCATCGCGGGCCGCGCCCGGTCCTGGAGCATCGCGACCAGGATCTGGACCGCCTGGGCTCCGGTCTCGGGCATGTCGACGTGCGGATACTCCTTGTACCCGACCAGCGCGTCGGCGAGGTCGACCATCTCGTTGGAGAGGTTGGTGTGGAGGTCAAGCGGCGCCACGATCGGCACGTCCGGTCCGACCGCGTCCCGCACCGCGGCGAGGAGCAGCCCCTCGGCGTCGTCGTGGTCTTCGAGTGCCATCGCGCCGTGGAGGACGAGCAGGACGCCGTCGACCGGCAGCGCGTTCCGGATCCCGGCGAGGATCTCGTCGCGGATCGAGTCGAAGGCTTCCCGGGTCACGCGACCGCCCGGCATGACGCCGCCGTAGGTCGTGGGGATGAGGTCGACGCCGTGCCGCCTGGCCTCTCCCACGGCGCCGCCGTAGACGGTACCGGTCCCGTCCAGGTCGAGGATCTCCTGGCCACGCGCCAGCGTCCCGAATCCGGCCCGCGAGAAGTCCTCCAGCGTCGTTGGCTGCCACTGGAACGTGTTGGTCTCCTGAGCGATCCCGCCCGTCACGATCCGCACCGTCGCCTGCCTCCCACTGCCGCCACGGGGCGAGACGCGCCACCGACTCCCGCCGGCCCGACGGGGGCCCGAACGGTCCGACGCCGGGGAACGCCCGCCGCTCACCGGCCGGCACTCTACCGCGCCGCGCTCGCGTCGGCCCGCCGGGCAAGGAGGATCGGCCCGCCTGCTCCCGGACGGCGGTGGGGAGGCCGGTTGGGCCAGGGACAGGCGGGACAGCACGTCATCTGGCCCAGCGACTTGCGACCAGGCGCGAAGCGATACGCCGGCCGCACCACGCCGACCCTCCGCGTCGGATGGGAGACCCTGTCATGGCGCTGGGGACCTGCTACCCAACCGAGTCGCGTAGGCGACCCGGCTTCCTGATCGGCTGGCCCCCGACCCCACGCCGACGCACGCCGCCATGGTCAGCGGCCGAGTCGACCACCTCGCCCGGCCGCTGATGGACAGGAGTGGGACGAACCGGGGCCTAGCCCGCGGTGTCCGCGCCTGGGAGAATGCCCGCGTTCGATGGTGCGGGCGCGCCGCCTTGGGCGCGACGCGCAGAGGGAAGGGTGTGGGATGGATCTCGCAGCGACCGCGGCACGGACCGGCGGAACGGCGACCGCCCCGGGTGGGGGCCACGACGCCACGATCGAGAAGTACCGCCGCTTCGTCAACACGAGCTTCGTGGCCTCCGTCGAGCCGGTCGTCGTCGACCGGGCGGAAGGGGTCACGGTCTGGGACGCCGACGGCACCGCCTACCTGGACTGCTTCGCCGGGATCGCGGTCGTCAACGCCGGCCATCGGCACCCTCGGGTGCTGGCCGCGGTCCGCGAGCAGATGGAGAAGGTGGTCCACGCCGCCTCCTACATCTACCACGTCCCGGTGGTGGCGGACCTCGCGGAGCGGTTGGCGGAGATCACGCCGGGCGACCTGAGCAAGACGTTCTTCGGCAACTCCGGAGCCGAAGGCATCGAGACGGCGATGCGCCTTGCCAAGGCGTACACGGGACGCCACGAGTTCATCACGCTCACCCACGCGTTCCACGGTCGGTCCGCCGGGACCCTCTCGATCACGGGCAACAAGGGGCGCAAGACCCGCGGCGGGCCGTACCTGCCCGGGATCGCGTTCGCCCCGGCCCCCTACGTCTACCGCAACCCGTTCGGCACGGACGACCCCGAGGTCGTCGCCGAGCGCTGCGCCGAGCTGGTCGAGTGGGCGGTCGCCTACCAGTCCAGCGGCGACGTCGCCGCGTTCATCGCCGAGCCGGTGATGGGCGAGGGCGGGATCCTGGTGCCGCCGGCCTCCTACTTCCGCCGCGTCAAGGAGGTCCTCGACCGGCACGGCATCCTGTTCATCGCCGACGAGGTCCAGAGCGGGTTCGGGCGCACCGGCGCGCTGTTCGCCGTCGACCACTACGGGGTCGAGCCCGACATCTTGGTCGCCGCGAAGGGCATCGCCGACGGCTTCCCGCTGAGCGCGACCGTCGCCCGGCCCGAGATCGCGGACGCGCTGCGGCCGGGCGAGCACCTCTCGACCTTCGGCGGCAACCCCGTCTCCTGTGCCGCCGCGCTCGCGAACATCGACGTCATGCGCGACGAGCGGCTGCCGGAGGAGGCCGCCCGCAAGGGCGAGCGCACCCTGGCCCAGCTGCGGGAGCTGGCGACCCGGCACCCGCTGATCGGTGAGGTCCGCGGCCTCGGCCTGATGATCGGCGTGGAGCTGGTCACCGACCGGGAGACGAAGGAGCCGGCCGCCGCCGCCGCGGCCCAGGTTCGCCGCCACTGTCGGGAGGCGGGGGTGCTCGTCGGGGTCGGCGGTCCGGCTGCCAACGTCGTCCGCTTCCAGCCACCGCTGGTGATCACGGACGCCGAGCTCGACCGCGCCGTCGAGACGCTGGACGAGGCGCTGACAGCGGTCGGCGGGAACGGCTAACCCGAGTATGTCGCGGCGGCAGCCCGGCGTCCGCGCCGGTTCTGCCGCCGCTCCGCCGACCGCCCCCGACGACCTGCCGACGACCGGCCCGCTCGGGCGACCACGGCCGAAGACTCCCGTCGCAGCGTTCGCCCCCGGAGACGAGCGCGCCACCGCCAGGCCACGGCCGAAGGCGCCCTGGGGAGGCACGGCCGGTGTGGTCCGTGCGGCCCGCGCGGGTCGACGCGGGCCGACCGGAACCCCCGTCCTCAGCGCACGTCGGCGAACGCGCCGACCCGATCCCAGCTCGCCAGGTCGGTGTCGAGCAGCTCGGCGAGCGTCACGACCGCGAACGTGAGGACCTGGCAGCCCGGCTCCAGGTGCCCGCCCATCGCCTTCTCGCTGTCGGAGAACGTGAGGTGCGCATGCACCCGGCCACCCAGCACGTGCCCGGTGATGGCCAGGATGTCGAACGGCCCATCGCCCCGCATGAAGGCGTTCGTCGGCGGCAGATCCGTGCTCGAGACCACGTGCACGTGGTAGCTCGCCAGCGAACCGACGCCGCCGAGGAACGCCCCGTCCCGGACGCCGAGCTCCTCCGCCGCCCGGCGCAACCTGTCCAGCAGGTCCTCCCCGGGGTCGAGCCGGAGGCACCACATCCGCCCGAATCGCGCCGTTTCCGCGTGCATCGACCGCCCCCTTCTGCGCTCGCGCGAGATTGGACCGCCACGGGCTGGCACCGCCCGTGCACGCCCCGCGCTGGCAACCCACCACCGGGCCAACGCGCGGCCCGGGTCTCGCCCCAGGATAGGCCAAGGCCAGGAGGCAACGGTGGCTCGCCCGCGCGTGATCGCTCTCGCTCGCGACCGCCTTGCCTCAGGTCCTGGTCTGGCCGGCACGGACCGGGCTCTCGACGTCAGGCCCGCCGGGGCCCGCTGTCCGACGGCCGGGCCGCGCACCGGCGGGCTGGACGTCGAGAGCCCCCCAGGCAGCGGCCCGACGGCACGGGGTGGCGGCGCCGCACCGGCCAGGAGCGCCGGGGCACACCGCCGAGCGACCGGGCCGGTGCCAGCGAGCTATGACGCGCCGGGTCGGCGCCATCGGGCGCGGGTCGTGAGGAGTTCGACAGCGGCGGGGACGCGCTCGCCCAACGGCCCACCAGCGCGCGGTCTGGTGGGCGGCGAGGACAAGCGGAGGACGTGATCATGCCGGTCGAGTCGAGGCGCCAGGAGCACGGGACCGAGGGATACGCGGGGCCGACGGGCCTCCCCGCCGACAAAGACCCAGTCTGCGCCATGTGCGGTAAGCCGGTCCGCGTGGACGACATCGTCTGTCCGCACTGCGGCGCCAGCCTCGTCGCGGGCTAGCCAACCGGCCTGGCCGGCACGCCACACCGCCGCGCCATCCTCAGCGGTATCCGACGCGGCACACGGGGCCCGCGTCCCACTTGGAGGGGCAATGTACCTGCGAATCACGACCAACACGATCGCGCGCGGACGGGGCGAGGACCTGCGACGGGTGATCGGGGAGATGGCTGTCCACCGTGAGCGGGCAGGCTACGTGGCCGTCGAGTGGCTGACGAGCCTGACCGGCCGCCCCGACGAGCTGATCTCGGTGCAGCGCTACGAGCGGCTCGCCGACTACGAGGCGTCGCTGGAGCGAATCGCCGGAGACGCCGCCTACCGGGCGCTTCTCGGCCGGCTCAAGGACTGCACCGTGCCCGGCGTCGGCACCGTCCAGTTGCTGCGGACGTTCGGGCAGCAGGGGTAACCCAACCCGCGCACCGGACAGGAGGGAGCGACCGGGACCGACAGTGTTTCGCCCGGCGGGTCCGCAGGCGGCTTGAGCCGGCGTCGTGCCCGAGGGTCCGGCGACGGGTCTTGCCCCGGGTGAGCCCGGCCGCCGGCGCGCCTCCGATACCGCCATCGACTGGCCGGATTGCGCACCCAGGGCGCAGCGGTGGTCCAATCGGCGCGTCGCGTCCTGGTCCGAGCGAACAGGGCGAGGGCCGGGGCATCCGCCCCGGCCCTCGCCCATGACCCTGTCCCGACGCGCTAGGCGGCGATGCCGTCGCAGCGCAGGACCTGTCCGTTCGGCTCCGCAGGCGGCGGGCCGAAGGCGGTCGAGCTGGCGATGACGTAGAGGTTGCCCTCGTCGTCGAACGTGATCCCATGGGCGAACGGGATGCCGTCGACGACCGTCTCGAACGACCCGTCCTCGCCGATTCGGACCACGTTGCCGGGGCCCGGGGCCTCACCCACGAAGGTTGCCAGCTGGCTGACGTACAGCTCGCCGTCCGGACCGAGTGCCACGCCGATCCCCACGGTCAGGCCCGTGGCCACATCGACGAAGGTGCCGTCCGCCTGGGCGATCAGCACCGTCGACGCTTCCGGCGCCAGGGCGCCGAGGGTGACCACGTAGACGTTGCCGTCGGCACCGACATCGAGGCCGGTTGGCACCGGCTGGATCTCGCCGCCCGGTTCCTCGTCGGCGACCGGCGTCGCGTCCGCGGGTTGGGCCGCTTCCCCGGGCAGCGCCGGGCCGGGGACGACGCCGACGAGCGCGAACTCGCCGGTCGCGGGGTCAACACTGTAGAGGGTGTTGCCGCCGGCGTCGTTGACGTAGAGCAGTCCGTCCGCGCCGAGGTCCATCCCGTAGAGGTTGGGGTTGACGTCCGTCCCGTCCGGGTTGTTCTCCAACTCGAACGACCCCAGCTCGGCGACCTGCGCCGCTTCGCCCGTCGCCAGGTCGACGGCGAGGATGCTGTTCTCGTTCTCCAGCGGGTCGGCACCGAGCGTGGCCGCGGCGCCGCCGACCGAGATCCAGACGACTCCCTCACCGAGGGCGATCCCGGTCGGTCCCACGCCCTCGTTGTAGGAGGGCAGGCCGTCGGCGACGACCGTCTGCTCGCCGTCGGGCGAGACGGCCGTCAACTGGCCGGTGAAGCCACGGGTCACCGGGGGCGCCTCGTCCCCCTCGGCCGCGCCTTCCTCGCCTTCGGGCGTGGCCTCGCCGTCCTCCGGGGTGGCCTCGCCGTCCTTTGGGGTGGCGGCGACCTGCGGGGCCTCCTCCGGCTCGGGCGGCGCGACCGTCTCGTCGCCTCCGTTGCCGGCTTCGGTGATGTAGAGCGTCCCGTCGTCGGCGACCGCGACGTAGCGCGGGTTGATCAGCCCTTCCGCGACGACGTCACAGCCGGCGGGCAGCGCGCCCGGACTGGCGCCGGGGGTGGCATCCCCCTGGGCGGACGTCGCGACGACACTCGTCGCGACCATGCTCAAGCCGACGGTGATCGCCGGCACGGCACGCAGGAATCGACGCATCCTCTACTCCCTCTCTCGACGGCACTCCGGACCAACGGACGATGGGTGACCCACACTACATCGTCTCCGCGTCCCAACCCCGCCGCAAGGGGGCTGGCCGCCACGTCAGCGGCGAGGAACAACCCATTCCCGGTAGTCCCTGGACGGCGTCCGGTCGGCCGCGCTCCGGGACGATCGGGCGTCGTCCGCTCCGGGGCGGGCTGCCCCGGGTCGGCCAGGCGGGGTCCCGGCCCCGGCGCTGGAGGCGACCGGTTCGTCCCGCCGGCCCGCTCGACCGTGCCTCACCGTCATTGGCACGCCCGCACACCGTCCAGGGACGGGCCCCCGGACCCCGAGCCGCGACCACGTCCGCTCTCGGTGTAATCACCACCGCCAGGGCCCGCTCTCACACTCCCTACCGCGGCATCCGTCCAGGTCACCGTCAGGTCGACCAAGCGGGAGACCTGGGCTCAATCGGGAGGAACCACCGGCGACGCGCGACGAATCGAGGCAAACCCAGGGAGCAGCGGGTGGGTTAGCCGCCCGCCGACTACGCCAGACCAACCACCGGGAGGCGCTTCTCGCCCATGACCCGAAGCGGATCGCGCTCGCCAGAGCGGGGGACGGCGCCGGGACCTCAGCACGGAGGTCGGCGTCGTCCGACGAGCCATGCGGCCCACGCCTGCGGGGCCCCAGCCCGGTCCTCCGGCAGCGCTCCCGGCTTCATCCGGGTAGCCGCCCCCGCAGCGGGGGCGGTCGGTCCAGGCGTGGTAGGGGCCCACCATCACCGGACCGATCGGCGGTCCGGCCAGGGCGGAGGAGGTCGAGATCCTCCCCCGCAGGGGACGCAGCGTCGGGTGGCGGCTGAACGCCCGCCGATGACCCGGGGACATGGGAGAAGAGACGGTCGAGCCCCGGACGATTCCGGGATAACGCGGCGGGGGTCAGGCCGGCACCGACCGGATTCGCTCTCGACGACGCCGAGCCGGTGCGGGTCGCCGCTCAGCTCGCCGGCCGGCGGACGCCAGCGCCGCGACCCGATCGGTGAGGAACGCGATCTCGTCGTCGGTCGTCAGGTAGTGGACCGACGCCCGCACGACCTCCTCGAGGCCCCGGGCTTCCATGTCGTATCGGGTGCTGCTCGCGCCGGAGACCGAGACGTTGATCTTCGACCGCCGCAGGGTCGCCTTGATCGCGGCCGGGTCGACGCCGTCGACCGTGAACGCGACGATCCCGCCCCTGGTGGCCCCCTGGTCTCGGACGACCACACCGGGCACCGCGGCCAGCTGGGCCCGCAGCCGCTCGGCCTGGGTGCGCACCCGCGCCCAGATGGCGTCGGCGCCGAGCGCCAGGGCGTAGTCGACCGCGACGCCCAGCCCGAGCTTGGCGGCCACGTTCGACTCCCAGTTCTCGAACCGACGCGCGTCGGCTCGCACCTCGTAGCGGTCGGCGGCAACCCACTCCGCGGCGTGCATGTCGAGGAATGGCGGCGTGAGTCGCTCGACCCAGGAGTTCCGGACGTAGAGGAACCCGACCCCGCGCGGGCCACGCAGGTACTTGCGGCTGGTCGCGCTCAGCGCGTCGCAGCCGATCTCGTCGACGTCGAGCGGGACCTGGCCAGCGGTCTGGCAGGCGTCGAGCAGATAGAACGCGTCGACGCCGGAGGCGCGGATCACCCGCCCGATCGCGGCGGCTGGCTGGACCAGCCCCCCGTTGGTCGGCATGTGCGTGACCGCGACGACCTTGACCCGCTCGTCGAGCATCCCGGCCAGGGCGTCGACCGAGACCTGGCCGGAACCGTCGTTGGGGACGACCTCCACCGACGCGCCGCGCTCCCCGGCCTGGAGGAACGCGATCACGTTGCTGGCGTACTCCGCCTGGGTGGTCAGGATCCGATCGCCGGGTCCGAGTGGCACGGCGTAGAAGGCCATGTCCCAGGCGCGGGTCGCGTTCTCGACGATCGCCACCTCCTCGGGAGCGGCCCCGATCAGCGTCGCGATCGAGGCGTAGACGGCTTCGAGCCGGTCCGCCGCCTCGTCGGCGGCCTCGTACCCGCCGATCCGCGACTCCCGCTCCAGGTGCGCGATGGTCGCGTCGAGCACGGGCCGCGGCGACGGCGAGTCGCCGGCATGGTTGAAGTGGGCCACCTCGGCGCACGCGGGCGTCTCGCTTCGGAGGCGCGCGACCTCGCCGGCGAGGTCGCGGGGCGAGCCCGGCGTAGAAGGGACGGGACGCGGCAGGGTGGGAACGGCGGCCATCGACGAACCTCCAGGTCGGAGCGGGCAGTGCCGCCATTATGGCCGACCTCGTTCGGCGCGCCCGTTGCCCACCGGGAGGACGAACGGCCCCCGTGGACCGCGCAGCCGCCCGTCGGCCTGTCCAGGGTTGGACCATGGCCCCGTGCCGAGGTCGCGGGTCGTCCAGCTCTCCTGCCCCAGACGCCTGGCGAGCGACGCCGCGGTCCTCCCGGCTCGATGGCGGGCCGCGAACGTCGCCACGCCGGGGCCCGCCACGCCGGGAGGCGTCGCTGGTCCGACACGCCGAGAAGCGCCTCGTCCTGGAGGCGCCCGGCGGTTAGTTCCGGAGTTGGGTCAGCGGGGTGGGGCCGGACACCGGTCGCCCCAACACCGGAGCGAACCGACCCGGCGCAGGCGGCTACCCCTTCGGCGAGTTCGGGGTGTAGCTCGGGTCGTGGGAGCTGCGGACGCTCGGGGTGACGTCTTCGGGGTGGTCCGGGGAAGACGAGAGGCGATCGCTCTCCTCGCCGGGTGCCGTGTCGCCCATCCCCCAGTCGTCGTCGCGGCGCGGCGTGAAGGCGCCGAGCTGCATCAGCGCCGCCTCCTGGGCCGCCAGCGGCTGGTCACCGAGCAGGGCTTCCGCGAGCTGCTGCGCCTGCTTGGAGTCGACGGTCCCGTCCGGTCCGAGCCCGAACTCCCCCTGCAACGCATTGTGGACGCGCTGCTCCTCGACCCCGAACCCAGCCGCGATCGCTGCGGCGCCGAACCGGGCGCCGAACCCCTGGTCTTCGCCCGCCCGTACCGTCTCATCGTCCCGCGCCACCGGCGCCTCGCCCATCGTCACCCGTTCGTCTCCCTGTCCCCGTCGGCCGCCGCTCGCCACGACGGCGTCCATCCGGCGCCTACGCTTAGTCCGTCGGGGTCGCCACCGACGGGTCGATGTCCTCGTTCCGGACGCCGTGGGCAACACGCCGCTCGCCGCCGGAATCCTCCTCCTGGAAGGAGCGGTCGCCCCCGACCTGTTCCGCCTGGGTACCCCAGCCCTCGCCGAACCCGTGGGGGCCGTCGGCGACCTGCGGTCCCCGCGGCAGGAGGTCGTCGATGTCGCGCTGGGCCACCCACATCCCTTCCGGAACCACGTCGCCCGGGGCGAGCAGGCGGGACGCCCCGCTGGCGGCGTCGACGTAGATCCCGCCCTCGCTCGACGTGCCCTCGGCCACGTCGAGCCGGCCGATGTCTTCGGGGTGGGCCTCGAGACCGGCCAGGTAGGGGAACTGGTCCACCGGACCGCGCTCGCGTACCATCGCCATCGTTTTGGGGTCCTCCCGGGTTCGCGCGCTCGAGGCCACGGTCGACCTGACCCGCCGCGGAGCCCGACGCTTCGGTGGTCGTCGCACACGGTGTGCCGACCCTGGCGGCGCTTCCCGGCGTCGCTTCACCGCGCCGCGGGCGCCGCGCGTGGCGGCGGACACGCCCGACCATCATCTCAACGTATCACCGTGTCGACGCGGCCCGCGTGCCCGTGCGACTCCGGGGGAGCGCCGCGTGATCGACCTCCTCCTCCTCGGCACCGGCGCCATGCAACCCCTGCCCGACCGGTGGCTCTCCAGCCTCCTGGTTCGGGTCGACGGTGAGCTGGTGCTGTTCGACTGCGGCGAGGGCACCCAGATCCCCTGGAAGACCTTCGGCTGGGGCTTCCGTCGCCTCGGCGCGATCTGCCTCTCACACTGGCATGCCGACCACATCGCCGGGCTGCCCGGTCTCCTCCACGCCGTCGCCAACGCCGGCCGCACCGAGACGGTCCACCTCGTGGGGCCGGTCGGCATCGCCCGGATCGTCGCCGGTCTCCGCGTGATCGCCCCCCACCTGCCCTACGAGCTCGCCGTGCGCGAGCTTGCCGACGGCGAAGCGTTCCCGCTCCCGGGTGGCCTAGCCGGACGCGCCATCATCGGCCTCCACCGGGACGTCCCGTGCCTCGGCTACCGGGTTGACCTCGCCCGGGCACGGCCGTTCGACCCCGGCGCCGCCGTCGCCCTGGGCGTCCCTCAGCCGCTCTGGGGTCGCCTCCAGCGTGGCGAGCCGGTCACCTGGTCGGGCGGACGGGCCACTCCCGAGGATGTGCTCGGCGCCCCCCGGCGGGGGCTGGCGTTCGGCTACCTGACGGATACCCGACCGCTCCCGACGATGGCCCCGTTCTTCGCCGACGTCGACCTGCTGGTCTGCGAGGGGACCTACGCCGAGGACGCCGCAAAGGCGACCCGTCACGGCCACATGTCCTTCGCCGAGGCGGCGGCGATCGCCCGCGGCGCCGGTGCCGGCGCGCTCTGGCTGACCCACTTTGGCGCGGCGGTCTCCGACCCCGCCGCGGATCTCCACCATGCCACGGCGGTCTTCCCGCGGACGGTCCCCGGATACTCGGGGCTGACGGCGTCGTTGGTCTTTGGCGAGCGGGGCCAGGCGGGCACCACCAGCGCGGCATCGGTGCCTGGCTCGGCATGAGTTATGCTCTTCCGGTTAGGTCCGGAGAGGAGTCGCGATGGCGATGCAGTCGAGCGCGATCGATCGGTTGACGCTGGCGTCCCGAGCGCGAGAGCTTCGCACCCGTCGGGCTCGTCCCGTCGTGCGGGTGCTCCCATCGCCGCGGGTCAACGCCCGTGTCCGCCCCCCACGGAGCTCGGTCGCCTTAGCCCGTCACGCCGGGCGGGGCGGCTGGTCGATCACCGCCTGGGCCTTCCGCGGCTACTACCGCACCAACGCCGGTGACCTCGCCGCGGCCGTCGCCTTCAACGCGATGATCGCCGTCGTGCCGACCGCCCTCCTGATCGTCTCGGTCGCCGGCCTGGTCCTCCGCGATGAGCAGGTGCTGAAGACCGCGATCTTCGCCAGCGTCTGGGCGTTCCCCTCCGGCCAGGCCCAGGACGCGATCGAGACCGCACTCCAGGCCAGAAATAACAGCGGCTGGTTCGGGGTCTTCAGCCTCATTGGCTTCGCCTGGGTCGGCACCAACTTCGTCGCCAGCCTGGCCCGCGCGATGAACCGCGTCTACGGCGTGCGCGACCGCCGCTTCGTACACCAGCGGCTCCGCGGGTTCGTCTTGATGCTGGTCTTCTCGGTGCTGCTGAGCGCGGCGTCGATCGCCGCGACGCTGCCGACGTTCTTCGTTGCCCAGGAATTGAGCTTCTACTTCGACGAGTGGGTGATCGCCCGCGGTTGGGTCCAGATCACCACCTATGCCCTCGCGCTCGTGGTTGCGACGGGCCTCTTCATGGTGCTCTACCGCTACGTGCCCAATGCCCGGCAGAAGAAGAAGGACGTCTGGCCGGGGGCGCTGACCGCCGGGGCACTCTTCGTCCTCCTCATCCAGGCCTTCCCGATCTACCTCCGTGTCTTCAACCCTGGCAACGTCTACGGGCAGGCGTTCCTGCTCGTCACGCTGCTTGTGACCTGGTTCTACGTTCTGGCCCACGTCCTCCTCTTCGGCACCTACGTCAACGCGACCTGGCAGCAGCGTCGCCGCTGCCGAGCCGGCGTGCCGCAGACGATGGTGGTCGAGACGGTCGTCCCGGTCAGCGCCTGCGCGGACGAGCCGGAGACCAAGCAGGTCGCCTGACGCCAGTCGGCCGGGTCACCGGGGCCCGGCGGCCCGATCCCGACCGCGCGACATCGAGGACGGCCGGTGACGAATCGCCGAACTCGGTTGGCGTCTCGCTGCAGGGGGACTAGCACGCGCTAGCGCAGGCGTACGGTGCTTGGCTCAGCGTTCTATCGTTGGGACGAACGACCGTTCGTCGCATGACGGGCGAGGGTGATCGGACGCACCCACCACGCCGAGCGGACGTCACCGTGCGTTGAGCGTCTGGCGAGGTCGAACGCCAGGAGCGGACCCTCCGCCATGGGTCGGCTCAGCGAGCGCCAACCCGGTGAGTCCGCCGGCACGGCGTCATGGTGGCCAAACGTTGGGTCGTCGTGGTGGTTCCGGCTTGGCGCGGCCTTCAGCCTCGACGCGGCCTTCAGCCCGCTGGGTCGGCCGCCCGGGCTCCCGTGCGTCCCAAGCTCACGCATACAGAGTCCGGGTGATCACCCGGACTCTGGCCGATTGGTCCGCGGCCGGCTTCAGACGGCTTCGTTCCTGAGCCCGGGGCTAGCCCCTGGCGGGCCCGGCCAGCGCCCGCCTCCGATACCACCACCGTCCAACCGGATGCCGTGTCAGACGATCACGTACTCGTCGGCGAAGATCGCGGTGGTCGCGGCGACGTCTTGGAAGTTCGGTGCGTCGGCGAGGGCGGCCGCGAACTCGGGTCCGGCCATCGCCGCCCGGTAGGCGGCCTCGTCGTCGAACGAGAGCACCGCCACGCCGTCGAGGGCAGGGTTCCCTCCGCCCTCCGCGCCGGTCGCCGCGTAGCAGCGGTAGGCGCGGACGCCCGGTACCCTGGCCGTGAAGGGCGTGTGGTCCTCGACCCAGTAGCGGGTGAACGCCGCGAGGTCCATCGTCGGCGATCTCTTGACGAGGAAGACGACGTGGAACACGGCGGACACCCCCTGGCTGCGGTCGGACCGGCGCGCGAGGCGCTCCCGCCCGCGGCCGGCGGATCCTACCCGTCGCTCGCTCCACCCGGCAACGGGTCCGGCTCACGCTGCGGCGCCCCTCCCTCCCCGCCGCGGAGGAAGCCCGGCGCCCGGTAGGCCGGGTCGGGGTGGCGATAGAAGCCCGACCCGGACTTCTCGCCGAGCTGCCCCCCGGACACCAGGCGGCGCAGGGTCGGCGAGACGCGATCGGACGGGTCTTCGGAGACGGCGACGTAGGACGCCTCGATGTCGGCGACCACGTCGAGGCCGACGGTGTCCATCATCCCGAACGGGCCGAAGTCGCTGCCGAAAAAGAGCATGAACAGGCGATCGACGTCCTCCGGATCGGCGTGCCCCTCATCAACGACCTGCAGCGACTCCCGCTTGATCGCCCGCCAGACGCGGTTGATGATGAAGCCCTTGCTCTGGCCGCGGCAGACCGCGACCGCCAGCCCGAGCGAGCGCCCCCACCCCGCCGCCGCGGCGATCACGGCGTCGGTCGTCGCGCCGCTGCCCATCACCTCGAGCATCGGGCGGACCCAGACCGGCGCGAAGAAGTGGAGGTTGAGCAGCCGGGACGGATCCGGGACGACGTCGGCGACCGCGGCGGAGGGCAGCGACGAGCTGTTGGTCGCCAGGATCGCCCTGGGCGCAAGGCGCCCCAGGTCCGCGAAGACCGCCCGCTTCGTCGCCAGGTCCTCCCGTACCGCCTCGACGACGAGGTCGGCCCCCGCGACGGCATCCCCGAGGCTCGCCGCCTGGCGGACCCGGCCGAGCAGTCCCTCCAGCGCGTCGGGCGCCGAGGCGCTGGGGAATAGACCCGCGGCGAGCACCGCCGGCAGATCGTCGCGCATCCTCGCGACGGCCCGCTCGGCCGCCCCCGGCGCCGCGTCGAAGAGGGCCACCGGGTAGCCGGCGCCGGCCGCCAGCGCCGCGATCTGCCAGCCCATTGTGCCAGCGCCCACCACCGCGACCGACCGGATCGGAGGCCCCTGGTCCGTGCGCTCCGGGGTCGCGCCGCCGGCCACCGGCTCTGCCATCGGTCTCGCTCTCCGTCCCTGATTCGGTCCTGCCCGCGGGGAACAGTGTCCCACGCGACAGAAGGACGGGCGCGGCCGCCCACAGGTGCGAGACCGCGCCTTGGAGGACCGTCTCCCGTCCGCGTCCCGCCGGGCGCCCCCTGCTAAGATCGGCCGCCCGACGATGGCGTCGCGGGGTTTGGACGATGGAGGCGCGGCGGCTGATGGGTGGAGCGGACGGATCGCACGGAGCGGGCGGGGCGGGCGGGGCGAGTGCACGTCGCGGCCGGGGCGACCTGCTGCTCGGGGTCGACATCGGCACCTACAGCTCCAAGGGCGTCCTCTGCACCCCGGCCGGCGAGGTGCTCGCCGATGCCACGGTCGAGCACGGGCTGAGCTTGCCTCGCCACGGCTGGGCCGAGCACGACGCCGACGCCGTCTGGTGGCACGACCTCGTCGCCGTCACCCGCCAGCTGCTCGGTGGCCGCTACGACGGCGCGGACGTCGGCGCGGTCGCCGTCAGCGCGATCGGCTCCTGCCTGCTCCCGGTCGACGCCGCTGGGCGGCCGCTGCGGCCGGGCATCCTCTACGGCATCGACACCCGCGCCACCGACGAAATCGCCTGGCTGAACCGCGAGTGCGGCGAGGAGGCGCTCTTCGCGCTTGGCGGGATGGCCCTCACCTCGCAGGCGATCGGCCCCAAGATCCTCTGGCTGCGGCGACACGAGCCGGAGGTCTGGGCGCGGACCGCGACGGTGATGACGGCCTCCTCCTACCTCGTCCTCCGCCTGACCGGCGAGACGGTGATGGACCGCCACAGCGCGTCCTACTACAACCCGCTCGTCGACCTTGCCCGCCTTGAGTGGGACGACCGCTTCGCCGGCCCGATCGTCGAACCCGAGAAGCTGCCGCGCCTGGCCTGGTCGACCGACGTGGTCGGCGCGGTCACGGCCGAGGCGGCGGCGGCGACCGGCCTCGCCCCCGGCACACCCGTCACCGCCGGCACGGTCGACGCCGCGGCCGAGGCGGTCAGCGTCGGGGTCGTCGAGCCGGGCGACCTGATGGTCATGTACGGTACGACCCTCTTCTTCATCCTCGTCACCGACCGCCCGATCCCCGATCCCCGGCTCTGGGCGACCGGGTTCTGCCTGCCCGGGCGCTACGACGTGGCCGGCGGGATGAGCACCACGGGCGCCCTGACCCGCTGGTTCCGCGACCAGCTCGGCGGCGCGGAGGTCGCCGCGGAGGCGGCGGGCGGCCCGAACGCCTACGCGGCGCTGGCCGACCTGGCGGCAGGTGTCCCCCCCGGCGCCGAGGGGCTGGTCTGTCTCCCCTACTTCGCCGGCGAGCGAACGCCGATCAACGACCCCGAGGCGCGCGGCGTCTTCGCCGGGCTGACCCTGAATCACACCCGCGCCCATCTCTACCGGGCGGTGCTGGAAGGCACCGCCTACGGCGTGCGGCACAACCTGGAGACGATGCGCGAGATCGGCGCGGTGCCCCGGCGCCTCGTCGCCGTCGGCGGCGGCGCCAAGAGCCGCCTCTGGCTGCAGACCGTGACCGACGTCGCCGGCGTCGCGCAGGCCGTGCCGGAGCGGACCAGCGGCGCCGCCTACGGCGACGCCTTCCTCGCTGGCCTGGCGACGGGTCTGGTCCCCGACCTCGCCGCCCTGAACCGCGACTGGGTTCGGATCGGCGAGACCCTCGCACCCGACCCGGCCGCCCACGCCGCCTATGGCGACTACTACCGCGTCTACCGCGACCTCTACGCGGCGAGCCGCGACCAGCTCCACGCGCTGGCCCGGCTCGGGCGCGGCGGACCCGCCCCCGGCGGGAGAACCCCCAGCGACGACGCGGGGGTCGGGTAGCGGAGGGCCGTCCGCCACGCCCATTACCGCCCGCCACCGGGCGATCCCGACGGGACGAGCCGAGACCAGCCGCCAAGGGCCGGCGTACGCCCGGTCCGTCGCCCCGACGCGGCCGGACGACCTGCCCGTCGGCCGCTGGGGAAAAACCGGTGGTCGGGGGCAGCCGACTGGGCGCGGCGGTTCCCTCCCGTGCCTACACCGGCTGGGATCCGACGTCAGTGACCCACGTCGCGGGTGGCGGCGCGCGCTCGGCGATCGCGACGGCCACCATTATGACGAGTCCGAGCCCGTGGTCGCCTCTGTGGGTGGGCGGTGGGCCGACGGCGCGTGGTCCGGCCGGGTGTCGCCGAGCCAGTACCGGGGTCCCGGCCCGTGGCCCGCGAGGCGATCGTCCGGGTTGAGGATCGCGCACCGGTCCAGCGACAGGCAGCCGCAGCCGATGCAGTCCGCGAGCCCGAGCTTGAGCCGCTCCAGCTCGGCGATCCGGTCGTCGATCCGGGCGCGCCAGGTCCGCGACAGGCGGCGCCAGTCCTCCCGCTGGGGCACCCGGTCGGCCGGCAGCTTGTCCAGCTCGGCCCGGATCTCCTCCAGGCTGAGCCCGACGCGCTGGGCGAACACGACGAACGCCACACGACGCGCCGTGGCGCGCTGGTAACGCCGGTGCCCGACGCCGGTGCGTTCGGCGCGGATCAGCCCGCGCTCCTCGTAGAAGCGGAGCGCCGAGGTCGCCACCCCCGTCCGCCCGGCCAGCTCGCCGATGGTCAGCAGGTCGTCCATGGCCGCCAATCCAATCACATCCGCCGCTTGACTTCAAGTGCACTTGAAGAGATAGCATCGCTTACGGTCGGACCGCGGGGACACCTCCGCGGCGCCACGAGGGCGCCTTACCCTCGCGCGTGGACGACAAGGAGGGGACAGATGGACGACGAGTTCCTGGCGGCGGTCAAGCGCGCGGTGCTCGGCTGGCCCGGGGTCGAGACGACGCGGATCGAGCACGGCCCGGGCGGCGGCCCCGTCGCCGACTACCGCGTCGGCCGGCGCCAGATCGGACACATCCGCCACGGCAACGACGGCCAGGCGGACCTCCTCGTCCCCATCGAGGTGCGGGACGCGCTGGTCCGGTCCGGACAGGCAACTCCCCACCCGGCGTTCCCCGACGGCCGGACGGTGGCGAGCATCCCCCTGCGAGGACCGGACGACGTCCCTCGCGGCGTCGCCGCCTTTCGCGCCGACGTCGTGCGCCTGACAGCGGCGCCGAGACGACCCCCAGGGTCCGGCTCAGGGGACCCGTCGTTGGCCCCCGCCCGCCCCGCGGGAGTCACCGGTGTGACCGGGTCATGAGCACGACGACAACGCCGTCGGACCCGGCGGCTCGCTATCGCGTCGATCGGTTCTCGGTGCCGGGCGCGGCCCGCGAGGAGTTCCTCGAACGGGTCCGCGACGCCCACGCGCTGCCGCGGACGCTGCCCGGATTCGTCCGGGACACCGTCCTCGAGCGGCCGGTCGGCCCCGCGCGGTCCGACGTGACCACGATCGTCGAGTGGGAGAGCGAGGAGGCGATGGCCACGGCGCGAGGGATCGTCGCCGAGCGGCAGCGGTCCGACGGGTTCGATCCCGGCGCCCTGCTCCGACGTCTCGGCATCGAGGCCGACCGCGCGGACTACCGGCGGATCGGGTGACGTCCCGCCGCGGCCGGGTCGGCGCCTCAACGACCCGGTCGCGGGTCCACCGCCCCACGATCGCCGGCATCGCCCCGCGATCGCCGACCCTGACCGGCTGCGCCGACCACTCGCAGGGGGAGGAATTCGATGTCACAGAGCATCCGCGCCGCGCGGGAGCAAGACGGGAACGCCGCGGTGATCGCCGAGTTCCGCACCAGAGGAGGCGAGGTCGCGGCGCCCTACCCCGACCCCCCGCCGATGCTGCTGCTCCACACGGTCGGCGCCCGCAGCGGCAAGGAGCACGTCGTCCCGATGCGCTGCCTGCCCGACGGCGACCGGCTCTACGTCTTCGCCTCGGCCCACGGCAGCGGGCGGAATCCCGACTGGTACCACAACCTCGTCGCGAACCCCGAGATCACCATCGAGCTGGGGCGCGAGGCCATCCCCGTCCGTGCGACCGAGGTTGTCGGCAGCGAGCGGGAGCGCGTCTTCGCCCGCCAGGCGGCCAGATTTCCCGTCTTCGCCGAGTACCAGCGCCGGCTCACGCGGACCATCCCGGTGATCCGCCTCGACCGGCGCGCGCCGTGACCCGACGGGGGTCGCTCGATCCGGTCGGGACGGCCGTCCCGACCCGCGGCGGCCCAGGCCGCCCCGCCGACCCATGGCGATCGCGCCACCGGCGCTGCTGTTCGCCGTCGCCAAGGAGGACCGATGCTGATCGGGATCAAAGTCGACGAGACGCGCCGACCCATGACGCTGCCGGACCGGATCGACCACGCGCTCATGGCCGCCGACGCCGGGTTCGCCTCGGTCTGGTCGGCCCCCCACGCGGAGTGGGACGGACTGACCGCCCTCGCCGTCGTCGGCCGGGACGTGCCGGGGATCGCGCTCGGGACCGCGATCGTCCCCACCTACCCCCGGCACCCGCTGGTGCTCGCCAGCCAGGCGCTGATGATCCAGGCGGCGATCGGGGACCGCTTCACGCTGGGCGTGGGACCGGGCGCCGCGTTCTTCATCGAGGACAACTTCGGCTACTCGTACGGGCGACCCGGTCGCCACACCCGGGAGTACCTCTCGGCGCTGGCGCCCCTCCTCCGCGGGGAGTCGGTCGCCTACGCCGGGGAGACGCTGCGGGTCGAGGGGAAGGTCGACGTCCCCGGCGCCCGGCCGCCGTCGCTCCTGCTCTCCGCGCTCGGCCCGGTGATGCTCCGGATCGCGGGCGAGCTCGCCGACGGCACCGTCACCACTCTGACCGGACCGCGCGGCATCGCCGGCCACGTCGTGCCCACGATCTCCCGGGCGGCGGCGGACGCGGGTCGGCCCTCGCCGCGGGTCGTGGCCGAGGCGCTGGTCAGCGTGACGGCCGACGAGGACGGGACCCGGGCATGGTTCGCCGAGCGGTTCGGCTTCCTCGCCCAGATGCCGAGCTACCGCGCCACGCTCGACCGCGAGGGCGTCGCCGGCTACGCGGACATCGCCATCGTCGGCGACGAGGCGGCCGTCGAGCGCGAGCTGCGGCGCTACGCCGACGCGGGCGCGACGGAGCTGATCGCCTGCCCCTTCGGGCCGGAGGCCGATCGCGCCCGCACGGTCGAGGTGCTCGCCACCCTCGCCCGCGCCGGCAGCCTGACCCCCGCCCACCATGGCTGACGGCAGCCCGCCGCCGCGGGCCGGACCTCGCCGCCGCGGCCCGGCGCGGCGTCGCGGGATCGGCGCCGGACGTTCTATCGGGTACGGCGAGATCCGCGGGGGCAGTGACCGGAGCACGGCGGCCTCCCTGCCGGGCGCGCGCCGGTGCACCGCCGGGGCGCCGACCGGCGCGGCGAGCGCGTCGCAGCCACGGTGGGACCGGGCCTCCCGGCCCCGCCGTCGCGGAGGCGATCAGTTGACATTCCCCATCGGCTCCCCTACGCTGGCCAGGCCCGGCGGCGCGCCGGGTCTTCCTGACCGTCCCGCGGAGGTCGACGACGGTGGCACCCATCACCCCCATGCGCATCTGGAGCGGCGAACGGCTCCGGTTTGGGCTGCCCGGGGGAGCGTGCGCCCGGTCGTTGACGCGGTCGGAGGGGATCGGCCACCACTAGGTCGCCCCACCACACCGAGCACGACCGCAGGACGACCCCAGGGCGCCCCGCCCCGGGGTCTCTGTTTGCCCCTCGCCCGGCCGCCTGCCGCCGGGCCGTGCACCCCCACCACACCGCGAGCGGTCCCGGCGACGCCGGGCCGCCACCAGCCCAGCCGGGGTTCGCACCCGACGGAGGAGGGAGGACCGCCTTGCGCGCCCTCGAGATGACCGACGTCTACAAGGCATTCAAGAAGCCGAAGAAGGAGCGGAAGGACGGCGAGGCGACGGGCGTCGCCCTCGACGGCGTGTCGCTGGCGGTCGAGCGCGGCGAGGTCGTCGGGATCCTCGGCCCGAACGGCAGCGGCAAGAGCACCCTGGTCCGCGCGATCTCGACCCTGATCCTGCCCGACCGCGGCGACGTCCGCGTCTTCGGCGTCGACGCCGTCGCCCAGCCCAAGGTCGTCCAGCGGACGATGAACCGGGTCAGCGTCGAGGCCAGCTTCTTCAAGAAGCTCTCGGCGCTCGAGAACCTGCTCTACGGGGCCAAGCTCTACGGCGTCACCACCAGCGAGGCCAAGCCGCGGATCAAGATGATCCTCGACAGCATCGGCTTCGACTACGCCCGCGCCGGCGAGCCGATGGAGCACCTCTCGCGCGGGATGCAGCAGAAGATCGCGCTCGCGCGGGCCCTGCTGACCAGCCCGATGCTGATGCTGCTCGACGAGCCGACCACCGGGCTGGACCCCCGCTCGAAGAAGGAGGTCCAGACCTTCGTCAAGCAGATCCACGCCAACCACGACTCCTCGATCCTGGTCTGCACCCACGACATGGGCGAGGCGGAGGAGCTCTGCGACCGGATCGGGATCATGCTCGACGGCAAGATCGTCGAGCTCGACACCGCCGACGGCCTCAAGCGGCGGTACCAGAAGGACGGCGCGCTGCCGACCCTGGAAGAGGTTTTCATGGCCGCGACCGGCTCGAGCTTCGAGGAGGCCGAGGAGCGGGCCGAGCGGCGGAACGAGAAGGCGGGGGTGAACTAACGTGGCGTCATCTCACCCGGCTCCCGGGCCGCCGACCGTCCCCGGGCCCGTGCCCGGGATCCTGACCCAGCCGGTGGCCCGGGCCCACTGGCTGATGGAGCTGATCGCCGCCTGGGGCTTCGTCCAGCGCAACTACTACCTGACCAAGCGCTACCTGGGCTGGGAGCTCGTCTGGCTCGCCTACAGCACGGCGAACGTGATGAGCATCGGCTTCATCGGCGCCGGCGTGAACGAGGTAGGCGGCGGAGCCAACACCCAGGCGCTGACCACCTTCCTGCTCGTCGGGGCGCTCCTCTGGAGCTACCTCTCGATGCTCTTCGACATCCTGTCCGAGACGGTGATGTGGGAGCGCTGGGAAGGCACGATCGAGTACACGTTCATGTCGCCGGCCAGCCGCACCACGCACCTGCTCGGCACGGGGATCTACGCCGTGGTCTACGGCATCCTGCGCTCGGTGGTGATGCTCGGCGTGATCGCGCTCTTCTTCGACCTGGACCTCTCGGGGGCGAACTACCTCGGGGCGATCCTGGTGCTCGCGGTCGCGAGCATCTCCCTGATCGGCTTCGGCCTGGTCGGGTCGGTGATGCCGCTGCTCTCGCCGGAGAAGGGCGTCCAGGTCACCTTCATCTACGCGTCGGTGCTGCTGCTGATCTCGGGCGTCTACTACCCGATCGACGTCCTGCCGGGGTGGATGCAGGCGCTCGCTGTCGTCTCCCCGGTCTACTACGCCCTGGAAGGGATCCGCGCCACGCTGATCGACGGCGAGAGCATCGGCAGCCAGTGGGGCAACCTCTGGCCGCTGCTGGTGATGGGCGTGGTGGCGATCCCGGCCGGGATCTGGATCTTCCAGGCCGGCGAGCGCTTCGCCAAGCGGACCGGCCGCCTCAAGCGGAGCGGCTAACACCCGATCCGGGCAACCTGCGGAGGACACGAGGGTGCTGGATCGGCCGGGGCCCCGCC
>CADCWG010000067.1 GCA_902806335.1 uncultured Thermomicrobiales bacterium | reverse complement strand
CCGACGACGTCTAGGGGCGAGCCAGAGCAACGCCCCTCGGCGGCGCCGGAAGACTTTGGACGGTCGACCAGTCAGGAACGCCCACGGCCACCCGTGACGCTCATGGCCCGCCAGCGGCGACCTCCCACGGGCGATGGCCGGGGCTTCACCGTCATAGTGCCGTCACGGTGCCGCGGCGGTCGTGTGCCGGCTTCGTATCCGTGTCCGACACTGACCCCTGGCAGAACGTGCTGCCGGCCCGTCCCGGAGCCCGCCACAGGTCAGCCGGATCCCGACCCGCGAGGTTGTCCACCGGGGGACATCGCGCGCCGCGCCGGTCCCCGAGAGGGGCTGTCGGCGGCGAGGAACCGGCCCCACGGAATCCGGGTGGCGGCCGGGGCTTCGCACGGCGGGTCAGCGGCCGTCTTGGGTCGACCGCGGGCCATAGGGGGAATCCTGGTGATCGCCTGCGCTTTGCCTGACATGTCCCCAGCCGGCCTCCAGCCGGCTTGGCGCCTGAGCCCGGGGCGTGCCCCGGGCGGGACCGGCCATCGGCACGCCCCCGCTGCCATCGTCCAACAGCCGGAGCCCGAATCGCCTGGAGGGGCGTGGCCGCCGGGGACAGGCGGCGCGCCGTTCGCCCGTGGCTCGGCCCCCGTGGCGGCGGCACGCCGACGCGGTCATGTCACGGTTTGGAGCGGGGGCCGAGTCGGTGCGCGGAGACCTCCGGACACGGCGCCGGTCGTCCGGCCTCGCCGTTCTCCTCAGGCCCGCAGGATGAACCCCGGCAGCCCGTGGCCGTCGGCGGCATCCCGCCCCCGGTCGAGGTCGGGCCCGTGCTCGGCGACCGCCTGGGCGGCGGCCCAGGCCACGGCCCGGCAGGCGGCGTCGACCGCGGCCGCCCACTCCGGGCGCATCCGCTCCGTCTCGATCTCGGCGTCGAACTCGTCGCGGTCCAGTTCCGTCGCCGTCCCGTCGGGGTCGAGCCAGAGGTCGAGCTCGAGGTCCAGGTCCTGGTAGTAGCCCGCCCGCAGCTCCCGCAGCGGCTGGGAGAAGTTGACGTAATAGCCGATGGTCCGGTCATCGCTCGTCGTGAACCGCAGCAGCGAGTACCACCGGTCGGGGAAGAACCATTGCTCCGCCGCCGCCCGCTCCAGCCGCTCGACCCCCGTCGGCGTGCGCACCTCCACCGCGTGGGGCCGGTAGAAGTTGAAGCGGTGGCGGAGCACATGGCGGTCACCGGTCGCCCCCGGCGCCCTGGTCCACCCGCCGGCGATCTGGTACTCCCAGCAGGCGCCGCGCAGCTTCTCCTTGCGGTAGTAGAGGCGGCCGGGCGGACGGTCGTCCGGAGGAGGCCCGCAGATGGGTTCCTCTGCGTGGGGGATCACCGGTCGCGCGGCGCCGGCCGCCTTCGGGTCGCGGTCACCCATCGCCCACCCCCGCGCCGTCGGCCGCCACGTCACGCCGGCTGGTGCCTGTCGGGGCAGGGACGCGCGGCCCGCCGAGCGGTTCCCGCGCCGGCAACCCCGCCCGGCGCGGGTAGCGCGCCGGCGTCGGGGCGGTCTTCTCGACCACGACCAGGCGGGTTGCCGCCTCCCCGAGCCGCGTGGCGCGACGGATCGTGGTCCCGACCAGCCGCCCGGCTCGCTCGCCCGCCGCCAACTCGGCGTCGAGGTCGAGACCCTTGGGGAACAGTCCCCAGCCGCCGACCCGCAGCAGCGGCGCCGCGATCTCCAGCAGCGCCGGCAGCGACGCCACCGCCCGCGCGGTGGCGACATCGTGGGCGCCCCGGTAGGCGGGGTCGCGCCCGAGGTCCTCGGCCCGGGCGTGGACCGCCTCAACCCCGGCGAGCCCCAACTCGGCGACGACGTGCCGCAGAAAGTCGACCTTCTTCCCGGTCGCCTCGACGAGTGTCACGTCGAGCGCCGGCCGCGCGACCTTCAGCACCAACCCCGGGAAGCCCGCCCCGCTGCCGATGTCGACCAGCCGCACCGCGCTGCGGCGCCCCGTCGGCGGGCGCGCCGCCTCATCCAGCGCCGGGACCAGGCGCAGGGCGTCAAGGAACAGCCGCCGGTCCATCTCGGCCGGGTCAGTCACCGCGGTCAGGTTGAACCGGTCGTTCCACGCCGCCAGCAGCCGCCGGTAGAGGCGCAGGCGGGAGCCCTGCTCGCCGTCGAGGGCGACGAACGGCGCCGCGAGCACGGCCAGATCCGGCGCCTCCGCTGGCGCGGCGGTCGCCGGGGCGGACGCACCCGCGGCGCTGTCGGTCCGGTCGGGGAGGGGGCCCATCGGGTCTCGCCCGGCCCTAATCGGCGAGCCCGGCCAGCGCCGTGGTGCGGCCAGCCCCGCCGACGACCGCCGGGTGGCGATCCGCCTTCGTCGCCACCAGCGTCGCCGCCGCCTCGGCGATATCGCGCGGCGTCAGCCCGGCCTGCTCGCGCAGCCGCCCCTGGGAGGCGTGATCGAAGATCCGGTCGGCAATGCCGAGCACCCGCGTCGGGAGAACGCGTCCCCGCTCGGCGAGCAACTCGAGCACCGCGCTGCCGAAGCCGCCGCGGACGACGTTCTCTTCGACCGTGACGACCGCCCCGCAGCGGTCGGCCAGGTCCAGGATCAGCGCCTCGTCGAGCGGCTTCACGAACCGCGCGTTGACCACGGACGCCCGGATCCCCTCCGCCGCGAGCAGGTCGGCCGCCCGCTCGGCGGCGAGCACCATCGAGCCGACCGCCAGCAGCGCGACGTCGTCGCCCTCGCGCAGGGTCTCGCCCCGCCCGATCGGCAGGGTGTGGAGCGGCCCGTCGGTCGGGACGCCCACGCCCGCGCCGCGCGGGTAGCGGATCGCCGCCGGCCCGTCGAGCGCGACCGCCGTCGCCAGCATGTGGCGCAGCTCGTCCTCGTCCTTCGGCGCCATGATCGTCATCCCCGGTAGGCACCGGAGGTAGCTGAGGTCGTAGATCCCGTGGTGGGTCCGCCCGTCGTCGCCGGCGAAGCCCGCCCGGTCCAGCGCGAACGTTACCGGCAGCCGCTGCAGGCAGACATCGTGGACGATCTGGTCGTAGGCCCGCTGCAGGAACGTGGAGTAGATCCCGCAGATCGGCCGCATCCCGCCAGTCGCCAGGCCGGCGGCGAAGGTGACCGCGTGCTGCTCGGCGATCCCGACGTCGTAGAACCGGTCGGGGTGGACCTTGGCGAACTTGAGGAGCGACGTCCCGGTCGGCATCGCGGCGGTGATCGCCACCACCCGGGGGTCGACATCGGCGAGTTCGATCGCCGTCCGCGCGAAGACGTCCTGGTACTTGGGGGGCGGCGGCGGGGCGACGGTGTCGGTGGCCGGCCGCGTGGCCGGCACGACCGCTGGGGTCGCCGAGACGGCGTGGCCGCGCTCAGCGGCGTCGTCCTCGCAGGGCGCGTAGCCCTTGCCCTTCTGGGTGACGACGTGGAGGAAGACCGGCCCGTCGACCTGGCGCGCCTGGCGCATCGCCTCGACCAGCGCCCGCAGGTTGTGGCCGTCGACCGGGCCGATGTAGGTGAAGCCGAGCTCCTCCCAGATCATCGCGTGGTAGACGAACTCCTTGAGCCCGTCCTTCATCCGCTTGCCGAGCTCGACCATCAGCTCGCCCTGCGGCAGCCGTTCGACCAACCGCCCGAGCTCGTCCTTGGCCTTGCCGTAGCGGCGGTCGGTGCGGACGCGGTCCAGGTACTTCGAGAGCGCCCCGACGTTGCGGGCGATTGACATCTCGTTGTCGTTGAGGACAACGATCAGCGGCACGCTCAGGTTGCCGGCGTTGTTGAGCGCCTCGAACGCCATCCCCCCGGTCAGCGCGCCGTCCCCGATGATGGCCACCGCCCGCGCCGGCACCTCACCGTCCGCCGCCGGGCGCGCCTGCTGGGCGACCGCCATCCCCAGCGCGGCCGAGATGCTGGTGCTGGCATGGCCGGCGCCGAACGCGTCGTGGGGGCTCTCGTCGCGCGAGAGGAATCCCGACAGCCCGCCCTCCTGGCGCACCGTCGGGAACCGGTCCCGCCGACCGGTGACGAGCTTGTGGACGTACGCCTGGTGGCCGACGTCCCAGACCAGCTTGTCCTTCGGCGAGTCGAACGCCACGTGCAGCGCCAGCGCCAGCTCGACCGTGCCGAGGCTGGCCCCGAGGTGCCCGCCGTTGGCGGAGACGACGCGGATCATCTCCTGGCGGAGCTCCTCGGCCAGGGTCTCCAGCTCCCCGAAGGTCAGCCGCTTGAGGTCGTCCGGTCCGGCGATGCGGTCGAAGACGGGCGTCGCGCTGTGGCCGCTGCCCTTCGGCCCCGGGGGTGAGGCCGCGCCGACGGGACGGGAGGGAGAAGAGGCGGAAGGCATCGGCAGTCCCTTCGCTGGGCCGGGGGCGGACCGGAGGGTAGAGGTGGTCCAGGTGGCCCATCGGGTGGCGGGCGGCACCGGCCTCGCTGCCGGCGGCTCGCCCGAGATCCGGCGAGCAAACACCAAACCCTAGCAATCCGTCGGCCAACCGTCAAACCGCGCGGAGGTGTCCGAACAGCGGCCGCGTGCGCCCGCTACGGTGGAGACGTCCGAGCGCGATCTGAGGTGACATCGGCTCCCGGCGGCGCCCGCCCCTGGAGGTCGTCGCCGGGTCCCGGCTGCCCCTCCGGGACGCCGAGACGCGGCGCTCACGATGGGTACAGGCGCGGGACGCGTCCCACCGCCGCCCGGCGCCTCCCCTCGGTCGAGCCAGGTCCGGTCCTCCTGGCCGAGGCGTCCCGCCCCGGGTCTGCGCCGGGCGGGGTGCCGGCCGTGCGACGGGTCTGCGCCGGTCACTCCCCAACCGATCGCGCCCGCGGGACGGCTGCCGGCACGCGCGGATCGGACGTCATCGAGGGACAGGTCCCCTCCCGTCCCGCCGCCCCCGCGGACGTGCTCCGCCACCGGCAGGGGAGTCGGCTGCGGCCCGCCCGGCGGGCGCCCTCAATCGCCCGCGGGACGCCTCACGGTTGGCCGGAAGAAACCCGATCGGGGTGTCCGGACGTAGACCCGAACGACGGCGCGTGCCCCGGACCTCTCCGCGGTCCCACGCACCGAGCCCCGCGCGGCGTCGCGGAGGTGCGTCGTCAGGGGGTCCACGGCCGCTCGGGGGGGCCGCCGTGACCTCAACCGGTCCCGCCGCGCTCGCGCGGCGCTTCCCGCCCGCCGCGGGGTTGCCGCTGACCCGGGTGGCTCCCGGGCGTCCGAGCACGGGCTCGGATCGATCCGCGTCAACGACCCAGGGAAGGCCCACCGCCCATGTCGAATCGCCATGTCCAACCGGCCCTCCCCTCGCGGGGGCCGTCGGGATCGATCGCGGCGCGCCCGGCGTCGCCGCCGCTCAGCACGGCCGGACATCCGAACGGGGTCGGGCAGCATCGGCTCCAGGGCGGCCATGGTGGCCAGGGCGGCCAGGGCCTCCCGGGATCTGGGGGACTCGGCGGTGCGCGGCCGGACCTCGACACCGGGCCGACCGTGCGGCAGCGGGTCGGTCCGGCCCTCAAGGCCCGCCGCCAGCGCCGCCGGCTCTCGCTGCACGCCCTCGCCGCCCAGGCCGGGATCTCCCCGTCCCACCTCAGCCGCATCGAGCGCGGCCTCTCGGTGCCCTCCTACGACGTCCTCGACCGCGTCGCCGATGCCCTCGGCTCGGACCTCCGGGCGCTCCGCACCGAGGAGGCCTCGGCCCGTGCCGTCGACGGCGAGCTGGACGCCCTCTTCGACTCCCTCGGCCTCGCCCCGGGCACCCGCGGCGAGTTGCTCCAGCTCAGCTCGCCCGCCCGCGCCGACCTCGCCCGGGCCCTCCGCCGCGCCCGCCGCTCCACCTGACCCCGGGCCTGTCCCCGACGGGCCGTCTCGTCTGAGCCGCCCGGTCGGGACGGACGACCGCGCGCGGGCACCGGTGGCCCGGTCCCGATACCCGACGAGGCTCAGACGGGCGTGGAGGTGACCGTGGCGCCGCGGCGACCCCCGGCGGGGGGCGCCGGCGGGGTCGCCGCCCCATCTCCGCGGAGGGCGCCGATCGGGTCCCGGTCCCCGGCCGAGGCATCCGCCAGGGTCACCGCGAACCCGGCCCACCCCGGTAGCCCACGCGGCGGATACCCCACCGCCGTCGCCGCGACGTCCCCGTAGAGGCAGGCGAAGGCCACGGGGTACGCCGCCGTCTCGCGGTGGGGGGCGATCACGGTCCGCGCCCGGTCGAGGTCGTCGCCGGCGAGCCCCGGGCTGGTCCGCCCGGCGAAGACCGCGGCCAGCCCCTCCCGCGTCAGCATCTGCCCCAGCGTGCCCGGGCGGCCGTGCTGTTGCCGGTACCGGGTCCGGTAGATCGACGCCAGCACCGCCTCCCGCGCCGTCAGCCGGGTCTGGGCCTCGCTGGCCCGGAGCAGCACCGTCGCGAAGCCACGGCGATCCTCCCCCGAATTCCCGAAGCGGTGCTCGGCGTCGGTCGTGGAGCGGTTCGTCCACCCACCGGGCGCGTCGTCCGCGACCACCAGGCCGACCCGGAGGTCCCCGGCCGCCTCGCCCAGGCGCGCCTCGCCGAGGCGCGCGTCGGCCTCCGCCGTGGCGTTCCGGGCCGCCTCCTCGGCTCCCTTCGCGAGCAGTGAGTCCAGGAGTCCGGCCACGTGCGGTCGAGCCATCGGGTTGAAGACGGCGAGCGGCCGCACGATGTCCTCGGTCCCGCCGAGGATCGCATCGAGGTACGCCGAGAATCGGTGCGGGCCGCGCGGCACGTCGAGCAACTCGCGCTGCGCGCGCAGCAGCGGCATGTACGCCAGTCGTCCCATCCTGCCCTCGCGGTGAACGCGGCCGATCACCCGCGTGGCGCGGTCCCGGGATGATCGCCGTGACCGCCTCGCCCACCGACCCCGGTGGGCTTCAGCCGGCCTGGTGGTGCCTGAGCCGCCGACCGGAGGGCTCGGCCCCGGGCGGGCCCGGCCGTCCCCGCGCCCCCGATCCCTCCGCCGATCACCCGCATCCGGCAGAAGGCCCCCGCCTGCCCGGTCCGACCCGATGCCCACGTCGCCAGCTCGTACCGGGCCGTCAGAGGCACGAAGCCGGCTGGGGGCGAGCCCCCAGCCGGCTTCGTTGGGGCCCAGCGAGCGCCCGCGGCTCGTGACAGTCGGTCAGAACCCCTCGGCTCCCGGCAGCTTGACCTCGAGCACGTCGGCGGCGAGGTGGACCGATTCGAGGTCGGCGCCGCCGTCCCAGGCCCGCAGGTCCTCCAAGGTCAACCCGCGTCCGGTGGTCACCTGGAGCCGAAGCACCCCCTCGGCGTACTCCCGGGCCTCGACCGCGTCGACGTGCCCTAGACCCGCCAGGTGGCGCTGCAGCGAGAGCGCGATGGCGGCGCGGGGCACCCCGTGCACCAGCACCGTCACCGCCCGCGGTTCGACGACCGCCACGTCGGCGCTGGCCCCGCTCGTCGGGGAGACCGCTTCGACGTTCCCGGCGCCGGGGTCGTCGGTCTCCGGCGCGGCGTCGCCGGCGGCGGCATCAGCGTCGGCGATCGCCGCGCCCGTCGCCCCGTAGGCCGCCAAGGTACCAGCGTAGAAGTCGGAGGAGGCCGCGGCCGCCGGCCTCACGGGTTCCGCCCCGCCTCCCCCCACCGTGAAACGGTCGTCGTCGCCGTCCGCGGTCGCGTCCTCCTGGGATCCGGGTCCCCCCTCTGAGGTCGCCGGCGCGGCGTCCCAGCTGGGGGCGGTCGTTCCCGGCGTGCTGGCGACGGAGCCGGGTGCCGAGGTCCCGTAGCCGGTCGCGTCGAGCCCCGGCGCGACGAACCCACCGGAGACCGCGTCGACGCCGTCCGCGTCGGGGAGCACGAACCCGTCGTCGATCCCCGCCGCCTCGCTCGGCTCGGCCTCCGGCTCCCCCCCGACCTCGGCCTCGACCACCATCGGCGCGTCGTCGGCCGCGTCGCCCTCGCCGACACCCTCGTCGATCCCCGTGTTGGCCGGGCCGGCGTCCCCGGACGGCGCCGGGACCTCGCCAGGTGCCTCGGCGATCAGGCGGTCCTCGGCCGCCGCCAGCTCCGCCTCGGCCGCGACGACCGCGTCGCCGACCGGAGCGGCCGTCGCCGCCCCGTCGCCGAGCCGCAGGCCGCCCGTCTCCGCCTGGCTCGGCTCGGCCCCCATCCCGGTGTCACCCGGCGCGAGCGACGCCACGTCGGCGTTCGCGTCCGGACCCGCGTCTCCCGCGCGGAGCGCGGCGCCGCCCGCCGGGTCCGCCGTCGACGTGGCCGAGCCGGACGACCCGGCGTGCGGGTGGGACGGAACCGCCATCTCGCCGACGCCCGTCTCCCGGACGCCACCCGTCTGCGGGTGGAACCCGGACCCGCCGCGTGGGGGGCCGGCCGTCTCGCTGGGGAGGGCTTCGGGCGTCGCCATCGGCGCGAGGTCCGCGACCCGGGCCGACCCGGGGAGCCGCACCTCGGCGCGGCCGCCGGCGGGGAGCTCGGCCTCGACGCTCTCCAGCGCCTCGGTGACCCGCCGCGCCAGCCGCTCGGTCGCGTGCTGGACCGCCCCCAGCTCGTCGAGCAGCCCGGAGAACAGCGACCGCTGCCGCTCCCGCTCCTGGGCTGCCCGCTCCTCGGCCTCGGCTCGCTGCCGCGCGAACTCCGCCTGGGAGCGCTCGCGCAGGTCGACCGCTTCCCGCATCAGCTCGCCGGAGCGGGCGATGTTCTCCTGGATCAGCCGGTCGAACGACTCGTAGAAGCGCAACCGCTCCTCGACCCGCGCCAGCTGCTCCGCCAGCCCGCCGGTCGGCACCGCCGCCAGCGCGGACGGCGAACCGCCCCCCTCGGGCCGCGCGACGTCGTCCCGAGATCCCGTGCCCTCGGCGTCCGCCGCGCCGGACGTCCCCGTGCGGTCGTCGGTCATCCCGGCCCCTCCTGCGCCCGTCGCGAGCAGGCCCGCGGCGGCGCGCGCGACGGGCCCACGCCGGGGACTGAACCGTCCCCCTGGCGTAGGCCCGTACCGCAAACGATTCGTTTTCTCGCGGCGAGTCTAGCAGAGCCCCCGGCCCGGCCGCGCCGGACAGGGCGCTCCGGTGCCCGCCCGCGCGCCACCTCAGCGGCACTCGCGGACGGGCCCCGGTGCTGAATCAGCGGTGCTAGATCAGCGGGGAGCCGCCGGTTAC
>CADCWG010000066.1 GCA_902806335.1 uncultured Thermomicrobiales bacterium | reverse complement strand
TTCCGATCCAGGTCCGACGCCGCCGTAGGGGCGCACGGCCGTGCGCCCTGCCCACCAACCGCCCCGCCCAACCCGTCCACCGTCACGCCCGGCCCCGCGTGGGCTGCACGGGGGACGTTCACCGGGCGGACGCTGGGCGGTGGCGAGCCGCTGAGCGATGCGGAGCGGCGGACGCTGACGGTTCGCCAACGTCGGGGCTGATCGCGGGGGGCACTAACCTCGGGCTGGGCTCGGCCAGGCAGCCGTCCGACCCCCTAATTCTGGATCCCGACGCCAGCCGGGGTGAACGAGCACGCCTCGCGCGGCTGTTGCTCGGCGTGGGAGCAGGGTTGGGCGCACACGGCACGACCGTCTAGGTATTCAGCGCCATGTACTCCCAGACGCCAAGATCGACTTCGGGCACGTCGGGCATACCCAGGCGGACGAGGATGTGCAGCACTTCGGTGCGGTGCCCCTCGTTGTGCTCGACGACCATGAGGACGGTGCCGCCGAACGACTTGCGCACGGCGTAGTGGTCGACGAAGGTCTCTCCCAGGCGCTGCTCGTCGCGCAGCCGTCGCGCGGCAGCGGCAAAGGCCGCGTAGGAGCGCTCGTGGCCGTCGGTCAGCGCGGCCAGCGAGCGGTCGTCTGGCTGGGCATCGGCCGAATACCCCCCGTCGGCCGGTTGGCCGCCCTCCAGGAACGCGGTCCAGAACGGGACGTTGAAGATCATGTGCCCGAACGTGGCCCGCAGCGTCCGGTGCCCGATGTCGAACTCCTGGTCCAACTGCGCGTCGGTCAGGCCGCCGCTCGCGTCCAGGAGACGTCTCGTCGCCCAGTGGTCGTGATCCAAGAGGAGATCGAGCAAGTCCATCCGACTCCCTCCGCCTCGACGAGGTGCTCAGCAGCGAAAAGTGTAGCGCGCCGGCGCGAGACCGCCGCCCTCGAGCGTCTCCCGCGGACGTTGCGGCGGGAGGGGGGAGCCGCGATCGGCATCCTCGGCGGTGGCGGCTTCGCGGGTAGCCTGATCGCCGCGAGCGGGTCGGCACTGGCGCGGCCGGAGCTGGCGCACAGGTGCATCTTGACCCCGGCGAAGACCGGTCCGATCAGGTCGGCCGTCACCGTGTAGGGGCGCACGGCCGTGCGCCCGGTCCCCAGGACCGAATGCCGCGGACGGGCGCCGCCTGGTCGGAACCGGGCGCGCCAGTCGGGCACGCCGGGATGGCCGGGACAACGGTCCGGCTGGGGCGCAAGCAGGGTGCGCCCCGGCGCCGGGGCGCAACACCGTCGGGGCTTGCCTCGCCAGGGGCTACGGGGCGCGGACGTAAACAGAAGGGGTCTCGGGCGCCGATCAGCGCCGGCCGCTCAGCTGGCCGGCGGTCCCTCGTCCCGCTCGGCCCGGGCGTAGGCGAAGGTTGCCCGCGGGTCGTCGGCCGCGGCGCGGCCGCCGACGACGGCGGCGTAGCGCAGGATGAGGCCGCCGGCGAGGACGAGCAGCGAGGCGAGGGTGGTCAGGATCCGGGGCGAGCGGATGAGCCCGAGCGGCCGGGCCAGCTGGAGCGCCAACGGCAGCAGCAGACCCGCCCCGACCGTCCCGTAGCGGAGCAGGGCGCCGGTCCGCCCCTCGGTCACCGGCCGGGCCGTCTCGCCGAGCCGAACGCGGGAGGCGACCAGCAGCCCGAGCTCGGCGAGCATTGCCACCCGCTCCAGGCGCTCCAGACGGTGCCGCGTCTCCTCCCCCGTGCCGCGGTCCCAGGCCAGGGCGAGGGCGATCGCCGAAGTCGCGGTGGAGACGGCCGAGCTGAGGAAGAGCGGGCCCATCAGGAGCGCGTTCTTGGCCCAGAGCGGCACCGCGGTCGCCGCCAGCAGCACCCCGGTGTAGCCGGCGACGAAGAGGGCCGGCACCGCCCCGGCCGCCCCGATGCCCCGCGCCGGCCAGGCGCGGACGGTCCGGCCGAGGCGGCCGCCGCCCAGCAGGCCGTCCTCGGCCGCCTGCACCAGCGCCGACACCGCCGAGAAGCCGCCGAAGATCGTCAGCCCCCAGGTGCCGACCGACATCGGCGAGCGGAGCTTGACGACCCTCAGCATGTGGAGGAAGCGCTCCGGCCGGCCGAGGTCAAGGATCAGCAGGACCGGGCTCGGGATCAGCGCGGCCAGCGAGAGGTAGCGCCCGGCCCGCACGATCCGCCGGTCCTCGGCCGGACCGACGAGGTGCGACAGGGCCGCGATCGCGTAGGCGGCGCCGGCGATCCCGCCGAGGAAGAAGTAGACGATGATCAGCCAGTTCCAGTGCGGACCGTGAACAGCCGGCACGCCGTAGTAGCTGTCGCGGGCCTCGTCGGCGGTTGTCCGCGGGCCGCGGTCGCCCCGGCCCCGCCGCTCGTCCCAGCGCCGCTCGAAGGTCTCCACCGCCGCTCCCCCTCCCGCGGGTCCCTCTCATGCCAGATCCGGCTGTTCGGTGGCGGAACGGATGCGCGTCGGCGACGTCGCCCGCCCGGGGCGACCCCCGAGGTCGGAAGCTCAGGCACGAAGCCGGTCCAGGCCAGCCCGGACCGGCGGGCGCGGGGGCCAGAGCAACTACCCGGGGTCCGTTCAACGGAAGGTGCCCGATTGCCGGCCGGTCTCGTCGACCCGGTCGGCGACGGCGTCCGACCCAGTGTCCCATCCCAGGGTGCCGCGATGCGCCGCCGCGGTCTCACCGCGACGGCGTCGGCCCGCCCCTGGCCCCCCGGCAGTCGACCCGCCGGGGGCGTCAGCGCCGGCCGCGGAGGGCGGCGACGGCGGCCAGGCAGAGCCCGAGCGCGGCCACCGCCGTCGAGAGGAAGGCCGGCAGCGTCTTGTCCTGCGGCAGCTCCGGCGCGGCCGGGAGGTTGTAGGTCTCGGGGGGCGCCGTCAGGACGAAGAAGGCGTTGAGCCCGTCGATGCCGTGGGTGCCGCCGACCGCCCGGTCGCCGTAGACGTAGGCGCCGTCCACCCCGCGCTCCCGCAGCGCGGCCACCCGTTCGGTCGCGCGTGGCATCAGCTCCGCGATCAGGCCGAACTGGATCGAGTCGGTCGGGCAGGCCTTGGCGCAGGCCGGCTCGAGGTCGTCCCTGAGGCGGTCGTAGCAGAGGGTGCACTTGTGCGCCTTCCGGTCGGTGGCGCTGAGCTGCGGCACGCCGAAGGGGCAGGCGGGGATGCAGTAGCCGCAGCCGTTGCAGACGTCCTGCTGGATGACGACGGTGTCGAACTCGGTCCGGATGATCGCGCCGGTCGGGCAGGCTTCCAGGCAGCCGGCGTGGACGCAGTGCTTGCAGACGTCGCTCATCATCAGCCAGGCGCTCTGGAACGGGGCGAGCGCGGTCGCCCGCACGCCCGCCTCGTCGCCGGCGCGCTCGACGAAGGCGACGTGGCGCCAGGTGGTGGCGCCGAGGTCGACCGTGTTGTCGTAGCTGAAGCCGGTGAAGCCGACGTCGTCCATCGGCAACCCGTTCCACTGCTTGCAGGCGACCTCGCACGCCTTACAGCCGATGCAGAGCGTCGTGTCGGTCAGGAAGCCGACCGCGCCCGGGCGGGCGCCGGTCGTGCCCGCCGCGTGGGAGGGGGCGGCGCTGCCATCGGCGCTCATCGGTGTCCCCGGCCTTCCTCGTCGAGCCGGCCCTTGCGGAGGGCGCAGGTGAAGGCTTTAGCCTGGTGGATGCGGGAGTTCGGGTCCTCGGCGAGCGCGCTCAGGTCGTTGGCGATGCCGCCCTGGGCGATCCCGCCGAACCCGAAGTGCCACGGCATGCCGATCTGGTGCACGGTCTTGCCGCCGACGCTGAGCGGCCGCAGACGCGGCGTGACCAGCGCCCGGGCTTCGACGCCGCCGCGGAGGGTGGAGACGGTCACCCAGTCGCCGTTGGCGATCCCGTGCTCGGCCGCCAGTTCCGGGCTGAGCTCGACGAAGCCCTGCGGCTGGAGCTCCGCGAGCCAGGGGACCCAGCGGCTCATGCCGCCCGCCGTGTGGTGCTCGGTCAGCCGGTACGTCGTCATGACGTAGGGGAATCGCGGATCGCCCATCTCGTGGTACCGGTTGTCCGGCCGGGGGAAGGTGATGGCGGCCGGGCTGTGCGGCTGCTCCGGGTAGAGGGGGTTCGCGACCGGCGTTTCGATCGGCTCGTAGTGGGTCGGCAGCGGCCCGTCGCGCAGCCCCGATGCGGCGAAGAGCCAGCCCTTGCCGTCGGCCATGTTGATGAACGGCGAGTCGCCGGCGATCGCGTCCAGCCCCGTCGCGTCCGGCGGCGGCTGGTAGTCGGGCGACTTGTCCCGTGGGAAGTCGGGGACGTCGTGGCCGGTCCACTCGCCGCGCTCGGCGTCCCACCAGACCCACCGCTTCCGCTCGCTCCACGGCCTGCCGGACGGATCGGCGGAGGCGCGGTTGTAGAGGATCCGGCGGTTGGCCGGCCAGGCGAAGCCCCAGCCCAGCGAGGCACGATCGTCTCCCCGGCGGGCGCGGGCGAGGTTGGTGCCGTCCTCGGTCATGATCCCGGAGTAGATCCAGCAGCCGCAGGCGGTCGAGCCGTCGTCGGCGAGGGCGTGGATCCCCGGGACGGGCCTACCGTCGGCGACGGTGTAGCCGTTGATCTCCCTGACGACCACGTCGAGGTCGGGATCCTCGGTGGCGCCCTGGGAGGGGTAGTCCCAGGTCAGGGCGGCGAGTTGACGGCCGCGCGGGCCGGTGTCGCCCGCGTAGAGTCGCTTCAGCCGCGTGCCGAGCTGATCCAGGAACCAGGCCTCCGAGCGGCAGTCGCCCGGGGGGTCGATGGCCTTGTCGTGGTACTGGACGAGCCGCTGGGTGTTGGTGAAGGAGCCTTCCTTCTCGCCGGGCAGCGCCGCCGGCAGGAAGAAGACCTCGGTCTTGATCCGCTCCGGCCGGACGTCGCCCCGCCGCACCTCGGGCGCGTCGTACCAGAAGGCGGCGCTCTCGATCTCGTGGACGTCGCGGACGACGAGCCAGTCCAGGTTGGCGAGGGCCTGGCGCGCGAGGACCGCGTTCTGGCCGCCGACGGCCGGGTTCTGTCCCATGCAGAAGAGCCCCTTCATGGCGCCGTCCTTCATCATCAGGAGCATGGCCTGGAAGGAGTAGTCGGCCCCGATCTTCGGCAGGAGGTCGTAGCAGAACCCGTTCTCCGGCGTCGCCGCGTCGCCGTAGTACGCCTTGAGGAGGCTGACCACGGCGCTCGGCAGCGCGTGCAGGGCGCCCTTCGGCGGGGTCTCTTGCTCGAGGTAGTCCCGCAGCGTGCCGTGGCGCTGGGTGGCGTTCGGCATCGGGAGGTAGCCCGGCAGCAGGTTGTAGAGGGTGGGGATGTCGGTGCTGCCCTGGATCGTGGCGTGCCCGCGGAGCGCGAGGACACCGCCGCCGGGCCGCCCGATGTTGCCGAGGAGGAGCTGCAGGAGCGCGCAGCAGCCGATGATCTGGGTGCCGGTCGTGTGCTGGGTCCAGGCCACCGCGTAGGCGAAGGCCGTGGTGCGGTCGCGGGCCGAGTTGCGGAGGATCGCCTCGGCGACCCGGAGGAAGAGCTCCGGGGGGACGCCGCAGGCGTCCTCGACCAGCTCCGGGGTATAGCGCGCGAAATGCCGCTTCAGGAGCTGGAACACGCAGGTGGGGTCCCGCAGGGTCTCGTCGTGGTGCGGGATATCCCCCTGCTGGCCGACGTGCTCTGTGCGGCCCATGGCGTCCTGCGAGGGGTGACCGCCCGTCCCGGCCGACGGACCGCGCTGTCCCGCGTAGCGCCATGAGGTGGGGTCGTACCAGCGCCGATCGGGGTCGTAGCCGGAGAAGACGCCGCCGAGATCCTCCGTGTCCCGGTACTCGGATGTGACGAGGGTGGCGGCGTTCGTGTAGTGCCGAAGGTACGCCTGGAAGAACTCGTCACGTCCCCAGCGCTCGCTGAGGACGACGTGGTTGACCAGGGCGCCGAGGAAGACCAGGTCGCTGCCGGCGCGGAGCGGAACGTGGATGTCGGCCAGCGCCGACGTGCGCGAGAAGCGCGGGTCGACGTGGATGATCGTCGCGCCGCGCTCCTTGGCCTTCATCACGAAGCGGAACCCGACCGGGTGGTTCTCCGCCATGTTCGAGCCCATGATCACGACGCAGTCGCTGTCGGCCATGCTCTCCTGGGTCGTCGTCGCCGCCCCTCTGCCGAGTCGGGAGCCCAGACCGGGCACCGAGGAGGAGTGTCATATGCGGGCCTGGTTCTCGACGGCGACGATGCCGAGGCCGGCGGTGAAGAGCTTCTTGATCAGGTAGTTCTCCTCGTTGTCGAGGGTCGCGCCCCCGAAGTGACCGATGCCGAGGGTGCGGTTGACCGTCCTGCCCTCCGGGTCCGTCTCCTCGTAGGTCGCGTCGCGCGTCTCCTTGAGGCGCTGGGCGATCCGCTCCATCGCCCAGTCGAGGGGGCGCTCCTCCCAGCGGTCGCCGTAGGGCGCGCGGTACTTGACCGTCGTCACGCGGGACGGGCTCTGGAGGAGCCCGAAGGTGGCCGCCCCCTTCGGGCAGAGGGTGCCGCCGTTGATCGGGCTCTCGTAGTTCCCCTCGATGTCGACGATCTTGCCGTCCTTGCTGTAGATCAGCTGCGAACAGCCGACGGCGCAGTAGGGGCAGACGCTGACGGTGACGTCGGCGCCGCGGATCCGGGCATGCGCCGCGCGGGTCTGCGGGCTGATCGGGTTCGGCACGCGGCCGACGTAGGACTTGAGCGGGTTGCGGCGGGGCATCGACCTTCTCCTTCGCGTCGTTAGGTCCTTGGGCCCTTGGGTCCTTTGGTCCTCGGCCCCGGGGGGATCGCGCCGCGCGCTCCGTCTCCCTCCCGAAGGGCGGCCATCCGCTCGCCAACCGAGCCGATCGCCCCGTCCGCGCCGCCGTGTCGGTTGTGCTCGAGATGGGCGCACACGGGCTCCGGTCGACCGCGGACCGTGAGCGGAATAATGCGGGTGTTCGGGAGGCGCGCGACTCGCGGCCAGATCCCAGGCTGGCCAGGTCCCGGAGACGGGCCCGCCCGCGCCGCCCATGTCCGCTGATCGGACCCCCGGGGCCGTCCCCGCGGTCGGGTGGCCCCGGGGCGAGCGATATCGTATCGGTCTCCCCGGGCGACGGCTGTCCCTCTCGGCCGGCCGCCGGCCGCCGCGCCTCCGGACGCGTCGCGCACCGGTAAGCAGACCCCATGCCGGACGTGCCGGTCCTGACCGGCCGGTACACGCCGCCCAGGCACGGGGAACGCTGGGGGTGGTCGGGCACCCGTGGTCGGCTACCGTGGTCGGCTCCCCATGGTCGGCACGGTCGGAGGGGAAGGACGGGACGCGAGGCGCGTCGCGTGCAGGGGTGTGGCGGGGAGGGCAGCATGGTGTTCGACCGGCGCGATATCCGCCCATCGATGGACGTCTACACGCTCGACAACGCCTACCTGGGCGCGGTGCGCGAGGTCATCCCCGGGCCGCTCGGTTTGGTCGGAGACCGGCTGCCGGGGGCCACACCCGAGGCGAGCGAGGTCAGCGGCGAGCGGCTCGGTCCGGCACCGACGCAGGACATCGGCAACGCCGGTCCCCGGACGCAGTCGGCCCGCGCCGGCTACGCGGCGGCGTCCGACGGCGCCGAGCCGCTCGGCGACGGCGCGCTCAAGGTCGCCAGGTGGTGGGGCCCGGTCGGCCGGCGCACGATCCCGCTCCGCGCCGTGCAGACCGTCTCGCTGGAACGCGTTACCCTGCGCCAGACGAAGGGTGAGCTGCCGCGCGACTGGTAACCGCGGGCGGCTGCGGCATCTGATCCGCCGGCGACGTGGCATCGACGACGTCCCACCGGTCGAGAGTGATCGGATCTCGGCGACGCATGGGAGGGGCTGGGCACCGGCCCCCAGCGTGCTCGGCTCCCCGCGCGGGGGGCACGCGATGGCAGTTGGGAGGACCCACGCGTCGGGGATGACTAATCCGGAACTCGGGTGATCACCCGGACTCTGGCCGGCCGGTCCGTAGCCGGCTTTGTTCCAGAGCCCGGGGCTTGCCTCGAGCGGGCCCGGCCAGCGCCCGCCTCCGAGACCACCACCGTCCAACCGGATGCCGGATAAGCGGTCGGTCGACCGCTGAACGCGGGAACTCCCGACTCGCACCTGCTACGCTGCCTCGCCGAGCCCCGCCCGGATCCTGTGTCCCACCTCGAACTCTGGGCCATCGTACCCGGTGATCATCCCCGGCTCCTCGCACTGCGGGCCATTGCCCGGTTCCCCCCAACCCCCGGGACCGAGGCGCACGATCCCCCATGGGGGTCCTCGGTGATCCAGGGGCAAGACCCGTTCGCTGACCGCCATCGCGAGCCCGTCCTGTCCGGCGGTCGGACCGTCGGGCGCGGAGGCCAACGGACGGCACCGGACCATTTCCACGGACGCGGCGGGCCCGGCCCGTGGGTTCTGTCCGGATCACCCGGCGACCGCCGACCAGCCGGCGACGGCGCCGCGGAGAAGGGCCATCCCGGCGGCGAGGGAAGTCGGACCGTCGGGACCGGTCGGGTCGACAGAGACGACGCCGAGGGCGCGGACCTTCCCGGTCGCGAGCACGAGGGCGAGGGCGGCCAGCGTCGCGTCCAGGTCCGGGCCGCCGGGCTCGACGGACGGGTGGTTGGGCTGGAAGCGGGCGTCGAGGACGTCGGCGTCGACGTGGACGTAGAGGTGGTCGACCCGGGCGGCGAGGTCGGCGACCGCCGCGAGCAGGGGCGGGACCGCGCCAACCGGCTGCCCCCCATCGACGCTCCCCGATCCGTTCGCGCCCGCGCCCCCCGCGCCGTCCGTCGCGTGAGGCGCCGCGATCGGGCCGGAGGGGATCGGGACGATGGCCATGTCGGTGGCGCGGATCAGCGTCTCCTCGTCCGGGTCGAGGGCGCGGACGTCGACGAGCACGATCCTGTCCGTCGGGAGGGGGACGGCCTGGCCGGCGCCCTCCCGCCAGGCGGCGTGGCAGAGTCCGGCGGCGACGGCGACCGGCATCCCGCCGAGCATCCCCGAGCGGGAGGTGCGCGGGGTGTTGCTGTCGCCGTGGGCGTCGAACCAGACCAGGCCGATGCGGGCGGTCGGGCCGAGCGCGCGCTGGAGGCCGCCGAGCACGCCGGGGAGGTGGGCGCAGGTGCCGCCGGCGACGACCGGCGCCGCACC
>CADCWG010000065.1 GCA_902806335.1 uncultured Thermomicrobiales bacterium | reverse complement strand
GGGGGAGGAATGGGGGGCGGCGCCGCCCAGCGCGCGACGCCGTTCGGATCAACCACGGAGGCAGGTTCGTTGGGGAAAAAGGGCTGGCGGCCCGGGGAGGGAAGGGGGACCGGGCCGCCAGTGGGGGTGAACCGACGCCCGCCTCGCGACGTGCGCTGATCCTCCTCGATTCTATGTCAAGCCACTATTTTGCGCAAGACGTTGGGCCCTGTTCTCGCGGACGTTGGTGCGACGCACTACCGGGCGACCGCCGGAACGACCGGTGGTCGCCCGCGCGCCGGCGAAGCTGTTCGTCTCCGGTGTCGCGGCGCCCGTTCCGCCCGACGACGATCCGTGCCAACATCTCTCCATTGGCCGGACGTTTCTGGCCCGGGTGGTGGGCGGCCCTCGCTCCACCGCCTCGCCCCGCCGCCGGGGTCGACCGCGACGGGGGGCTCGAGCCCCCCGTCCATGCCAGGGGAGGCGCACCGTGGCCCGTCCGCCCTTTGACCTGCTCGTCCGCGGCGGCGAGATCCTCGATCCGGCCTCGGGTCGTCGGGAGCGCCGGGACGTGGCGATCGCCGACCGTCGCATCGCCGCGATCGCGCCGGAGATCCCGGTCGACCAGGCGTCGCAGCACCTCGACGTCGGAGGCCTCCTCGTGACGCCGGGGCTCGTCGACCTGCATGCCCACGTCTATGTCGGCGTCTGTCCCCTCGTCGTGCCGGTGGACGAGGTCGCGCCGGCCAGCGGCGTGACGACGGTCGTCAGCACCGGAGACGCGGGCGCGCACACCTTCGACGGCTTCCGACGCCTGATCGTCAACCAGGTGCGGACCCGGGTCTACGCCTTCGTCCACCTCAGCACGATCGGCCTGGCCGGCTGGGAGGTGGGCGAGCTGCGGGAGATCGGCTACGCCGACCCCGAGAAGGCCGCCCGCGTCGCCCGCGAGAACCGCGACATCTGCCTCGGGATCAAGGTCCGTCAGGGGCGGCAGATGGTCGGCGAGCACGGTCTCACCCCGCTTCGGCTGGCCGTCCAGGCGGCGGAGGCGAGCGACTCGCTGGTGATGGTCCACATCGGCGCCGCCCCCTCGCCGCTGCCGGAGATCCTCGCGCTGCTCCGGCCGGGCGACGTGGTGACCCATTGCTTCACCGGGCAGGGGCACGGCGTGCTCTCCGCCGAAGGAAAGATCCTGGCGGAGGTCCGGGAGGCACGGGCCCGGGGCATTCGCTTTGACGTCGGGCACGGCATGGGCAGCTTCGACTTCCGGGTGGCGGAGGCGGCCCTCGCCGAGGGGTTCCCACCCGACTTCATCTCGAGCGACCTGCACTCCGGGTGCGTGAACGGACCGACCTACGACCTGCCGACCACGATCTCCAAGTTCCTGTTGCTCGGGATGCCCCTGGCGGAGGCGCTCGCCCTCGCCACCGTGCGACCGGCGGCGATCATCGACCGCGAGCCGGGCCTCGGCACGCTGACGGTCGGCGGACCGGCCGACGTGGCAGTCTTTGCCCTCGATGAGGCACCGACGGAGTTCGTCGACGCGATGGGCAATCGCCGTCGCGGCCCCCGCGGGCTCGTCCCGCGGCACACGATCACCCGTGGGCGGCTCTGGGGCCGACCGTACCCGCACCCCTACCTCTGACGCAGGGGGCGGCAGCAACGCTGGGGCGCCCACCGACCTCCCCAACGACGAGGAGCGCGGGCACTTGGCGAGGGGAAGTTGGCCCGCTAGGGGTGACCCACCGCCTTGCAGCGGCCCGCGGGCCACAACTCCGGCTGCGCCCGCCGCGCGTCTCGCACGGCGGCACCCGGCGTGCCGGCAGTGCGGCACGCTCGAACGGCTATGGGGACCGCCGATTCCCAGTTCAAGTTATCGCCATCGCTCGGCTCGGCGGAATGGCGGCCGGCTTCATCCCCGCGCATGGGGGCAAGCCCCGGTGCGGTCGCGGCCGTGCCCTCGATTCAAGACCACCGCCGGTCGCCCGAATCTGGGATGCCGGGAGCTTCGTGCATTGGCGGGCGTGCAGTGATTCCCACGAACCCGGCGCCATGCGGGCCCGGCCTCGGAGCACTAGTCCCCGCCAGCGCCGATGCAGGGCGCACCCAACCCGACTCGCGAGCCTACGCTCGCCCCTATCCCGGGTCGGGCGCCGGTCACGCTTCAGCGGCGGCCATCCCGAGGACGACGGCGCGGCAGGAGAGCGCGTCACCGAGCGCTCGGTGGCCGCCCGGCGCGGCCCCGAAGCTGACCGCGGCGTGCTCAAGGCGGTGCCAGCGGTGGCCCCGCCGCCCGGCACCCTCGCCCCGGAACACCGCGTACTGGCGCATCGCGCAATGCCACCGCGCGGCCACGTCGGCCAGCCGGTGACGCTGGCAGCACTGGCTGACGATGCGCCGGTCGTAGTCGGCGTTGTAGACGACCACGGCGCGTCCATGCAGCAGCGCGCAGAGCTCCGCGTGGACCTCGTCCCAACCGGGAGCCCACCGGACGTCCTCGGCGACGATTCCGTGGATCCGGGACGCCGCCGCCGGGATCGGTCCCTGCGGGCGCACCAGCGTGTCGAGCAGGACGCGACCATCCGCGGAGACCAGGGCGATGTCGACCACCTCGGCGTCGCCGCCCAGGCCGGTGGTCTCCGTGTCGAGGTAGACGGCGGTCGGATCGGCGCAGACCTCTCGCGCCCAGGAGACCGCTCGCCACCACGCCGCGTCCACCTGCTGCTCGATCACCCCAGTGCCACCCCGACGTCCCGGCGCGATCCCTGCCGACAGGGTCACCGGCCCACCTCACCATCGCCGCCCAGAGCCAGCGACGTGCGGGGAACTCGCGCCGCTCTCCTTGGGATCCTATGGTACCCGGCCACCGGCCACGGCGGGAGCCGTCAGGACATCGGATGGTACCGGTCCGAGCTCATCTCGACGCCCCGAGGGCGGCGGCGCCAGCGGCCGCCAGGGCGATGTAGTCGCGGGGGTCGTCCGTCGCCGTGATGGCGCGAAGCACGACCTCGTCGACGGTATCGGTCAGGGCGCGCAGCCGCTCAGAGGCCGGGTCTTGCCCGAGGAGCACCGCGGTGTCGATCGCCTCCACTCCCATCCGGCGAAAGTGGGCGGCGTAGGCGGGGAACCGGCCGTACCGGTCCGCCTCCTCGCGCAGCCGCGGCGCGGCCGCTGGCAGCGCCACGCGCACGTAGACGACGACGCGTGGGGTCGGTCGGCCATTCTCGGCGGCCGACGCCCGGACCGCGGTGGCGGCTTCCGCCGCGGCCGGGGCGGTGATCCAGTTCAGCAGGACCCCGTCGGCAACGCGACCGGCAAGATCGATCATCCGTGGTCCGAGCGCGCCGACGACGATTCTCGCCCCGCTGCCCAACCCGGCGCGAAGCGACCGAACGCCGTCCTCGACCAGGTTGAGCGATGCCCGCGCCTGCCCCGATCCCACGCCGAGCGTCAGCCGCGCCTCGGGGAGGGCGTGCTGCCGAACCGACGTCAAGACCGAGGGCGCCGGCCGACGGTCGAGCGGAACGACGCCAACACCGAGGTCGAGCGTCTCGGTCGCCGCGGCGGCCCCGGCGAGCCCGGCGAGGCCGTCCCCGCCGGGCGTGTCATTGGTCCAGAGCCCAACGAATCCGAGCCCTCCGAGCGCGCCGGCGATCTCCGCAATCGTTTCCTTCGGCAGTGCGCCGGCGACACCGAAGCTCAATCGCGCCATGCTTGATCCCCCAAACCCCTTGCAGAATGCCGGTATTCGTGCCAGGGTGTCACCGCCGTGGCGCGGCGGAAGCGGGACGCCCACGGTCGCCCCGCAGGCGAGATGGCGCCGGATCCGTGGGTCCCGTTGGGTAGGGGCACCGGTCCAGCCATCAATCCCACTATGGCATGCGGGCGAAAGAGTGCGCGTCGGGTCCTCGACCCGACGCTCGAGCGCGTTGCGCCCGATGCTTGGGCGATGGCGAGCATCGGCGTGGACGGCATAGAGGGAGGGGCAAGCGTGCGAACGTACTATAGAGCAGGTCCTGTGCGGAGAATCGGCGGCCGCCTCGTCGCCGCGTTGGTGCTCGTCGCGGTCCTGACGCTCGCGACGGCGGTCTCGGCGTCGGCGCAGGAGGACGGTGACGGCTCGTCGTTCGTGCGTCTCATCCATGCGTCACCGGACGCGGGCAGCGTCGACGTCTATGTCGATGGCGAACTCGCGGTCGAGGACGTGACGTTCCCGTCGGCGACCGATTTCCTCGAGCTCGACGCCGGAACCCACGACTTCGATGTCGTCCCCACCGGGGCGGGGATCGACGAGGCGGTCATCAGCGAGTCCGTGGACCTCGCGGCCGGCACCGCCTACGACATCTCGGCGGTCGGACTGGTCGAGGAAGCTGAGGCGGTCGTCTACACCGTCGACCTCAGCGCGGTCGACGAGGGTCAGACCCGCGTGCGCCTGATCCACAACGCGCCGGACTCCGGGCCGGTCGACCTCGCCCTCGGCGACGGGACCGTGGTCTTCGCCGGGGCGGAGTACCCGTTCGAGACCGAGTACATGGATGTCGAGGCCGGCACGTACGACTTTCAAGTCCTCGCCGCCGGCACCGATGAGGTGCTGCTCGACCTCCCGGGCGTCTCCTTGGAGAGCGGGACGGTCCACGACCTCTACGCCGTGGGTCTGGTCGAGACGGGGTCCTTCGAGGTCATCAATGTGAGCGCCGTGCCCGGGGAGGACGGTCTCCCCGCGAGCACCACGGTCGTTGACGCCGCCCAGGACGACGGTGCCACGCCGGAGCCCGACGCTGAGGAAGACGCGACGCCCGTGGCCGAGGAGGAGGACGCGACTCCGGTCGCCGACGAGGAGGACGCGACGCCCGAAGCCGAGGATGAGGTCACCGCGACCGAGGAAACCGCCGCTGGCGCCGAGGACGGGGACGTCGGCGAGAACGTCGGCGGCGAGACGGAGCAGGAGCAGCCGGCCGAGGACGATGCCGCTGTCGTCACGGCCGAGGATGCCGGTGCGGCCGAGGACACTGGCGACACCGTCGCGGCGGGTGGCGAGGCGCTCCCCGCATCCGGCGTCGGCTCGACCGCCGCCGCGGGGAACTCGCTGGCCGGTCTCCTCCTGGTCGCCGGCCTCCTCGCGGCCGCCGCGGCCATCGGCACCGTCGCGCGGAGGTCAGCCGCCCGCTAACCAGCCGGGCCTCCTCCCGCTCTCCAACGAGACAGGGTCGCCCCTGGCCGGGGCCCGGCGCTTGCCGGGCCCCGGCCCTTTTGGCGAAGGGCTCGAACGACAGCGCCGGCTTTGCCAGCCCGCCTTGACGCTGCGCCCAGACGGATGCCGCCCACGCCATCGCTAGCCGCACCAGGCACCGACAGGCGAACCTCGAACCGTCCCCCAGTTCGTCGGTCCCTCAGGGTGGTCGACGAGCGAACAGGTCGGCGCAGACTCGACGGCCGACGGCGCCCGGCGGCGCTACCCAGGTACCTTCCGGTCCCGGCGAGCGGACGACTGAGAACGGACCACGCCAACCGCAACAAGTCCCCCTTGAACGAGACGGTCGCGCCACCCCACCGGTGTCGCAGGCGACAGCGCAACCGATTCGCCACGCCGACCGACCCGGTGGTTGGTCTGGCTGGGCTGGTGAGTCAGCGACCGGTGGCGAACCCGAGCCCCAGGCGCCTCAGCGACGCATGCCGGCCCTGTCCGACCACGAGGTGGTCGAGCACGTCGATCCCCAGCAGTTGCCCGGCTCGCTCGAGTTCGGCGGTCAGCGCGACATCGGCGGCGGAGGGTGACGGGTCGCCGGACGGGTGGTTGTGGACGGCGACGAGAGCCACCGCCCCGTGCCGAATCGCCTCCCGGAAGACCTCCGCGAGGCGGACCTGGGCTTGGTTCGCCGTCCCCTGGTAGATGGTCCGGATCGCCAGCACCCGGTGCTTGGTGTCGAGGAGGACGGCCCGCAGCTGCTCCTGGTCGAGCGACGCCATCTCGACGCCGACCAGGTTCACCACGTCGTCCGGGGAGGTGATCTGCGGCCTCTCCGGCCCCTGCACCGCGACCCGGACCGCGAGTTCGAGCCCCGCCTTGAGCTTCGCGGCCTTCGCGGCCCCGACGCCCCGGATCGCGGCGAGGTCGACCACGTCCAGGCGCATCAGCCCCGGCAGGCCGCCGTGATCGCGGAGCAGCCGCTCGGCGAGGGCGGTTACCGGCTCGCCCGGGAGTCCGGTGTTCAGCAGGATCGCCAGGAGCTCCGCGTTCGAGAGCGCGGCCGGGCCCCGGAGCCGCAGCCGTTCCCGCGGCCGCTCGTCGGGCGCCATCTCCCCGATCCCGACCCGCGCGGCCGCCTCTGGCATCCCCTGGCCGATTGTCGCGGTCGTCGCCACCCTGCCCTCCGTCGGTCCTGCTCCGGCGACCGACGGGTCGCCGTGAGAGTCCAGCATCCGGCGGCGCGCCCTGCAGGGGAAGCGGGGGGCTGGGCGGAAGGGGCGAACCGGGCGAGGACTTAGGTATCGCGCCCGGTGTAGCTGGCGACGAGCATCCCGTAGTACGTGGGCGCCTCGTAGCTGAGCAGGTCGCCCCGAAGCGGGACCTCGGTCAGGACCCCCTCGAGCATCAGCGCCTGCCAGAGCCCGTCGATCGCTGAGGTGTCGACCTTCTCCTCGGGCAAGGCGATCAGCCTGCCAAGCGCCTCGTCCCGCACCGCGGCCACGACCAGGGCGTCGACCTCGGCGGCGGAGGGGTGCGCCCCGTAGGGCCCGTCCTCGCGGTGGGTGTGCGACCAGTCGCACGAGGCCACGAACGCGACCCGCCGGCCGTCGTCGGCAGCGGCCTGTGCGACCGCCCGCCCGAACGCGACCATCGTCGTCCGGGACAGCGAGCGCGACGGCGTGACGAGCACGACCGGGGGCCCGGGGTCGTCCTCCGGCACCGGGGCCAGCACGTCTCCCTGCCCGGGCACATGGCGGTCGTGTCCCAGGAACCAGAGCGGCGTGATCGCCCCCCAGTCGAGCGGGAGGACGCTCTGCTCACGTCGGTTGCCGGCGAACCCCGCCAGGGCGACGGGGATCTGGCGCGCCCGTGCGGCCCTGGCGACGGCGTCCGTCAGCGACTGATCGACGGGCACGTTCATCTCGACGGTCCGCCCGCCCCACCGGAGTGCCCCGGCCGCACGGGCGGTACCCGCCACGCAGATCGCCCCCTCGACGCGCAGCCCATGCGGACCGGCCAGGACGATCACCTCCGGACGAGCCGCGGCGCAGCGGCGACCGAGCTCCTCCATCGCGGCCCGGGTGGCGAGCGCTCCCTCCGCGTCGTCGCTCATCCGGGGGATGATCGGGAATCCGTGCGGCGCGATGGCGGCGAAGACGATGGGCACCAGGGTGTCCTCTCTCTCGGGCGGACAGCGATCGGCGGTTTCCGACACGCGCCACACGACCCGGCGGGGAAGGTTCGACGGCTGGGTCGGGCCCGACTACGGGCCCGCCGCGCGGGGCCGGTCGCGGGCCGGGGTCCGGTCGGGCGTCCCGCCGTCGGCCGCGGCCGGCGTGAGCCGGGTCTCCTGGACGAGAAAGGCGATCGTCAGCGCCGCGAGGATGCCGACCGCGCCGAGGGCGAAGGCGCTGCCATTGAGACCGATCGCCTCGGCCATCACGCCGACCACCAGCGGCCCTGCCACCGCGCCGGAGTCGCCCACCAGGCGCCACAGCCCGAGGAACTCGCCGGTCGCGCCGCGCGGGGCGAGGTCGGCCCCGAGGGTCATCATCGTGCCCGACCCCATGCCGTTTCCGAAGCCGATCACCGCCGACGCCGCCAGCAGGCCAAGATACCCCGTGGCGAGCGGCACCATCGCCACCCCGACGGCCATCACCGCGAAGCTGGGAACCGCGGCGACCTTGCGCCCGAAGCGGTCCATGACCAGGCCCGCCGGGATGAACATGCTGACGTCGAGTAGCGCGCCGGCCGTCATCACGAGGCCGACCTCGGCCGGGCCGAGTCCGAGCCGGTCCGCCCCGTAGAGGGGGACGATCAGCTGCCGACCGGCTCGGATCATCTGGGCGAAGGTCTGGGCGACCGACGCCGCCGTCAGGTCGCGGCCGTTGGTCCGCAGCAACTGACCGACGACCCGCCACCGGGTCGCCGCGGGCATCGCCGCCGCCGCGCTTGGACCCGGCCGGATCGCGACCACGGCCAGCGCGAACGCCGCGCCGGCCATCAGCCCCGAGAGCAGGAACGGCGCGCGGAGGCCAAATGCGCCGGCGACCAGGCCGCCGATCGCCGGACCGCCGAAGACGCCGATCCGGTTGATCCCGCCGAAGACGGAGATGGCCCGGCCGCGCTCCGACGGCGGGACGGCTTCCGCGATGAAGGCGTGCCGCGAGAGCCCCCAGAGGGCGGTCCCGATGCCGGCCGCCAGGCGGAGGGCAACCAGCGTGGCGAAGCCGCCGCCCAGCGGCATCCCAAGCGCGAACGTCGTGACCGCCACCGTGCCGGCGCCGATCGTCATCGCCCGCCGCAGGCCGATCCGGCCCAGCAGGGCACCCGCCGGGACGTCCGTGATCAGGGTGCCGAGGGCGGCGGCGGAGACGGCGAGGCTGACCCAGGTGTAGGAGACGCCGAACCGCGCGGCGTGGAGCGGGAGAATCGCGAGGAGGAGCCCCTGACCGAACGCCAGCAGCGCGGTCGGGAGGTAGACCAGCAGGACCAGGCGGCTCCGCGGCATTCCTCGTCCGTCCCCCGCGCGTCGACGTTCTCCCGCCGGGTGCGGGGCGGCGATGGTACCACCGGTCACCCCGTCTGCCGCCGGGAGGGCGAAACGGGCGTGCTATAGTCACGACTTGGTACCTGGCGCGACGCGCTGCTCTCCTCACCGCGCCGCCTCCGGTCCTCCTGGCGGCCGTCCCTGCTCCCAAGACCTCGCCGAACTCGCTCCGAACTGCGCGTGTCTCGGCCTCTCCCCTGACTCAGACCCCACCCCGCCCCCGGCGGCTGGTCCGCCCCGGCGAATCGGAGGAATGCCCGTGGTCCTCAACCGCCTCTTTCGCCGCCGCTCCGCGCCCGATGTGCAGCTCGAGCAAGGGCTGGAGAAGACCCGGCGGAGCGTGTTCTCCGAGATCACCCGGCTCTTCGACCGGAGCGCGATCGACGAGGAGCTCTACGTAGACCTCGAGATGCTGCTCATCCAGGCCGACCTTGGCTGGGACGTCAGCCAGCAGCTCGTCGCCGAGCTCCGGGCCCGCGTCACCCGCGATCGCCTCCGCGACCCGGCGGACGCCCGAGAAGTGCTCCGCACGGAGATGGTCAAGCTGCTTGAGCTCGCGACCCGCAACCGCAAGGTGAAGATCCTCCAGCGCGGCGTTCCCTTCGTGATCATGGTCGCCGGCGTCAACGGGGTGGGCAAGACGACGTCCATCGCCAAGCTCGCCGCCTATCACCAGCGCTTCGGGCGAAGCGTCATGCTCGCCGCCGGCGACACCTTCCGCGCCGCGGCGATCGACCAACTCGCCGTCTGGGGAGACCGGATCAACGCGCCGGTGATCGCCCACCGCCAGGGCGCGGACCCCGGCGCCGTCGTCTTCGACGCCATGCAGGCCGCCCACAACCGCAACGTGGACGTGCTGATCGTCGACACCGCCGGCCGGCTCCACAACAAGGCCAACCTGATGTTCGAGCTGACCAAGATCCGAAAGGTGATGCAGCGACACGTGTCCGAGGCGCCACAGGAGGTCCTGCTCGTGATCGACGCGACCTCGGGGCAGAATGGGCTGATCCAGGCCAAAGAGTTCGCCAAGAGCGTCGAGATCACGGACATCATGATCGCCAAGCTCGACAGCACCTCGAAGGGCGGGATCGCCTTCTCGGTGGCGAAGGAGCTTGGGACGCCGATCTCGTACGTCGGCACCGGCGAGAAGGTGACCGACCTGGCCGAGTTCCGTCCCGACACCTACGTTGACTCGCTCTTCTTCGGCGTCGGCGAGGGCCTCTAAGCGGTCGCGACGGGAGTGTTGGAAGACGCCGCGACGAGCGGGGCGTCGCGGACTGACGCCGTGAGCGCCCGGGGTTGAACCTGTTCGTCTGATTCCACCTACCCGACGCCACATCCGCTATCCCCCGATCCCTTATGCACCGGAGGTCGCCGTGTTCGAGTCGCTCTCAGATCGCCTGAACGAGACGTTCGGGCGGCTCAACAAGAAGGGCCGCCTGACCGAGGCCGACGTCGACGACGCGATGCGCGAGGTCCGCCGGGCCCTGCTCGAGGCCGACGTCAACTTCAAGGTCGTCAAGGACTTCGTGGCCAAGGTGCGGGCCCGCGCGGTGGGGCAGGACGTCCTCCGGTCGCTCACCCCGGCGCAGACCGCGATCGGGATCGTCAACGAGGAACTGATCAACGTCCTGGGCCGCGAGCGCGAGGACCTCCTCGCCCCCGTCCGCCCGCCGCAGATCCTGATGATGGTCGGCCTCAACGGGGCCGGCAAGACCACCCACACCGGAAAACTTGCCCTCCACCTGCGGAAGCAGGGGCGGTCGCCGCTGATGGTCGCGGCCGACGTCTACCGGCCCGCGGCGATCAACCAGTTGCAGGCCCTCGGCAAGCAGATCGACATGCCGGTCTACGAGGAGGGCACCGGCCGCAACCCGGTCGACATCGCCGCCAATGCCGTCCGCTACGCTCAGGAGCGCGGACTCAACCCCGTGATCGTCGACACTGCCGGCCGCCTCCAGATCGACGAGCGGCTGATGCAGGAGCTCGTCGACATCCGGGACCGGATCAACCCGACCGAGATCCTCCTCGTCGCCGACGCGATGACCGGCCAGGAGGCCGTCGGCGTCGCCGAGGCCTTCAACGCCAGGCTCAACGTCACGGGTCTAGTGCTGACGAAGATGGACGGCGACGCCCGCGGCGGCGCGGCCCTCTCGATCCGGGCCGTCACCGGCGTGCCGATCAAGTTCATCGGCACCGGCGAGAAGCTCGACGCCCTCGAGCCGTTCTACCCCGAGCGGCTCGCCGGCCGGATCCTCGGCATGGGCGATGTCCTCTCGCTGGTCGAGAAGGCCCAGGAGCTCACCGACGAGAAGGACGCCCAGCGCCTCCAGGACCGGATGCTGAAGGGCCACTTCGACCTCGAGGACTTCCTCGACCAGCTCCAGAAGATCAAGAAGATGGGCCCCCTCAACCAGCTCCTGGAGATGATCCCCGGCGTCGGGGCGCAGCTGCGCCAGGCCAAGGCGGAGATCTCGGACGACGACTACAAGCAGATCGAAGGCATCATCCACTCCATGACGCCGTGGGAGCGGCGACACCCCGAGCGGATCGGCGGCAGCCGGCGGCGCCGGATCGCCCGCGGCTCGGGCACCCGGGGCAGCGACGTCAACCAGCTGCTGACCCAGTTCAAGCAGATGCAGACGATGATGAACCAGATGGGACGCATGGCGAAGAAGGGCAAGCTGCCCAAGAACCTGCCGTTCGACATCTAACGGACGGCTATCGCGCTCGGCCGCGTTCGGCCCGTGGCGGCCACGGTCGCCGGCCGGTCAGGGCAAGTGACATTGTGACCCACCGGGTGGGCGGGCCGCGCCGCCGGGAGGACCGATGCCGACGAGGATCACCCGACGGGCCGCGGTCCGAGCGATTACGGTGACGGCCGCCGTCGGCACGGTGCCGGTCCTCTCGGGGTGTTCCACTGGCCCGGTCGTCGTCGATCCCACGCCGACCCCCGTGCCGCCGTGGCTGCGGGTGGTGGCGACGTTCTCGCTCGTCGGGGATCTGGCCCGGGCCGTCGGCGGGGAGCGCGTCGAGGTCCGCGACGTGATGCCGGCGGGGGCTGACCCCCACCGCTTCCGGCCAGCGGAGACCGACAGCGCGCTCTTCCCACCGGCCGACCTCGTGCTCAGTCTGGGGCTCGGGCTCGAGCGGCACCTCAGTCCGCTGCTCGACGCGGTGGCGGCGGAGAAGGACCTCGTCGCGGTCGGCCAGCGCATCCCGGCGGACCAACTCCGCTACCCCGACGCCCTCGCGGGCGCACCCGATCCGCACGTCTGGCACGACCCCCGGCTCTGGATCTGGCCCGTCGCCGCCGTCACCGAGGCGCTTGTGGCCCACGACCCCGACCACCGCGACGTCTATCAGGCCAACAGCCAGGGCTTCCTCCGCCGCATCGGCGACCTGGACGCCTGGGTGACAGAGCATCTGGCTCTGGTGCCGCCCGAACGCCGCGTGCTGGTCACCGCCCACACCGCCTTCGAGTACCTCGCCGCCCGCTTCGCCTTTGCCACCGCCGCCCCGGTCGGGTTCGTCACCGAGCCGGGTCCGGTCACCGGTGACGTCGGGCGCGTTGCCGAGTTCGTCGCCGCGCGCGACGTGCCGGTGGTGTTTCCAGAGACGTCGGTTCCCGTGGCCGCCGTGGAAGCGGTCGCCTCGACCATGGAACGGTCAGCCGATCCGGCCGAGGTCGGCCCGCTCCTCTTCTCCGACGCCCTCGGCGAGCCCGACGTCCTCGAGAGCCGCTACATCGGCATGGTCCGCCACAACGTCGGCGCCATCGTCGGCGGCCTCCTCGGCGGCCTCGTCCCCTCTCCCGCCGCGTAGCGCGGAGGCCGACAGCAGCGGTCGAAGGGCTTGCACCTTTCGTCCGCACGGGTAAAGTAGTCTTAGCTAATACGAGGACGTGCCTCGGCTTCTCGTAGCTTTGGGGAGCGGCTAGGAGCGGGAGGAGGCAAGGGTTGGACCTCAGGAGCGGCGGGATGCGGGCCGCGGCGCGCCGCGCGATGGTCGCGATCGTCGTCGTCGCGAACGCGCTCGCCCCCGGGAACGTCCGGCCGGCCGAGGCGGCCGACCGCCTCGCCGTGACGGCGACCACCGGCCAGGTAGCCGACATGGCGCGCCATGTCGGTGGCGACCGGGTCAAGGTCACCGCCCTGATGGGCCCCGGCGTCGATCCCCACCTCTACAGTCCGAGCGAGGGCGACCTCGGCCGGCTCTTCGACGCCGACGTGATCCTCTTCAGCGGCCTCAACCTGGAGGGACGGCTCGCGGAGGTGCTTGGGCTCCTTGGCGAGCAGCGCCCCGTGGTGGCGGTCACCGACCCGCTCCCGCGTGACCTCCTGATCGCCTCCCCAGAGTACCCCGACGAATTCGATCCCCACGTCTGGGGCGACCCATCCCTCTGGCTCCGCTGCGTGGAGCGGGTGTACGCGGTGCTCTCCGAGGCGGACCCCGAGGGTGAAGCGGTCTACCGCGCCAACGCCGACGCCTACACCGCCCAGCTCGCCGCCCTCGACGCCGCCGCCGCGGCCCGGATGGCGACGATCCCCGAAGGGCAACGGGTGCTCGTCACCGCGCACGACGCCTTCGCCTACTTCGGTCGTCGCTTCGGGCTGGAGGTCGTCGGCCTTCAGGGGATCAGCACCGACACCGAGGCGGGGGTCTCGGACCTCCAGCGGGTGGCCAACCTGATCGCCGAGCGAAACGTCCCCGCGATCTTCGTCGAGTCGAGCGTCTCGCCGGCGACGATCGAGGCCGTGCAGGCCGCCGTCCGCGACCGCGGGGCGGAGGTGGTCATCGGCGGCGAGCTCTACTCCGACGCCCTCGGCGACGACGGGACCCCGGAGGGGACCTACGTCGGCATGCTCCAGCACAACATCGAGACGATCGTGACCGCCCTCGGCGGTGCCCCGAGTCCCGCCCCACCGCCCGCCTGATTCGAACGCCAGCGCGGCGTACCCCGCGCTGTGGCGGCACACCAGAAGGAGTCGCGCTCAGATGGACGACGCAACGCCGGCCGGGGCGTTCCCGGTCGAGATCCGGGACCTCACTGTCGCCTACCAGTCCCGGCCCGTGCTCTGGGACGTCGACCTCGCCGTCCGTCCTGGTCGCCTCACGGCCGTCGTCGGCCCGAACGGCGCCGGCAAGAGCACGCTGCTCAAGGCGATGCTCGGGCTGGTCCCCGCCGCCTCGGGGTGGGTCAAGGTCTTCGGCGAGCCGCCGGCCCGCCAGCGCCGCCGCGTGGCCTACGTCCCCCAGCGCGGTTCCGTCGACTGGGACTTCCCGACTAACGCCCTCGACGTGGTCGAGATGGGGCGCTACGGGTCCCTGGGCTGGCTGCGGCGCCCCGGCCGGGCGGACCGGGAGGCGGCCATCGCCTGCCTTCGCCGCGTCGGCATGGACGCGTTCGCCAGCCGCCAGATCAGCCAGCTCTCGGGCGGCCAGCAGCAGCGCGTGTTCCTGGCCCGGGCGCTCGCCCAGGGCGCGGACCTCTACGTGATGGACGAGCCCCTCGCCGGGGTCGACGCGGTCACCGAGCGGGCCGTCGTCGCGCTGCTCCAGGGCCTCAGAGCCGACGGCAAGACCGTGATCGTGGTCCACCACGACCTGCAGACGGTGCCGAGCTACTTCGACGAAGTGGCCCTCCTCAACGTGCGCCTGGTCGCCGCCGGCCCGGTCGAGGACGTCTTCTCGCCCGAGAACCTGCAGGCGACCTACGGCGGGCGGATCGGCTTCCTCGACGCGCCCGGCGCGAAGGCGACGGCCGCGTCGGCGGCGGACTAGGCGGATGATGACGATGCTCTCCGCCCCGGCTCTCCTCGGCGTCGAGTTCGACTACACCCTGCGCAACGTCGTCATGGGCTCCGCGGCCCTGGGCGCCGTCGGCGGCGCGATCGGCAGCTTCGCCACGCTGCGTCGGCAGAGCCTGCTCGGCGACGCGGTCGCGCACGCCGCGCTGCCCGGCATCGGCCTCGCGTTCCTGCTCACGGGCACCAAAGCGACCGGCGGCCTCCTACTTGGCGCGCTGCTCACCGGGTGGCTGGGCACGCTCGCGGTGCTCGCGATCACCCGCGGCAGCCGAGTCAAGGAGGACGCGGCGCTCGGGATCGTGCTCTCCGTCTTCTTCGGCGTCGGCGCGCTGCTCCTCGCCTACATCCGTCAGAGCGGTGAGGCGGCGCAGAGCGGACTCGACCGATTTCTCTTCGGCCAGGCGGCCGGGCTCGTGGCCGAGGACGTCCGCCTGATCGCCGTGGTCGGCGGGGGCGCGCTCCTCGCCGTCGCCCTGCTGTTCAAAGAGTTCAAGTTGCTGGCGTTCGACCCCGACTTCGCGGCGACGCTCGGGTTCCCCGTGACGCCGCTCACGGTCGCGCTGACCAGCCTGATCGTCGTGGCGGTCATCGTCGGGCTGCAGACCGTTGGCGTCGTCCTGATGGTCACGGTCCTCGTCGCCCCGTCCATCGCGGCCCGCCAGTGGACCAATCGCCTCGGACCGCTGGTCATCCTCGCGGGGTTCCTCGGCGCCCTCGCCGGCGCCACCGGCAGCTTGCTCAGCAGCACCGTGGACCGGCTGCCCACCGGTCCGACCGTCGTGCTGATCGCGACCGCGATCGTCGGCGTCTCCGTCGTCGTCGCGCCCGGGCGCGGACTGCTCTGGGAATCCGTGGCGCGTCGGCGACGAGACCGACGGACCAGGATCGGGTCCGTGCTGGCCGACCTGGCAACGCTCTCGCCGGCTCCGGTGTCCGGTGGCGCCCTGCCGGTGACGATCGCGACTCTGGCGTCTCACCGGGGAGTGACGCCACGCGAGCTTCGGCGCCCCCTCTCAGAGCTCAAGAGGCGCGGCGCGGTCCGCCTCGAGGGCGACGGCGCCGTCGCGCTTACGTCCGCCGGCGAAGCGCAGGCCGCGGCCGCCGCTCACCGGGAGCGACTGTGGCGCTCGGCGCTGGCGCGCCAGATGGACCTCCCGGGGGACAGGGTCCACCTCTCGACGGACGACATCGAGCGGGTCCTGGCACCTGAGGTCCTCGTCGCGCTCGAGGGCGACCAGACGACCGGACGGACGCTGGGAACCGGCGATGAGTCCCGCGCGACCGGCCTCAACCCGGACGGGATCGGGATGACCGTGTCGGGTCTTCCCGCTGGAGGTGCCGACCGATGAGCTTCGCGGCAGTGATCATCCTCACCGGGGCCCTGACGGCGGCGTCATGCTCGCTCGTCGGCTGCTTCCTGGTGCTGCGCCGGATGGCGCTCGTCGGGGACGCGATCAGCCACTCGGTACTCCTGGGCATCGTCGCGGTCTTCGCGCTGACCGGGGCCCGCTCGGGCCCGCTGCTTGTCGTCGGCGCCGCCGCGGTCGGCCTGCTGACCGTCGTCCTGATCGAGGCGGTGCGACGGACGGGGCGTGTCCGTGAGGACGCGGCGATCGGTCTGGTCTTCCCCGCCCTCTTCTCGATCGGCGTGATCCTGGTCTCCCGCTTCCCGAACAGCGTCCACATCGACGTCCAGCATCTCCTCTACGGCGAGATCGCCTTCTCGCCGCTGTACCGCGTCGAGCTCTGGGGCGCCGACCTGGGGTACCGGTCCCTGTGGATGCTCGGCGGGATGACGGCGGCCAACCTGGCGTTCGTCGTCGCGTTCTACAAGGAGCTCAAGCTGGCGACGTTCGACCCCGCGCTCGCGGCGGCGGTTGGCCTCTCGCCGGTCGTCGTCCACTACGCGCTGATGGCGATGGTCTCCGCCACGACGGTGGTCGCGTTCGACAGCGTGGGGTCCATCCTGGTGGTGGCGATGCTGGTGGTGCCACCCGCGACCGCGTACCTGCTGACGAACCGCCTGGCGACGATGCTTACCCTATCGGTCCTGGTGGGGACGGCGTCGGCGGTGGGCGGTTACCTGATCGCGCGGCTGCTGGACAGCTCGACCAGCGGGGCGATGGCGGCGATGGCGGGCGTGCTCTTCGCGACGGCGCTCCTCCTCTCCCCGAGCCAGGGCCTGATCGCGCGGCGCCGGGAACTCGCGCGTCTGCGCCGTGGGTTGGCCGAGCGCCTCCTCCTCACGCATCTCGACGGCGGGCACGGTGCGGGGGACCGAACCACGCTCCGCGAACGGTTCGGCTGGTCGGCGCGGACGGAGGCCACCGTGGTACGGTCAGCGCTGGCGCGGGGTCACGTCCGTGCCGAGGGATCCGGCCGCCTGGTGCTGACGGAAGCGGGCCGAGGAGCGGCTGGGGAGATTGGGGTCGGGTGATCCCTGCGGGGCCTGAGCAGACTGTGGACGACCGAGCGCAGACAACGGCTCACCCGGGCCACGAGGACCCGGGAGTGGACCCGGATCCCCGGGCCGACCCCGGCGCCGAGGGCGAGTCCACCGCGCGCCGGCTCGACAGCGGCGGGCCGAAGATCACCCACGCGATGGAGGACTACCTGAAGGGGGCCTACCGGCTCTCGCAGGAGGGCGGCACCGTCACGACCCAGCGCCTGGCCGAAGAGCTGGGCATCTCGGGCCCCTCGGTCACCAACATGGTCAAGCGGCTCCACGATCTCCGCCTCGTCCGGCACACCCGCTACCACGGCGTGGAGCTGACGGCGGCCGGCGAGCGGATCGCCCTTGAGGTCCTGCGCCACCACCGGCTGCTCGAACTCTATCTCGCCGAGACCCTCGGTTACAGCTGGGACACGGTCCACGCCGAGGCGGAGCGGCTGGAGCACCACGTCTCCGAGGAGCTCGAAGCCCGGATGGACTCGGCGCTGGGTCACCCGACGACCGATCCGCACGGCGATCCGATCCCGAGCGCCGAGGGAACGATCGCCGAGGTCTGCCGGACGAGGTTGCTCGAGCTCGAGCCCGGCGACGACGGGACCGTGCAGCGGGTCTCGGACCGCGACCCGCAGGCGCTCCGCTACCTGGGCGAGCTTGGACTCTACCCGGGAGCCACCGTGCGGCTGGTCGAGCGCCTTCCCTTCGAGGGACCCATCAAGGTGGCGGTCAACGGGGCCGAGCACGTCATCGGACGTCCCCTGGCGGCGGCCGTGCATGTGGCGCCGGCGCAGCGGTCCCCGATCACCGACGGCACGCCGCTCCAACCGTAGGGCAACACGGTCGCGATCGGGATGTCCGGCGCCGCGGGTTACCCGCGAGGAGCCCCGCCGACGGAGCCATCTACGCTGGCACGGTCGCGGGACCGTTACCCGGTCTGGCCCTCGCTTGGGGCGGGGTGAAGCAGGCGTGCCCCAGCACACGTTCGGGATCGGGATCTCTCCCATTCCTTAAGGTAGAGTTAACGATTCGGTGGCAGCGACGGGAAGGCCGGCGGTCTGCCGACGTGGTCGCTTCTCCACAGCGATAAGGTTTCTCCGAATGGGTCATCTCTCAGAGACGGAAGCCGTTATCCGGATCGGCGTCGCCCTGCTCCTCGGCGGGTTGATCGGGTTCGAGCGCGAGCGGCGGGAGAAGTCCGCCGGGCTCAAGACCTACGCCCTGGTCTGCGAGGGCGCCGCGCTGTTCATGATCGCGTCGCTGCTGCTGGGGGAGCAGGCCCGCTCCGAGGGGAATCTGGCCTATGACCCGTCGCGGATCGGCTCGACGATCGTGCAGGGGATCGGGTTCCTCGCGGCCGGAGTCATATTCACGGCCGGGAACAGGGTCCACGGCCTGACGACCGCGGCCGGCATCTGGGTCACCGCCGCCGTCGGCCTCCTGGTCGGGTCCGGGTTGTACGTGGTGGCGGTGGCGGGCACCGTCGCCACGCTGGTCATCCTCGTCGGCCTGCGCTGGCTGGAACGGGCGCTGTACCGGGGACCGGTCGACGAAGGACTGGACGATCCGAGCGACCAGGCCGTCGGAATCGGGGCGAGCGCCGCGGCCGGGTCGTGCCCGCCCGATCCCCGCGCCCCTGCCCCACGGCGGCCTACCGTCGCAGCCAGTCCTCGGTGAGCGCGGCGAGGGTCACCGGATCGTAGCGCGGCGCGTCGTAGGCGCCGGCCGCGCGGCGCTGGCGCATCGCCTCGAAGAGGGCCACCGCGCCGGCCACCGAGATGTTCAGGCTCTCGACCATGCCCTGCATGGGAATCACCGCCCGGTCGTCGGCCGCCTCTGCCGCCGCGTCCGAGACGCCACGGTGCTCGTTGCCGAGGACGAGCGCCGTCGGCCGGGCCAGGTCGAGGTCGTAGAGGTCGTGGCTGTCCGGAGCGAGCGTGGTCGCGACGATCCGGAAGCCGGCGACTCGGAGCGCGCCGTAGCAGGTCGCGATGTCCGGGTGTGTCACGGTCTCCACCCACTTCGCGGCGCTCGCGGAGGTGGTTCGGGCGAAGGCGCGGGCGGGAGGCTCCTCTCGGTCGTAGACGAGGTGGACGGTCGCCACGCCGACGGCGTCGCAGGCGCGGAGGACGGCGCTCGCATTGTGGGGATCGTGGACGTCCTCGAGCACCACGGTGAGGTCGGGTTGGCGGCGGGAGAGCACCCGCGAGACACGCGCCTGCCGGCGGTCGGTGCGCGGCCACCGGCCGTCCTTGGGGCCGTGCACTGCAGCCAGCGCCCGGCGGTCAACCGCCCGTAGCGGATCCCCCTGTTCCTCGTCCCGTCCCACCTCGACCCTCCACGCGTCGTCCTCCACGTGCCGACCCCTCTTTTCCCAGGGCGCGGGGTGCCACTCCCCCGAATGCCGTCACGGCACAGTCGCACCGGTTCCGTCAGCGCCATTCCATGGGGAGAAGACCAGCGCCTGGAGCCGTGTGCTGACGGACATCGAGATTGACGTGTCCGCTTCTACATTCTCCAAGACCGCGGAGAGCCCTGCCGTCGGCCTCGGGCAGCGCGCCGACCGAACTCCAGGTCACGCGTAGTCATCAGATGCGTGAGCCGGCCACGCGGGTCCACGGATTGCTGTAATGCCGCATGGCTCCGGCAAGGATCACGGACGATCCGGGGGCCGGTGCCGATGGGCACCATCGCCGGTGGCACCCATCGGTCGGCAACGTTGTGCCGTCTGGCAATGTCCGGCAGAGCCACGCCGGAGGGAGAGATAGCCGTGACAAGCCGACCCCCGTTCCTCTCGCGCCGCGACACCCTCAAGCTGCTCGGTGCGGCCCCCGTGGCCGCGGCGGCAGTCACCGCGGGACCCCGGACGCGCGGGGTTGCAGCCCAGGACACAACCGAGGTTCGGCTCACCTCCGCGCCGTCGTCGCCGGCCGAGCAGCGAGTGCTCGAGGGGCTGCTCCAGGAGTTCATGGCGGCGAACCCGTCCATCAGCGTGGCGTACGAGCCGGTCACCGCCGAGTACGACACCAAGCTCCAGACGGACCTGGCGGCCGGCACCGCGGCCGACATCTTCGCCTACGACAGCCTCCCCGCACCCGACCTGATGCAGGCGGGCGTCCTCGAGCCGATGGGTGAGCGGCTGTCGGAAGCGCAGGTCGACACCGCCGACTTCTTTCCCGGGCTGATCGAAGCCTTCACCTACGAGGACGAGCTCTACGGCGTGCCGAAGGACTTCTCGACGCTGGGGATGGTCTACGACCCGGCGGCCTTCGAGGCGGCGAACGTCACCGCCGTCCCGACGACGTGGGACGAGCTCCGTGCCGCGGCGGAGGCGATCACCGAGGCGCAGGGCAGCCCTGCGATCGTCTACGGTCCCAACTTCGACCGCTACATCGCGTTCCTCTACCAGGCCGGCGGTGCGGTGATCAACGAGGACCGCAGCGAGATCGTCCTCAACAGCCCCGAGGCGCTCACCGCGCTCCAGTACTACCACGGGCTCTACACCGACGGGCTGGCGGCTACCTACACCGACGTCGGTGCCCAGTGGCCGGGCGACGCGTTCTCCAAGGACCAGGCCGCGATCGTCTTCGAGGGCCCGTGGCTGATCGGCTTCATGGCGGAGAACGCGCCGGACAAGGCGTACGAGATCGCCGAGCTGCCGGCCGGACCCGCCGGGAAGGCGACGATGGCCTTCACGGTCGCCTACGGCATCAACGCGAACTCGGAGGTCAAGGACGAGGCCTTCCAGGTCATCAGCTACCTCACCGGCGTCGAAGGCATGACGAAGTGGAGCACCGGGTTCGGCGTCCTGCCGTCGCGTCCCGCGGTCGCCGACGCCTACCTGGCCGAGTTCCCGCGGCGGGTCGGCTTCCTGAACGGGGGCGAGTACGCCCGACCCTGGCAGCTTGGCCCGGGTGGCACCCGATTCAGCGCGAACGCCAATGCCGAGCTCCAGGGGCTCTTCGCCGGCCAGCTCACCCCCGAGCAGGCGCTGGAGAACATGCAGAGCCGAGCCGAGCAGGACATCCGCCTCGACTAGGCACGAGGCTGGTCCGCGGGGTGTCCGGCGTCGTCCGGGCGCCCCGCGGAGCACCGGCGTGGGCTGCGGTAGCCGGTCGCGCTCGGTGGCGATGACCCTCAGGAGGGACCATGGCAACGCTTGCGGGCCACCGAGGGAGGCGGTCGAAGAACCCTCTCGCCGTGGAAGACGCGATCGCCGGCTGGGTGTTCATCCTGCCCGCGGTGACCATCTTCGTGATGTTCATCTTTGGGCCCATCCTCTACGCCTTCTACACCAGCTTCTTCGACCGCTCCACGCTCGGGAACCGCAACGAGTACGTCGGCACCGCCAACTATCGGGAGATCCTGTTCGACAACCCCGACTTCTGGCAGGCCTTCCGGAACACGACCTGGTTCACGATCGGGGTCGTCCCCACCCAGACGGCGATCGGGCTGATCCTCGCCGTTCTCGCCAACCGGAAGATCCGCGGCAAGACGTTCTTCCGCACCGCGTTCTACTTCCCTTCAATCAGCTCGTCGGTCGTCATCTCGGTCATCTTCCTCTGGATGTACCAGCGCAACGGGCTCATCGACTTCGCGGTCACGAAGCTTGGCTTTCCCCGCCCCGAGCCGGTCTGGATGAATAACCCGAACGGCGTGGTCGGCAGCTTTCTCGGGCTCTTCGGGTGGGACAACGTGCCGGCCTGGCTCGAGGGACCGAGCGTCGCCCTGCTCTCGATCATGATGCTCAACATCTGGACGACCGCGGGGACGATGATGGTCATCTTCCTCGCCGGCCTGCAGGACGTCCCCGGCGACGTCTACGAGGCCGCCTCCCTCGACGGTGCGAGCCGTTGGCGGCAGTTTCGGGACATCACCGTGCCGCTGATCCGCCCCGTGACGCTGTTCGTGACCACGGTGGGGATGATCGGCACCTTCCAGGTCTTCGACCAGATCTTCGTCATGACCTCCGACGGCGGGCCGAACCGTACGACCACCACGATGGCCTACCTGATCTACCAGGAGACCTTCAAGTACGGCAGCGGTCTCGGCTACGGGTCCGCGATGGCGATGCTGCTGTTCGCGCTCATCCTGGGCCTGTTCCTGCTCCAGCGGCGCCTGGTCGGACAGAACGCGCTCTGATTCGCTGATTCGCTGCGGACGACGGGCGCCCAGGTGACGCCCGACCAGCCGTGGAGGTGGCACGATGGCCCTCGCGAGCGAACGACTGGCCCAGCCGCGGACCGCGGCAAGCGCGGAGGAGCGGACCGGCGCCCTGGACGGTGGGATCAAGATCCTCGCCTATGCGGTCCTAGTCTTCGTCGCCTTTCTCATGTTCGTGCCGTTCCTCTACTCGATCGGCACGTCGCTCAAGACGACCGCGGAGGCCAACACCCTCCGGTTCTCCAACCTCTTCTGGCCCGAGAACCCAACCAGCCGGGCCTACGACGTGATCCGCGACACCGACATCGGTCTCTGGTTCCTGAACAGCACACTCGTGGCCGTGGTCTGGGTCGTCGCCCGGGCGATCTTCGGCGCGATGGCCGGGTATGCCTTCGCCCGGATGACGTTTCCCGGCAAGAACATCGTGTTCCTAATGATCCTCAGCACGCTGATGATCCCCTCGATGGTGACGATCATTCCCAAGTTCATGATCCTCCGCGAACTCGGTCTCCTCAACGGCTATGGTGCCCTGACGGTGCCGTTCCTGACCGATGCCTTCGGCATCTTCCTGATGAAGCAGTTCTTCGAATCTATCCCCAAGGAACTCGAAGAGGCCGCCCGCGTCGACGGCGCGAGCCGCTACCGGATGTTCCTCCAGATCATCCTGCCGAACGCGATGCCGGCGGTCACGGCGCTGGCGATCTTCAGCTTCCAGGGCAGCTGGAACGCGTTTCTCGAGCCGCTGATCTTCGTCTCCAACGCCGACCGGTACACGCTGCCCCTGGGTCTCGCGACGCTCAAGAACTCCTACTACACCGACTTCCCGGTCGTGATGGCCGGGGCCGTGATCACGACCCTGCCGATCGCGCTCTTCTACCTCTTCTTCCAACGCTTCTTCATTGAAGGCTCGACCAGCAGCGGCATCAAGGGGTAGCCGCCGGCTAGACTCCAGCTCGCCGACCGCGACCGGAATGCGGCGGTGGCGTCAAGCGGGCCGGAGGCGACCGGTCTCCTCCAGCCAGACCACGGCCGCTCCACCGCTTGCGGGCAATGGGCCAGGTGGTGCTTCCCAGCCGGGGCGTCAGGAATCGTGGGCCGGCTCGCTGGGGCCATCACCGCTTCCGAGACGCCGTTGTGCTTTGGCGCCCGAGCGTCTCGCCGCCGGTCCGCCGGTCCGCCGGTCCGCCGGATGACGGGGCAGCGGTCGGTGTGCCCCGCGATGGGGGTTCCGGCGGGAGGAGCTACCTGCGATGGGCCTTGGCGGCTCGCTTAGACTGCTCTTCGTGGAGCCGCTCGTCGGTCGGGGAGAGTGGGTCCACCACGGCGATGCCCAGCTGGCCCAGCACGAGCCGGTTGACGGTGGCCGCGATCAGCGCCGGCACGATCAAGATCAGCGGCACGACCAGCAGCCCCCCGACGACGAGGTAGACCAGGAACATCGTCATCATGAACAGGGTCCTGAACGGCGCCGAAGCGACCACGTACGCGCCCCACTTGAACGCGTCGCGGAGGCTCGAGTCCATCAGACCCACGGTGGCATAGGCGCCGAGCCCGACAGCAAGCCCGATCACCATCAGCACCAACCAGAACGGCGCGAGAAAGGCGAAGGAGCTATCGGTGCCCCCCCAGCTGTAGAGGTTGAGGAGCAGTACCGTCAGGATCGGCAGCACGATCAGCGTCACCGCCCAGCCCCGTCGGAAACCGCGCCGAACATCGGCGAGCACATCGCGCCACTCCGGGCGGTCGATCGACTTTCGGGGGTCGGTGAACGAGAACAACGCCACGGTAGCGGCCGGAGCGGCGATCACCGTGACCAGCGCGAGCCACCAGCCGACGGACGCCACCACGTAGCCGAGCAGGTGCTCGAAGGTGTCCGCCAGACCCCGTCCGATCAGCCGTAACCCACGCACGCCCGTCGCTCCGTTTCCCGCGCGCCGAGACCGAACGGGACGCGACGCCACGCCCGACTCGCGTCCGATCTGGCGTCTCCTGCCCTGCCGCCACACTATACCCCGGGGCGAGGGGAGACTCGGCCTCCCTCATGGGAGCATTCGCGTCGCCGTCATGGGTCCGGGACGTGCGGCCGATCCCGTGGCATTACCACTGTGGTGAACGCCACGTCGGAACGTCCGTGCCAGCGTGGCCGGCCGCGACGAACCGCGGGGGGTAGCGGCGTTGTTCGAGCAAGACCTCGTGCTGAAGGCAGACGAGTGCTACCTGGTTGGCCAGATCCCGTCCGACGGGACCGCCGAGCCGGCCGGCGGGCTCTACCTACGCGATACCCGGCACCTCTCGCGGCTCTCGACGACGCTGAACGGGACCTCGCTCCAACTCCTCGCGTCCCGGACGATCGGGGGGACCCGGGCCCGCATCGTCGCCGCCAATCGCCCCTTCGACACCCCCGAGGGCCCGATAGCGGGGCAGACTGTCGCGGTCGACTCCGACGTCACGCTCGGGGCGACGCTCACCGTCCGGACGACCATCCAGAATCACGGCGTCGCGCCGCTCCCCATGCGTCTCCAGGTCCGCGTCGCCTCGGACTTTCGGGACCTCTTCGACGTCCGCGGGTTCGCGCGCGACGTCCGTGGCGAACTGCTGCCACCCGACATCGGGGAGGACCGGATCCGGCTCGCCTACCGGGGACGCGACGGCGCGGAGGCGGCGACGCTGATCGCCTTCGATCGCCCCGCCACCATCTCACCAGAGACTCGGGCGCCGGACGGCCACGGTGAGCACGGTCGTCCCAGCCAAGTCGACACGCGCCCCGGTGCGCCGGCGACGGCAACGACCGGCGCGCTGGCGACCTTCGCGGCGATCCTGCCGTCCGGAGCATCGTGGACGGTCACCACGGTGGTCACACCGATCCCCGCGAGCGGCGAGGTCGTGTCCGCTCGCGCGACGTTGGGCGGGGAAGCGATACGGCAGGCGACGATCACGACGTCCGACCCGACGTTGAACCGGGTGCTCGCCCAGAGCGCAGCCGACCTGGCCACCCTCCAGACGTCGTTCCCCGCCGGCTCACTTCCGGCGGCGGGTATCCCCTGGTTCGTCGCCCCGTTCGGGCGCGATAGCCTGATCGTGGGTCTCCAGACGCTGCCCCTCGCCCCGGGGCGGGCAGCGGCGATCCTGCGAGCGCTCGCGTCGTTGCAGGGCGAGACGGTCGACATCTGGCGCGACGAGGAACCCGGCAAGATCCCGCACGAGATGCGGTACGGGGAGATGGCGCGTCTAGGCGAGATCCCCCACACGCCCTACTTCGGAACGGTCGACGCGACGCCGCTGTTCGTGCTGCTGTTCGCCGAGACGGTTCACTGGACCGGCGACGACACGCTCTACCGCGACCTCCTGCCGGCCGTGCAGCGGGCGGTTGACTGGATCGTCCAGTTCGGGGACGCGGACGGCGATGGCCTGGTCGAGTACCACCACCGCGAGCCGGACGGCGTCCACATCTCGCACCAGAACTGGAAGGACAGCTCCGACTCCCTGAACCACGTCGACGGCACTCCCGCTACCGGGCTGATCGCGCCGGTGGAGGTCCAGGGCTACGTCTACGCGGCCCTCGGGCGGCTCGCGGACGTTGTCGCGGACCGGGGCGACCCGGGATGGGCGGGGGAACTCCGTGCCCGAGCAGCGCTGACCCGCCGGGCCACCGAGGACCGCTTCTGGATGGAGGACGAGGGGTACTACGCGCAGGCCCTCGACGGCGACAAGCGCCAGGTCCGGACGATCAGCTCCAACCCCGGGCATCTCCTCTGGAGCGGACTGCCATCGCCCGACCGGGCCGCCCGGGTGGCTGCCCGCCTTACCAGGCCGGACCTCGACGCCGGCTGGGGGTTCCGCACGCTGAGCAGCCTCGCACGGACCTACAACCCGATGAGCTACCACAACGGGTCGGTCTGGCCCCACGACAACAGCCTGGTGCTGGCAGGGCTCCTCCGGTACGGGCACGTCGAGGAGGCCGGCCGGACGCTGCGCGCCCTCGTCGACGTGGCCGGCACGGACCGGCTCGGGCGCCTGCCCGAACTGTTCGCCGGCTACGAGCGCCTCGGGGGGTCGGGAGAGGAACCGGTGCCCTACCCGGTCAGCTGCAGCCCGCAGGCGTGGGCCGCGGCGACGATCCCCTTCGTGGTCACATCCCTCCTCGGCCTTGGCATCGGCGCGGCCTCGGCGGTGCCGGCGGCGTCGCCGACGCTGCCCGACTGGCTGGATGAGATCGCGATCACGGGCCTTGACGTCGGCGACGCCGCCGGCAGCGTCACCGCCCGCCGGGTCGGTGACTCGGTCGAACTGTCGTTCGGTGGGGGGCTCGCCGGGCTGGCACGGTGAAGGCACCCGGAGGCGGCGGGTGCGGTGCGTGGCAGCCGGGGGGTGCAGGCGCCCCTGCCGGTCGTCCTCCCCCGACGTCTACCGGCGAGGGCCGCGACGACTGAATCTCGAAGGATCGCCGAGGCATTGCTCCGGGGTCCGCCGGTTTCGGGCGGCTTCGCTCAGCAGCCGCTCCCCCCGGGGACCGCCACGGCCCGGCCCGGCCGACGGCGCGCCAGTACCTCCTCCGAAGAGGCGGACGCCGTCGAACTTCCGGTGGCGGCCACGCGGCCGCGAGGCGGACGCGGCGATGGGAACCGGGAACCGACGAGGCCACGACCTGTCTCGACCGCTTCCCGGGCTCAGGGGCCCTGGTCCATCCGATCCACCCTCATCGAGCGACGGACCGGTGGCATCTGCCTACCCGCGCCTGGCGCCCCCACGGTCACCGCGACCGGACGACGGCGCGGCTGGTCCGGCGAGTTAGGTCGGCTGGACCGTCTGGGCGGCCTGCCGGGCTCGCTACCGCGTGGTCTCAATTCTGGAGCGTCCGGGCGGGGGAGAACCGGACCGAGATCACCTTCGCTGGCAGGCGGCGGGCAGCGAGCGGCCAGCGGCCGGAGCGCGGCAGGTGTCAGGTTCCGGACCTGCGTCCCCCATCGATCACGCCTTGGCGGCGCCTTCCACGAGCCGCAGGTCGGCGCGTGAGTGAGACGGGTCATTGCCAGCGGCCGGGCCGCGGACGGGCCAGAGCGTGGGTCGAGTCGGGGCCGCGGGTCGGAGCCGAGGGCGGCGCAGCAGCCGCTCGAGCTCGTTCGCCGTGGCGGTCAGCGCCGCGCAACTTGGGCACGGTCCGTGACCGAGGCCGCCCCCACACCCGCACGCGGCGAGCCGATCGTTGACCAGCGTGCGAAGCACCTCGGCGTCTGACGCGTCGAGGTTCAGGCTGACGATGCGCATGCACGCTCCCCCGGCGCCATCACGGCGCTCCCTTCGGCGCCGGCTGGCCGGCGCCGAACATCGGTTCTACTTTCGACCCTAGTTGTCCGCACGGCCTATGTCAAGAGGCGCACGGAGGCCACGTTCACCGGCCGCGGGAGCCCCACCTCCGAGCGGCCGAGTGCCGGGGGCGAAGGGTACACCGGCCTCCCCTCCCGGGCTAGGGGGTGGTTCGCCGCCAGTCCGCCCCGGCAGTCGGGTGCCGGTGCCCCACGGGAGTTCGCGTGAGATGGTGGCTGCGATGGAGTCGGACGTCCGTGGTTCCCGGTGCGTGAGGAGCCGTCTCCCCGAGCCGGCGTGGTCCACGTGTGTTCGACCGGCTTGCCCGGCATCCCTATGGCGCGGGCACCATTCGCCATCAGTCGTCCTCCGCGGAGGACCCGGCGCCGACGCGCACCTCGGCTCCCTCGGCCCCCAACCTGTTCCCGAGGGTCGAACCCGTTGCGGCGACCGCAGGCGCCACGGCAGCCACTCCTTGAGCCGGCGCCACGGGACCGGACGGCACCAGGCGGAGGACGAATCGGGGGTTGAACCGAGGGCTACACCGGGCGCACGACCAGGTCCCACGGACTCGGCGACGCACCTCGTGTCCGCACGAAGGGCAGACGTAGCGGTACCGAAGTTCTCGTCGCTTCACCGGGAGGAGGCAGGAACGGATCTCTTCCAGGCTCGCGCCGCTCACCTCGGCGACCCGCGTCGCGATCCGGTCGTACCCGTGGCGGGCGTGGCGCCGGAGATCGCCGTCCAGCCGGTCCCGCATGTGGATCAGTTCCTCGACGACCACCACCTCGACCGCCCGCGGCTGCGCGCGATCGATGCGCGCCAGGTTGATCAGGATCGCGTGCTCGCCCGCGGAAGGGAGGTAGGCGTACGCCCCTCCGAGCGACGAGGGCACCCGGCGCCCGAGCCACCGCGCGAATGCGGCGCGATCGGTCGTCACGCGCAGTCGGTCGGTGGGTAGGGCAAGGCGGGCCACGTACCGCTCGACCAAGTCCCGTGTCTCCGTGTCGTCAGTCTCGAGTCGCATCCCGATGTCCGCCGTCCTCGTCCGTTCCGGGTGGAAAGGTGCTCCCCATAACGCCGTCGCTGAGACCGTGCTTGCTCGCGACGCGCCTCGATCGGCTTGGGCTTCGTCCGCGCCGACCCGAGAGCCGCCCGACGCCGCAATCGCACGGATCGTGCGGACGCTGTCGGGTCGATTCGCCGAGGACACCCCGCCGGAAGGATGAGGGCCACCGATGACCGCGACCAAGATCACCGCGCAGATCGCCGCCGCCCCGGCGGCTGTCTACGACCTGATCTCCGACCCGACGCGACTCCACGAGTGGGACGTGACCTACGGGTCGGGTGATCGCCCCAGCCCCGGCCACGACGGCGCCCAGACGTTCACCATCGAGCGCACGATCGAGAACCGCGGCATCCACCTCAACTGCGTGGTCGAGGCGGCGGAGCCGGGCTCGCGCTTCGCCTTCTCCTGCCGTGGGTCGGCGGGCGAGACGGTCGAAGAGCGCTTCACGCTGCGCGCGAAGGACGGTGGGACCGAGGTGAACCGGGAGCAGACGTTCCGGCTGCCGGGCCAGAACCTCGGTGTCATCACCCAGCAGACCTACGCCGAGGCGCTGAGCCAGCGCTCCGTCGAGCAGGCCTTCGCCCGGCTCGACCTCGCGTTCGCCGGCGGGCAAGGCGGCGGGCAAGGCCAGGGTGTCCGGCGACCGGGTGACACCGACACGCGGTCCGAGGACACGGGCTGGATCACCAGCGAAGAGGACTACAGCCCCGACAAAGAACGCGGTGGCGCCGGTTCCGCCAGCCAGCCGGAGCCCGTCCCGGGCCGCCCGGGCCGCCCGCGCCAGGGCTGACGCCGACCGTTCGTGCCCCTCCTGTCCGTCCGTAGCCACGGTGCGTCGACGCCGGTTCCGCGGCGGCGTGGGGCGCTAGCCGGTCCGCTACAATCCGCGCCCGCACCCTCCGGCGGGGCGGGTGGGGCGCTGCGACGGGCGGGGACCACGTGCTGAGAGAACCTGCGGTGGCGGCGATCCCCACGCCGAGAGAACGCTTCGGGTTCGCCATGGGTACGGCCCGGCGGCTCGTCCGCTGGGACCCGCTGCGCGCCTACCTGCGCGACCTCGCCCGGGCCTCGGACCGCCTCCGCTACGACGAGTTGGGTCCGACGACCGAGGGTCGCCCGCTCGCCCTGTTGACCGTCTCGTCGCCGTCCAACCTCGCGCGGCTGGGCGAACTGCAGGCTGTCCAGCAGCGGCTCGCCGATCCCCGGCAACCCCTCTCCGCGGACGAGCGCCGGCACCTCCTGGCGGAGGGGCGCTGCATCTGCCTCGTGACCTGCTCCATCCACGCGACCGAGGTCGGCGCGACGCAGATGGTGCCCGACCTCGTCTACCGCCTGGCGACGGCCGACGACCCGCAGACGCGGCGGATCCTCGACGAGGTCATCCTCCTCCTGGTCCCCTCGCTGAACCCGGACGGGCTGGAACTGGTGGCCGATTGGTACGAGCGGACCTTGGGGACGCCATCAGAGGGCACCCCGCCGCCCGCCCTCTACCACCGGTATGCGGGGCACGACAACAACCGCGACTGGTTCATGCAGGTGCTGGCGGAGACGCGGCTCGTGGTCGCGGCCGTCCATAACCGCTGGCGGCCGCACATCGTCTTCGACCTGCACCAGATGCAGCCCAACGGGCCGCGGTATGTCGTGCCACCGTTCGTCGACCCATTCGACCCGAACGTCGACCCGCTGATCCAGGCCCAGGTCAACGCGCTGGGGAGCACGATCGCCGCCGAGCTGACCGCCGAGGGCAAGGCCGGCGTGGCGACGTCGATCATCTTCGACGCGTACTCGCCGTCGCGCGCCTACCAGCACTACCACGGCGGCGTCCGAATCCTCTCCGAGGCGGCGAGCGCGAAGATCGCCACGCCGATCACCCTGCGGCCCGACCAACTCGCCGAGACCCGCGGCTTCGACCCTCGGTTAAGCGCCCAGAACCACCCTCGACCGTGGGCGGGCGGGTCCTGGTCGCTCTCGGACATCGTGTCCTACAACCTCATCAGCGTCTGGGCGCTGCTCGACCACGCGGCGCGCTACCGTGACCGCTGGGTCCGCAACTTCGCCCTCATCCAGGAGCGGAGTGTCGCCCGCGCTAGCCCCTACGCGTTCGTGATCCCGGGCGACACCGAGCAGCGCGACCCCGTCACGGCGGTGGAGCTCCTCCGCGTCCTCCGGCGCGGCGACGTGGAGGTCGAACGGGCAGTGGCTCCCTTTCGCGCCGACGGCGTCGAGTATCCCGCCGGTACGCGGGTGGTCCGCCTGGCTCAGCCGTTCGGAGGGTTCGCCAAGACGCTGCTGGAAGTGCAGCACTATCCCGATCTCCAGCTCTACCCAGGCGGCCCGCCGAAGCCCCCCTACGACAACACGGCCCACACGCTCCCGCTCCAGATGGGCGTCACGGCGGTCCGCATCGAGCGGCCCTTCTCGGCGGACCTCGCTCCCGAACCTCGCGTCGCCCTGCCCCGAGGCGGCCTCCAGCCGGCGGGCGCGGCCGCGGACCGTCCGTGGAGCATCATCGGAGCCGAGACGAACGCTTCCGCCCTCCTCGTGAACCGGCTGCTCTCGGCAGGGGTGCAGGTCTCCCGAATCGTTCGTCCGGCCGCGGTGGGAGGACGGGTGATCGAGGCCGGCGCATACCTCGTCGACCCGGACTCGGCGGCCGTCGTGGACGCCCTGGCACGGGAGTTGGGGGTCGCCGTCAGAGGAATCGACGCGCCGCCCGACGTGTCCGTGCGTCGACTGGTGTCCCCTCGGGTCGGCCTCTACCGCTCGTGGCGACCGAACGCCATCGACGCCGGCTGGACGCAGCTGGTGCTCGAGCAGTACGGCTTCGCGCCCACCACGCTTCGCGACCGGGAGGTCCGCCAGGGGAACCTCCGGGAGCGGTTCGACGCGATCGTGCTCGCCCAGGAGACCGCCAAGCAAATCCTGGAAGGCAATAGCCTCAGCGAGTACCCGCCCGAGTACGCCGGGGGCATCGGCGAGCTCGGCGCGGCCAACCTTCGCCGATTCGTCGAGGAGGGCGGCACGCTGGTGACCTTCGACGCTGCCTGCGACCTGGCGATCCGAGTGCTCTACCTGCCGGTGGCCAACGTTCTGGAGGGAGTACGGCACGACGAGTTCTACTCGCCGGGCTCGCTCCTCCGCCTCGCGGTGGACCCCTTGCATCCCGTCGGCTGGGGCTATGGGCGGGAGGCGGTCGGGATGTTCGTGTCGTCGCCGGCCTTTGAGGTCCGTCCGTGGGCGGGGCTGGAGGCCCGGGTCGTCGCCCAGTATCCGCTCACGAACCAGCTGCTCTCGGGCTGGATGCGAGGCGCCGAGCGGATCGCCGGACGCGCCGCCGTGGTCGAGGTTCCGGTCGGGCGGGGAAGGGCGGTCCTCCTCGGGCTGCGCCCGCAGTTCCGGGCCCAGGCGCGCCTCACCTATCGTCTCCTGTTCAACGCGCTGTTCCTCGCCACGCTCCAGGACCGGCGGCAGGCTCCGTGCTGAGCGGGCGGCATGAGTGACCCGCGCGCCGCCACGCCGAACACCCCCGCGTCCTGGGCGGGATCGGGCACGCAGCGTCCCCACGTGCTGATCGTGACGGCGGACGAGGATCTGAAGCAGTTCCTGGGCGAGGGGCTGGTCTACGGTGGGTTCTGGACCAGCACCGTCGCCAGCGCGGTCCAGGCCCTCGAGGTGTTTCGTCTCCGGTCGTTCGACCTCGCGCTGGTCGACGCCGCGCTCGGCGGGATCGGCGCCGCCGAGATGATCCGCCGGCTCCGTGGCCGCTCCGATCGCGCCGGGGCCGACACGCCGCGGACCGACGTGCCAATCCTGCTCGTCGCGGACGACCCGGGCCGGGCCGGGCCGGCCGCGGAGGAGGCCGACGCGACCCTCGCCGCCCCTCTCGACCTGGAGGACCTGGTGCCCCACCTCCATGGCGTCTTCGCCGCCTGGCAGCGGGCTCATCCCGGCCGCCCGATGGCCGACGAGGTCGCGCTCCGCCACGACCCCGCTACCGCGGATGCGTCCGGCACCGTCCCATGACCGGACGACCAATCGCAGTCGTCACGACCGCGTCTGTCGTCCGGGGAGCGGCGCCATCGAAGGGCGCGTGGACGGCGGGGTCGACGCGCGAGGATCGACCGTGCCAGTTGTGGCGTGCGCCGCTCGGTGAACGTGCCGCTCGTCCATACCGGGGACGTCTCGGCCGCTACCGGGCGGCGAACGCGCGTAAGCGGGGCAGGATGCGAGCGGCCGTGATCGTCGGCGCAGCCTGTTCGGACATGGGCCGACACGGTAGCTCGGCGCAACGGATGGGCGCCTTCTAACCGCACGACCGCCAGGGAGAGATAGCCGTGAAGCTCGCGCTTCGTGAGGACATGACACCGGGCGACACCGTGGCGGAAAAGGTCGCCTGGCTGGAAGGCGTGGGCATCGAAGGGATCGAGCTGCACGCCTCGGCGCTCGATCTTCCCCCTGATGACCTCCGACGGGCGTTCGAGGGTCGGCGGGTATCGGTGGCGAACGTCGCGGGCGCGACGACGCTGCTCGACGCTGATCCGGCCGAGCGGGAGCGGGGCATGGCGCTGACCGTGTCGCGCCTTCGGCTCGCCGCCGAGCTCGGCGCGGGCGGCGTCCTCCTGGTGCCGCAGTTCGGCCGCCGGCCGGCCCTCCCCGACCTCACGCCCCTCGCGTCCGGCGCCGAACTCGAGCGCGACCTTCTCGTCCTGCAGCTCCGCGAGCTGGCGCCTACGGTCGCGTCGACGGGGATCCCGCTCTTCCTGGAGCCCCTCAACCGCTACGAGGCCTACCTGGTCAATCGGCTCGAGCAGGGGACCGCGATCGCCGAGGAGGTCGGCCCGCAGATCGGCATCATGGCCGATTTCTTCCATATGCACATCGAAGAGGCCGCCATCCCGGCCGCCATCCGGGCCGCCGGCGAGCGGATCGTCTACGTCCACGTCGCCGACAGCAATCGCCTGCAGCCCGGCCGCGGCCACCTCGACTTCCGGCCGGGCTTCGCCGCGCTCAAGGAGATCGGCTACGACGGTTACCTGGGGATCGAGTGCCGGATCGATGGCCCGTTCGACGATGCGGTCCGGGATAGCGCGGACCTCGTCCGCCGGACATGGGAGGCCGCCTGAGGCGACCGGCGCTCAGGGGAAGCGGACACCGAGCTTGATCGAGCGCTCGGGGTGCTCGTCGATCGCGCGATAGGCGTCGACGCTCTGGTCGAAGGCAACGACGGGGTTGATGATGCCGTCGGTGCGGAGCCGGCCGGCGGCAATCCACCGCAATGCCGTCTCGACGAGCCGAGCGTACGTCCAACCGGGATGGTCGCGGAGCGGCAGACTCTGAGCACGAGCCGAGACCAACCGCAGCCGGTTCATGTGGAACTCGTCGCCAAGATAGAGGTTGCGTGCTTCGCCACCGTAGTAGGAGATGACGCAGACCGTGCCGCCGAACCGGGTCGCCCGGATGGCGTGGTGGAGCGCGGAGATGCTGCCCGACGTCTCGACCGCCACGTCGACGCCGAGGTCGCTCGTCTGGGTCGGCTCATCCCAGTAGCCCCCAAGGATCGGCCTCCGTTCCCGGGCGGGTTCAGGCGAGTCGCCGCGGAGTGAGAGGCGCCGGATCGCCAGCCCGGCGTCGCCCCCGTCGGCCATCGGGTCGATCGCTACGTCCGCCCCGAGCGCGACGGCCAACGCCCGACGCGCCGGCAGCGGGTCGGCGGCGACGACATGGTCTGCCCCGGCGAGGCGCGAGAGCTGGACGGCCATCAGGCCGATCGCGCCGAGCCCGAACACGGCCACGCGGTCGCCGAGCTTGATCTCGGCGTCACGCGCGGCCAGCGCCATGACGGCCGGGTCGAGACAGACCGCCGCCTCCGCCGAGACCGTCGCCGGCAGCGGGTCGACCCGGCTCTCGTCGGCGGTATGGGTCTCGCGGATCGACCAGTGCCCGAACACGCGGTCGCCGACCCGGTGGCGGGTGACGTTGGCCCCGACCTCCTTCACCACACCGACGGCCATGTTCCCCAGGCGCATCGGGAAGCGCGGCGGCGCGTCCTCGGGCCGTGCCATGGCCGCGCCCCAGCTCGGATCGTAGGGGCGAACCACCGCCGGCTCGTCCCGGTATCCCACCAGCTCGGTGCCGTGCTTCGGTGACGCGAACTCGGTCAGGATCCGAACCTGGGTCGCGTCCAACTCGGGCTCGTCGTACTCCCGCAGGGCCGGCGTTCGGGGGGCGACCGCGATGAGCTCTCTCGGCACTCGTGGCTCCCTCTCTCTATCGCCCTTGATCTGGTGTCCATCGGACAGCCGCTGGTCGTTCCGATGGCCCGTCCGCCGGCCCGGCTCTCCCGGCCGGCCCATCGGCAAGACACGTCGTCGCCGGCCCTGTCCCGTCCTCGTGGGCCGCACGGCGCCTCGGTTCTTTGGGGGTTGGGGCAACCGCGGCGGCGACGAGCCGCCAGACGCGCTCGCCGTCGACGTGGTCGCCGGTGACCGAGAGCCCGGCGCGTCTGGCCACGCTCTCGGATGCGACGTGGCCTGGTGCGATCGCCGCGACGACGTCGGCCCCTATCGCGGCGAGCCACCGCACCAGAGCTGTCGCCGCCTCGGAAGCGAACCCTTGCCCCTGCGACGGAACCCCAACCACCCAGGCGACCCACGCGACGACCTTCCCGTCGCCCTCCGCGGTGACCGTCGCCTGGACCGTCCCAACAGCGCGTCCGTCGTCCCGGCGGCGAACCACCCAGTTGAGCCAGCGCTCCCCCCCGTCGGGTGAATGACCGGATGCAAGCCGGCGGTACCGCGCTCGCAGTGCCGGCAGGGACAGAGGCTCCCCACCAACGAACTCGTGGAGTCGAGCGTCCGCCAGGAGCGGTGCCATCTCCTCGGCGAGGTCCTCGGTGAGCGACTCGAGCGAGAGTCGCTCAGTCGTCAGCACAGGTGGCCTATCGACGAACCGCCGACCGTCCGACTCCGACTTCGCGTCCACGCCCTTACCCCTCGCGATGCCGACGGCTACGCGTCGTGGTGGGGCGCGGGCGCGATCATGGTCAGCGACTTCGAGGCGATCACGGGCTCGGCCATCTCGAGGAACGAGTCGACCGTCCTCGCGCCGAGGTCCTCGCCCGACCGAAGCCGAACCGCGATCGCATCGGCCTCCACCTCCCGCTTCCCGACGACGAGCATGTACGGGATCTTCTGCAGCTGGGCGTTGCGGATCTTGGCCTGCATCCGCGCCCCCTGCTCGTCGACCTCGACGCGAATGCCGCGCGCCCGCAGGCGCTCGGCGACGGTTCGCGCGAACTCGAGCTGCTTGTCGGTGATCGGGATGACCACCGCCTGGACCGGCGCGAGCCAGACCGGGAACGCGCCGGCGTAGTGCTCGATCAGGCCGCCGACGAAGCGCTCCATCGAGCCGAGCAGCGTCCGGTGGATCATCGCCACCCGGTGCCGCTCGCCATCCTCGCCGACATAGTTGACGTCGAAGCGCTCGGGCAGGTTGAAGTCGACCTGGATCGTCGGCCCGGTCCACTCCCGGCCGAGCGCGTCGACCCACTTGACGTCGATCTTCGGCCCGTAGAACGCGCCGCCGCCCTCGTCGAGCTGGTACGGCGTCCCCCGACGGTCGAGCGCCTGGCGGAGGGCGCCGGTGGCGCGCTCCCATGTGGCCTCGTCGCCGATCGCCTTCTCCGGTCGAGTCGCCAGGTAGGCCTGAAAATCGTAGCCGAAGACGGCCGCCATGTGCTCGGCGAGCACGATCACGCCCTCGACCTCGTCCGCAACCTGGTCCTCGGTGCAGAAGATGTGGGAGTCGTCCTGCGTGAAGCCGCGGACCCGGAGCATGCCGTGGAGCGTGCCGGACCGCTCGTAGCGGTAGACGGTGCCGAGCTCGGCCAGGCGGACCGGCAGGTCGCGGTAGGAGTGGACCTGGCTCTTGTAGATCATGATGTGGCCGGGACAGTTCATCGGCTTGAGGTAGTAGTCCTGCTCCTCGATCGAGATCGGCGCGTACATGTTCTCGCGGTACGTCTCCAGGTGGCCCGACGTCTTGTAGATCTTCTCCGACGCGATGTGCGGGGTGTAGACCAGGTCGTACCCCCGCGCCAGCTGCTCTTCCTGCTCGAACCGCTCGACGAGGTAGCGGACGAGCGCGCCCTTCGGGTGCCAGAGGATCAGCCCGGCGCCGATGTCCTCGCTGACCGAGAACAGGTCGAGCTCCCGCCCGAGCCGCCGGTGATCGCGGCGGTTCGCCTCCTCCAGACGCTCGAGATAGGCGTCGAGCTCGTCCTGCGTCGGCCAGGCGGTGCCGTAGATCCGCTGCAGCATTGGCCGCTTCTCGTCGCCCCGCCAGTAGGCGCCGGCGATCGACTGCAGCTTGAACGGCCCGATCTCCGCCGTGGTCGGCACGTGCGGGCCACGGCAGAGGTCGAGGAAGTGACCCTGCTGGTAGGTCGTGATCTCCTCCCCCGCCGGGAATCCCTCGATCAACTCGACCTTGTAGGGGTTGTCGGCGAAGGTCCGGAACGCCTCCTCACGGGAGACGGCGTTGCGGACGAACGGCTCGGCCTTGGCGCGGTTGGCGCGCATCCGCGACTCGATCGCCTCGAGGTCGTCGGGCGTCAGGGGCCGGGGCAGGTCGAAGTCGTAGTAGAAGCCGTGCTCGATCGCCGGGCCGATCGCGAACTTCGCCTCCGGAAAGATCTCCTGCACCGCCTCGGCCATCAGGTGAGCGCAGGAGTGGCGCATCCGCGCCAGCTCCAGGGTGGCCTGGTCGCGCGCGTCGACCGCGATGTCCATCTCCGCCAATTCTTCCGCGACAGTCATCTCGGGCATTGCCTTACCTCCATCCACGATCCCGGCTACCGCCCGCCGGCTGCGCCTCGTGACCGACATCGCGCCGGTGGCCCGTGTCCGCTGGGTCGCCCGGTCGGTGGTCTTTCCGGTTCGCCTGCCGACCGGGTTCGCGAGCCGTGCCGGATCGCCTAGCCGACGGCTACGCACGCGCCGGGAACAAAAAAACGGCCCGCGTCCCGTGAGGGACGTCGGACCGACGTGGTTCCACCCTGCTTCCGGGCACGCTATGGGCGCGCCCGCTCGCGTGGCCGATAACGGGGCCCGCCGGACCGGTCTACTGGCGCCACCTCGGGAACCGCGGCGGCGCGTTCGGCGGTCGACTCCCAGGGGGTACGCTCCTGGTGAGGGTCGGACCGGCCTCACAGCCGACGGTCTTCCCGTCGGGTCGGTCTCTCTGGCGGCTCACCACGGGCGCGCGTCCTGATCGACGCAGCATCTGTCCTGTCGGACGAGGATAGGCGCGCGGGCCCGTCCCGTCAACCGCCGACCTGAGTGCCCCGGCCATCCCGTGACGTCAGCTCAGGCCGGCCCCCCGGCGTCTGGCGACCCGGACCGGGCGGGTCCGGCCCGCGGCGACGGAGAAGGCGCGCGCGCCGAGCACGAGCACCGCGACCAGCGCCACGCCGAGGCCCCGCAGGTCCGCGCCCC
>CADCWG010000064.1 GCA_902806335.1 uncultured Thermomicrobiales bacterium | reverse complement strand
CGCGGGCTCCGCCCGCCGCGCGACGCCGACCGGTCGCGGCGGGGCGACCGACGTCGCCGCCCGCTGGCTGCCGGCCAGCCGCCGCGCCTCCTCGTGGTCCATCACCACCGGCGGGATCCCCTCGGTGCCGCGCACCAGCAGCACGTACATCGTCGCCAGGATCGGCAGGTGCCCGATCAGCTCGGTCGGCGGCAGGAACGCGATCCCCAGGTTGAACGGGATCCACAGCGCCAGGATCACCACCCGGATCAGCTTTCCCGAGAGCAGCGCCAGCCCGGCCGTCACTTCCACGATCCCCGCCGCGTAGACGAACCACTCGTCGGTGAACCACCCGAAGCCCAGTTCCCGCGCGACGTTGAAGTGGGGGTACTCGCGCAGGAAGGCGAGCCCCAGGTCCGGCGCCAGCAGCTTTTCGGTGAAGCCCAGAATCAGCACCGAGAGGCCCGCCGACACCCGCAGGATCGTCAGAGCGTAGGGGAGCAGCCAGTCCGACAGCGCCGTCCTGTCCTCCTCGCCCCCGTCGGAGTAGCGGACCACCCCCCGCCCGACGGCGACCAGGTAGAGCGCGATCCCGACGAAGATGACCTGCTCGAGCGCCTCGTACCAGGTGCCGAAGACGAAGGCCAGCCCGAACAGCCCGAGCACCAGCAGCGCCCCGAGCCGGGTCAGGACCCCGGTGATGAACGAGAACCCGGCCGCCACCGTCAGCCCGGCGATCGCCACCCCGAGCACGTTCTCCGGCAGTTCGATGTTCGGCACGAAGAGGTTGAGCTGGCTGGCCATGTAGATCATCGTGATCGCGGCCTGCACGCCCAGGATCGCCGCCGCGGCCGGCTCCAGCCGCTGGAACACCGGCGGCCGCGGCCAGAGCGGGTCGTCCAGCCACCGCTGCCCGAAGGTCAGCAGGCCCACCGCGCCCGCCGCCGCCCCGACCGCCAGCAGCACCGGCAGCGACCAGAGCCGGTCCCACTCCGGGTCCCAGTACGGCCCCCTGGGGGTGAACCACCGCTCGTGCGCCAGCACCGCCCGCGGCGCCACCGCGAGGGAGAGCGCCATCACCGCGACGGCGGCCATCCCCGCGCCGCGGCGCGTGCGCCACCCGGCCGGCCGCCGCCTCCCCGCGCCGCGGCCCGCGGTTCCCCTCGACCTCGACCGGAGCTGTCCTGTGGTGGCCATCCGCCTTCTCCGCTGACGCGCGGGAACGACATAATCATCTCGTGAAATGTTACACAATCGCGAGAGACCTCGGACCGGTCGATCGGCCTCCTCCGGCATCGTCGCCCGAGCCACGTCGCCGCACGGGGCCCGTCCATCGCCTCCCGGGGCGGCAGACGGGATTCGCTCCCGATCTCGCATCGCACGCCCGTGGCCCGCGCGCTCGCCGGCCACGCATTGTGGGGAGCCGCCGGGTGGGAAGGGCTCTCGCCGCCAGTTTAGACTCGTGGGACCAGACCTTTGGCGCGCCGGTTCCGACGGCGTCGACCGTCCGCCCATCACCGTCCCCGTCGCCAGGAGCCGCTGCCCGTTGTCCCGCCCATCGACCGCGCCACCCGGACAGCCCAACCGTTCCCCCGGCGGGCCGGTCCTCGCCGGGCTCCCGGCCCCTCAGCGCGCCGTCGTCGCCGCGCTCGCCGCTGCCTTCGCCGGGGCGGGGGAGGAGCTCTTCCTCGTCGGCGGGGTCGTCCGCGATGTCCTCCTCGGCCGGCCCCTTCCGCCCAATCCCGACCTCGACTTCGCGACCTCGGCGCTGCCGGAGGTCACCCGACGCCTCGGCGAGGTCGCCGGCGCCGCGTCCAGCTACGACGTCGGCGAGCGCTTCGGCACGCTCGGCTTCGTCTTCGGCGGCGCGTCCCCGGCAGCGGCACCCGCCGAGTCCGGCCCGTCGCCGGCGGGCGACGGCGAGCAGGAGACCGGCGACCCCGGCGCGGGGACCGACGATCCCGACGGGGGGCGCGACCGCGCCCCGTCCGCCCCGTCCGCCCCGTCCGCCCCGTCCGCTCCGTCCCCACGCACCACCGTCGAGGTCACCACGTACCGCCGGGAGCAGTACCTCGACGACTCTCGCCACCCCACGGTCGCCCTCGGCGGCAGCCTGGTCGACGACCTCGCCCGCCGCGACTTCACCGCCAACGCGATCGCCGCCGCCGCCGCCAGCGGCGACCTCGTCGACCCCCACGGCGGCCAGGCCGACCTCGCCCTCGCCGTCCTCCGCGCCGTCGGCGACCCCGACGCCCGCTTCGCCGAGGATCCCCTCCGGCTGCTCCGCGCCGCCCGCTTCGTCGCCCAGCTCGGCTTCCGGGTCGACCCCGCTACCGAGGCGGCGATGGTCCGCACCGCCCCCCAGCTGGCGCGGATCAGCCGCGAGCGGGTCCTCGCGGAGCTGACCAAGCTGCTCGTCGGCGAGTACGCCGACCACGGCCTGGCGCTCCTCCGGGAGACCGGCCTGCTGCCCCACGCCCTGCCGGAGCTGGTCCCCCTCGCCGGGGCGACCGGCGGCGACGGCGTCCGCTGGGGCCGCGGCGGCTTCGGCCGCGAGAAGGACCTCTGGGCGCACACCCGCCGCGTCGTCGCCCAGGCCCCGCCCCGGCCGGTCGTCCGCTGGGCGGCCCTCCTCCACGACGCCGCCAAGCCCGAGACCCGCACGGTCGACGAGCGGGGCGAGGTCCACTTCCACGGCCACGAGCTCCGCGGCGCCAAGCTTGCCGCGCGCGTGCTCCGCCGCCTCAACGCCGACCGCGCCACCCAGGCCGCCGTCTGCCGCCTCGTCGAGCTCCACGCCCGCCCCGAGTCTTATGCCCCCGACTGGACCGACAGCGCGGTCCGCCGCCTGGCCCTCGAGGCCGGCGACGGGTTGGAGGACCTGCTCGACCTCGCCGCCGCCGACGTCACCTCCGCCCGCGCCGACCGGCAGCGCGCCGCCGCCGACCGCGTCGCCGGCCTCCGCGCCCACCTCGCCCGCCTCGAAGCCGAGCACGCCCTCGCCAGGCTCCAGAGCCCCCTCGACGGCGACGAGCTGATGGCGACCTTCGAGCGCCCCCCCGGCCGCTGGATCGCGGTGGTCAAGGGACACCTCCGCGACCTCGTGATCGACGGCGCCCTCGACCCCGACGACAAGGAGGCCGCCGCGCGGATCGCCCGCGACCTCGTCGCCAGCGGCGCCGCCGACCGCTGACCGATCGCGGCCGGACGGGGGTGGGCCGGAGTGCCGAAGCACTCCCCGCGCTTCCCCTCGAAGCACCCGGTCAGCATGGCCGTGCGCCCAACCAGATCGGCGCAGATCAGGCAGCGGACCAGGTGGGTGCGCCAGACCTTCTTATTGGCCGCCATCTCGGTCCTCGCCTGGATCCGGCCCTCGGAGAAGGCCAGCACGCTCTCGGTCTGGGCGGCGACCTGCTTCGTGGCGTCTCACACAGTCCGTAGCGCCCGCCGGGCGGGGCAGGGGCAATAACGGGTAAACTTGGGGTCTCGGAGGGGTATCTGCCGGTCGCGCCTGTCCTCCCACTCCGGGCGCGACCACCGCCGTCCCCGCTCGCTCCCGGAGGGGGCGCGGACCCCAAGGATTCCCCATGACACGAGCCGCGGTGCGACGACGCACCCTGGCCACCTGGTCCCAACGCTCCCGGCCCGGCACGTCCCGCTCGATGCTCGGCCGGACGCCTTGGGGTGCCGTCGCGCTGATCGCCTGCGCGGCCATCGCGCTCGTCGCCGCGCCGTCGGCCTCCGGCCAGACCGCCGCCCCGCCCACCGGGGACGCCAGGGACGCCAGGGACGCCAGGGACGCCGGGGACGCGGCGCCGGTCTACGTGGTCGACATCTCCGGCGAGATCGACCTCGGCCTCGCGCCGTACCTCTCCCGGGTCCTCGACGAGGCCGCCGAGGCCGGCGCCGCGGCGGTCGTCCTCGTGATCGACACCCCCGGCGGCCGCCTCGACGCCGTGCTCCAGATGCGCGACGCGCTGCTCGACAGCGACGTCCGAACCATCGCCTTCGTCGACCGCACCGCCTTCTCGGCCGGCGCCCTGATCGCCATCGCCGCCGAGGAGATCTACCTCGCCCCCGGCTCCGTCCTCGGCGCCGCGACCCCCGTCGACGGCGCGACCGGGGAGACCGCCAGCGCCAAGGTCGTCTCGGCCGTCCGCAAGACGTTCAAGAGCACCGCCGAGACCCGCGGCCGCGACCCCCGGATCGCGGAGGCGATGGTCGACCCGGCGGTGGTGATCGAGGGCCTGGACGGCCCGGAGGAACTGCTGACGCTGACCGACGCCGAGGCGACCGCCTGGGGCTACGCCGATGGGATCGTCGTCGACCGGGCGGCGCTGCTGGCCGTGACCGGCCTCGCCGGTCGCCCGCTCCGGGAGGCGTCGCCGAGCCCCGCCGAGCGGTTGGTCCGCTTTGTCACCAGCCCGCTCGTCGCCTCGCTGCTGGTCGCCGGGGCGATCCTGCTCATCGTCGGCGATCTCCTGATCGGCGGCTTCGGCCTCGTCGGTGTGGCCGGGCTCGGTCTCCTCGGCCTCTTCTTCTTCGGCTACCGGCTCGCCGGCCTGGCCGGCTGGGAGGACCTGGCGCTGGTGGCCCTTGGGCTGGCGCTGATCGGGCTCGAGGTCTTCGTCGTTCCCGGGTTCGGCGTCCCGGGCGTGCTCGGGATCGCCGCGCTCCTCGGCGGGTTGGCGCTGGCGATGCTCGGTCGCGACATGGCGGCGACCCCGCGGCAGGTCGAGGACGCCGCGCTGACGATCGGGGCGGGGTTCGTCGCCGTCCTGCTCGGGCTCGGCGCGATCGTCTGGGCCCTGCCGCGCGGTCGGGGTGTCGGGGCGATGGTGCTCCGGGCGCAGGTGGCGGACGCCACGGGAGGTGGCGCGATGGCAGGAGACCGACGAGGACGGGGCCGCGGCCGGGCGGGCTGGTTGATGCGGTGGCTGGGCGGCGGCAGTGACCTCGAGCTGCCGTCCGACAACCGGGACGTCGTCGCCCGGACCGAGCCCGCCCGGTCGCTGGTCGGCGTCCGCGGCGTCGCCCAGTCCGACCTTCGACCCGGCGGCATCGCCGAGCTCGGCGGCCACCGGGTCGACGTGGTCACCGAAGGGGACTACGTCCGGGCCGGCGAGCCCGTCGAGGTCGTGGCCGACGAGCGCTACCGGCGCGTCGTCCGCCGCGTCGCCGTCCCGTGACGGTGCGCGGCGACGCGGCCGGCGACGCGGCCGGCGACGCCCCGGGCAGTCCCGGGTGGCTCCGGCGGGGATGACCTCTGGCGCCGACCGCTGGGGAGCACGAACGACAACAGTTGAGGCCGGACGGGGTGGTCGCCTTCGACCATCCGCCCGGCGTACCGCGGGCCAGGGGCCCGTGGAGGGGTGACGATGGACTCCGGGCTGATCACGCTGCTGGTGATCCTGGCGGTGGCCGCCGTGGTCGCGGTCTTCTTCTTCTACTTCGTGCCGATCGGGCTGTGGATCACGGCCCTCTTCTCCGGCGTCCGGGTCGGCCTCGGCACCCTGATCGGGATGCGCCTGCGGAAGGTCAACCCGAACGACATCGTCCGCCCCTACATCAGCGCCAGCAAGGCCGGGCTGCCGCTCAACGTCGGCCAGATGGAGGCCCACTACCTCGCCGGCGGCAACGTCGGCCGGGTCGTCCAGGCCCTGATCTCGGCCGACCGCGCCAACATCGACCTGCCCTGGAAGCGGGCGACGGCGATCGACCTCGCCGGCCGCGACGTGCTCGAGGCCGTCCAGGTCAGTGTCAACCCCAAGGTGATCCAGACGCCCCGCGTCGCCGCGGTTGCCAAGGACGGCATCCAGGTCGTCGCCGTCGCCCGGGTCACGGTCCGCGCCAACATCGAGCGCCTCGTCGGCGGCGCCGGCGAAGAGACGATCATCGCCCGGGTCGGCGAGGGCACCGTCTCCTCGATCGGCTCGGCCGCCTCCCACAAGCTCGTCCTCGAGAACCCTGACCAGATCTCGCGCTACGTCCTCGATCGCGGCCTCGACGCCGGCACGGCGTTCGAGATCCTCTCGATCGACATCGCCGACGTCGACGTCGGCCGCAACATCGGCGCGGAGCTCCAGACCGACCAGGCCGAGGCCGACAAGAAGATCGCCCAGGCCAAGGCCGAGGAGCGGCGGGCGATGGCCGTCGCCCAGGAGCAGGAGATGCGCGCCCGCGTCGTCGAGGCCGAGGCCGAGGTGCCCCTCGCGCTCGCCGCGGCCTTCCGCGGCGGCAACCTCGGGGTGATGGACTACTACCGGATGCGAAACATCCAGTCCGACACCGACATGCGCGCCTCGCTCGCCCACACGGACGGCCGCTCGTGACCGCGTCCACCCGCCCGACCGGCCTCCTCGGTGGCCGCCAGGTCGAGGAGCCCGGGCGCCGGCGGCGCGACCCGTTCGCCGGGACGTTCGTCGACGAGGTGACGCGGCGCGAGCCCGCCCGGCGCGAGCCCGTTCGACCCGAGCCCGCCCGGCCCGAGCCCGGCCGACCCGAGCCAACGCGGGTCGGGCGCCTCCCGGACCACGAGGGGCTCCTCGCGCCCGAGCGGTCGTCGGAGGGGAGCCCGCGCCGAGCCCCGCTGACGGCCACACTCGGACCGGCGACCACCGAGACCGCGGATCGCCGCCGGATCCTGGCCGACCTCGCCTCCCGGGACGGGATTCGCCGGGCCCTCCTCCTCCAGGAGATCCTCGGCCCGCCCCGCGCCCTCCGCCCGCTCGACGACCCACTGGCGCCCTGACCCGGCCCCCGAAGACGCGGCGCGATCCCGGCATCCGGGGGTAGGGGCGGATGGCCATCCGCCCTGTTCCCGGCCCCGCCCGCTGCCCCTACCTCGCCCGCTGCCCCTACCTCGCCCGCCGTGGTCGCAGCCGGCTTCAGTCGGCTGCGTCCCTGCGCTTCTGACATCGGGGCTTGCCCCGGGCGGGCCGACCGTCCCGGCACCCCCGAAGCCACCCCTGATCACCGGGATCCCGTATCACCCAACTCGCGCTCCGTCACGGCCGAGCGGAGGGCGTTGCCCTCCTTCGGGCCGTCGAGGCCCACGAGGGGGTGGTCGATCGCCCCCCGGTCGCCTCCCAGTTGCCTCCCGGTCGGTCGCCAACCCCCGCGCGGACCCCGGCCTAGCAGCGCCCCGGTAGCCGCGCCCGCCACACCCGGCCCGCCGACGGCGCGGCGTTTGCGTCCGCTCGGTGTCCGGCTCGGCCGCGACCGGCCACCCGGGCGGGTGCCCCGGCCCGCGGCGCCGCCGATTCCCAAGCCGTCGCCACGACGCGAAAGGTGGTCCACCCGTGGAGAACGTCCTCATCGGTCTCGTGGTCGCGGTGGTCATCATCGTGGTCATCGCCATCGCGATGCGTGGCCTGAAGCGCGACAACTAGCCCGACCCACGGGTGCGGCATGGGCTCCCGCGTCGGCGGGTGCGAGCCAGGGGTGCTCCTTCGGAGATCTTCCGGTCGCCCGAGCTGCCCAACCCGTGCCCCGTTCCGGCGTCCGCCCGGTCCGGCGGCCCACTGAGCGGCCCCAGTGGCGGCGAGACGTCGAAGCATCCGAGCCGGACCGCGAGCAGCGCGGTTCGCGCCGTCGGGACGTCCGCCGCGTCCGGCCGCGCCGTACCTTGCGCCCTCACGGAGGGCCGCCTCACCCCCGAACTGCCCGCGACGGACGGTCGCCCCGGGTTTGCCCTCCGCCCCAAAGGTCGGCGATCAGCCGCTCGGACGGACGTCGGACGGTCGGTGCGGCCCCAGTGCCTGCCGGCCCCAGCCGACTTGAGCCGGCCCCGTCCCCGCGCCTCTGACCCCGGGGCTCGGCCCCGGGCGGACCGGCCGCCGCTCCCCCGACATCACCACCCAGCAGCCGGATCCGGTATCAGTCGTGGAGCCACGGTGGTTCGGTGCCTCCACGGCCGGTGCTCCCGCCGCCCTGCCCACGACCTCGTCCGACTGGACCGATTCCGTGGCGTGCCGCCCGGACGGCGGGCGGTCGACCGCCCGTCGCCGCACCGTCCGGCGGCCCGTCCGTCGCGGCCGCCGCGGCCGGACCACGTCTCCCGCCCCGCGGGCGTCGCCCACGCCGTACGGACAAGCCTCCCCGTCGCCGTCTCGACCGGTGACCACCGGTCCGGTCGGGTCCGTAGGGAATGCTCCCGCGGGCAACCAAGACGCGGGGGCGGTGACCGTTCCCGGCCGGGGCGGCGCCGCGGTGGCATCTCGGTTCGCCCCTACCGGCTCGCCGGGTCGGGTGCGACACTGGGCAGCGGCGCGCCCCGCGCCGGGTCGGTCGCACCGTCGATCGCCCCGCCACCGGCCTTCCCGGCCGCCCTCCCCGACCACCCATCGCCCATCCAGCGGAGACCCCGATGCCCCGCGATCTCCCCCTGTCCAACGGCACCCTGGCCGTCGCCTACGACGCCCGCGCCCGCCTCCACCTCGTCACCCTCCCCGGTGGGCTCCCCGACCGTCTGCCGGGGGTGGGCGCGGTGGCCGCCGGGGGCGTCGGTCGCCTCGGCGTCTGGGTCGACGGGTGGTTCTCCTGGCTCTCCGACGCCGAGTGGCGACTCGAGCTCCGCTACGCCGCCGACGTTCCCGTCACCGACGTCCACGGCGAGCACCCGGACCTGGGGATCCGCCTCGCGATCGCCGACGCCATCGACCCCCACGCCGATCTCCTGGTCCGCCGCGTCGCCGCGACCGATACCTGGGGAGCCACCCGGCGGGTCCGCCTCTTCGTCCACCTTGGTCCCGACGGCGACGATGCCCTCGCCACCTACGATCCGGACCTCGCCGCCGTCCGCGCCGTGCTGCCCGGCCCGGGGTGCCACCTCGTCCTCGGCACCGACCCCGCCCCGGCCGAGTTCGCCGTCGGCCGCACCGCCCCCCCGCTCGAAGGCTCCTGGCGCGACGCCGAGGACGGCCGCCTCTCGGGAAACGTCGCCGCCGACGGGGCGGTCGACGCCACGCTCCGCGTCGATCTCGCGGTGCCGCCCGGCGGCACCGCGATCGCCCACGCCTGGCTTGCCGCCGGTCCCGACCCCGACGCCGGGGTTGCCCTCCACGGGCGCGCCCGCCGTGACCCGGGGGCGGTGCTCGACCGCGCCGCGGCCGACGGGCGTGCCTGGCTGGCCTCGGCCGCCGGGGCCCTCAACACGTTCGCCGACCTCCCGTCGGACATCGCCGACCTCTACCGGCGCAGT
>CADCWG010000063.1 GCA_902806335.1 uncultured Thermomicrobiales bacterium | reverse complement strand
CGCCGGTGGCCGCGGCCCGCCCACCGGCCTGGGCGCCGCGGACCACCAGCCAGCGCACGGTGTCACGCACCGTCTTCAGGTCGGCGTCGATGTCGCCGATCGCCAGGCCGGCCCGAGCCAGGTGCTCGCTCGCGGCCTCGGGCGGGCTCTCCCGGATCGCCCGCCGGACCGCCCGCAGCAGCACGTAGAGGTCGTCGAGCTGGCCGGCGACGGGGATGATCCCCGGCACGAGATCGATCGGCGAGACGGCGTAGGCGCCGCCGACGGCCAGGGCCGCCTTCGCGCCCTTCGGCACCCGGGGATCGGTCGCCAGCCCGGCGATCAGTTGGGCGTAGCGCGGCATCCGGCGGACCGCCTCCCAGAGCCGGGGCAGGGGCGACCCGTCGGACGCCGCGTCCCCCTGCTGCCCGACGTCGATGCGGATGGGATCGGCTGGGGGGACCCCCTCGGCGTCCGACCCCTTATCCAGCGCGTGGTTGCCCGTCGGCGGCTGCGCCATGGTGAACCTCCTCCACAAAGGACCGGCGGCCGACGACTGCGCGCGACCGCGGCGCCCTTGCCGCGCGTCGGCGCCACCCAGCGGCACCCTTGCCGGGCTCCGGCGCCTCCCAGCGTCACCCTCGAGCGGCCCCGCTCGGCCGTCAGGCGGACGCGCCGGAATAGTGCCGGACGCCGACCGACCAGAACCAACGCGAGAACGCCAGCATCGCCGCCGCCAGCACGACCGTGCCGACCAGCGTCGGCCAGTCCAGGCGGCCGACCAGCGCGCTGGCGGGGACGGTGATCGCGAAGGCGATCGGGACCACGAACGTCAGCGTTCCGCGCAGCCACGGCGGGTAGATCCCGACCGGCCACCGGCCAGCGACGTACATGCTCTGGAAGACGACGAGGATGTTCTCGACCCGGACGAACCAGAACGCGGTGGTCGCCAGCGCGAGCAGGAAGCTGTAGACGATCGCCCCGCCCGCCAGCAGCGTCAGCCCGAACGCGGCCGCCCGCCCCGGTCCGAGGTCGCTGCCCAGGCGGGCGAGCGCGACCCCGTTCACGCCGAACCCCATCGCCACGTCGATCAGCCGCCATATGTCCACGCGCCGGATGCTGACCAGGAGCTGGGCGTCCTCCGGCTTGGTCAGCACGTAGTCGAGCGTGCCTTTGCGGACGTCGCCGATGAACTGGCTCATGCTCGGCAGGAACACCAGGTTGACCCCGGCCCCGACCAGGAAGTAGACGCCGACCAGCGCCAGCAGCTCGTCTTGCCGCCACCCGTCCAGCGTCGTGGCCTGGCTGAAGACGACGCCGAGTCCGGCCAGCGCCGTCGCCAGGTTAACCAGCGAGCGGATGAGCTGGATCCAGAAGTTGGCCCGGTACTGGAGCTCGTTGAGCACCCCGAGCCGCAGGAAGACCCCGACCAGGCGCAGGCGGCTCATCGCGCCGCCCCTCCCCGGGCCACCCGCGGCGCCCCCCGGCTCACGCGCCGACCGCCGAGTAGCGCCGGACCCCGGCCCGCCACGCCCACGGCAGCACCGCCACGAGCACCACCAGCCAGACCGCCTGCGCCCCGAACCCGACCAGCGTCTCGCGCGCCGACAGCCGCCCGAGGAGGAGCTCGACCGGGAACGCGACCATCCAGCGAAACGGCAGGACGGCCGCGACGACGCGGACCGGCTCGGGAAACAGCGACAGCGGCGCGATCTGCCCGGTGAGGAAGATCGTCAGCACGGAGTAGGTCTGGTTGATCGCCGTCATCCGCGTCACCCAGAACGCCAGCAGCGCGACCAGCCAGTCGGCCACGAACCGCAGCGCGACCGCCAGGCCGAGCGCGGGGACGAACGCGGCCACCGCCCAGACCGGCGGCGAGAAGTCCGCGCCGAAGGAGACGCCGAGCAGGAGCGCGATCGGCAGGGTCAGGGTCAGGGTGAGCAGCTTGTAGGTCAGGTTCTCGGCGAGGTCGGCGTGGATCGGGTGGACCGGCCGCAGCAGCAGGGGCGAGAACTCGCCCTCCCGCACCCGATACTCGGTCACCTCCGTCACCCAGGTGAAGGTGAGCTGGTTGACGACCATCAGCACGAGGAAGTAGGCCGCGAACTGGCCGGCGGTGAACCCTCCTGCCTCGCCGCCCTGGGACCGGGCCACCGTCGCCCAGACGACCAGATACATCAGCGGCTGGAGGACCAGGCCGATCAGCCAGATCGCCAGCATCACGCGGTACTGCATCTGGGCGGCGAGGTGGACCGCGAACTGGGCCCGGTAGAGCCCGAGCAGCGCCCGCGGTCCGGCGGCCCGACCGGCGATCACCGGCTGACCCCGGCGGGGACGGCCACCGCGCCGTCGGACGGCTCGCGGGCAGCCGCCCCGTCCGGCGGCGACGCGACGTCGCCCTGGGCGCCGCCCTCGCGGAAGACCCGCTCGATGATGTCCTCGACCGGCGGGTCCTCGACGGTCAGGTCGACCACCGGCAGCTCGGCCAGCAGCCGCCCGACCACGGCCGCGGCCGCCGCCTTCGGCACCCGGAACGCGACCTGCCCACCGTCGCGCCGCACCACCTCCCCGTAGGCCGCCAGGTCGAGCTCGGGGGCGGCGTCCCCCGCGAGCTCGACCACCACGGTCTTGTCCGGCGCGAAGCGGGCGACCAGCCCCGTCAGGTCGCCGTCGTAGAGGAGCCGGCCGCGGTGGATCACGATCACCCGCTGGCAGAGCGCCTCGACGTCGGCCATGTAGTGGCTGGTGAGCAGGACGGTCGCCTCGTGGCGGCGGTTGTACTCGGCGACGAAGGCGCGGATGCGGCGCTGGGCCGAGACGTCGAGCCCGAGCGTCGGCTCGTCGAGGAAGAGCACCCTGGGTCGGTGCAGCAGCGCCGCCGCCAGCTCGCACTTCATCCGCTCGCCGAGCGAGAGGTTGCGGACCGGCTTCGGCAGGAGCTCCTCCAGTCCCAGCAGATCGACCAGCTCGTCGACGGTCTCTCGGTACTGCCGCTCCGGGATCCGGTAGATCGCCCGGTTGAGGACGAAGGAGTCGCCCACCGGGATGTCCCAGTGGAGCTGGTTGCGCTGCCCCATCACCAGCGTGATCTGGGCAAGGTAGGCGCGATCCCGCCGCCACGGAACGTGGCCGAGCACGGTCACCTCACCGGCCGAGGGGTGGAGCAGCCCGGCGAGCACCTTGAGGGTCGTCGTCTTGCCGGCCCCATTGGGCCCGAGGAACCCGACGACCTCGCCCGGCGCGATCGCGAAGCCCACATCGGCGACCGCCGGCACCTCCCGGGTCGTGCGTCGAACCAGGCTCCGGACCGCCGCGACCGCCCCGGCCTCCCGCTCCGGCACGGCGTAGGTCTTCCGCAGCCCTCGCACCGAGATGGTCGCGTCGCGGGTGGCGGCCCCCCGCAGCGTCGGATCGGGCGCGGTCGGGACACGGGTCGCCAAGGGGGAGATCATCCTCTCCGGGGCCGAGCGCGGGGCACGGATCGCGCGGACATCGCGGGGGGCGTCGCGCTGAGGGGATCCGCCCGGGCCCAGGCGACCGTCACGACGCCTCGCGATCTGACCCCCACCCTCGTGGTGGGTGCCGGTTCGCCCGACCGGTTCTGTCCGGACAACCTAGAACGCATGTTTGTCCGTGTCAAGCCGGCACAGCGACGGCGGCGACGTTCCCGCCACGGGCCGGCGCCGATCGCTGTGGCGCCGCGCCGACGCCCGAGCGGGCACCGAGCGCGGCCAGGGGAGGCGACATGATGACCCACGGGGCGAACGACGGTCACACGCCGGGGGAAGGCGCGGGGTGGAGCGAGGAGGCGTCCGCCCTCTTCGTCGATCTCGGCCGGGCCTTCACCCCGCGGCGCGACGAGATCGCCGAGGTGATCGTCGACCTGATCCCGGCCGGCCCCGACGAGGCGTTCGTCGGCGCCGATGTCGCGGCCGGGCAGGGCTGGCTGACCGCGGCGATCCTGAGCCGCTTCCCGGGGGCGCGGATGCACGTCCTCGACGGCTCGTCGGCGATGCTCGCCGCCGCGGCCGCGTTGCTCACGCCGTTCTCCGGGCGGTACGAGTCTCGGGAGTTCCGGCTCGACGACCCCGGCTGGTTGGACGATCTCCCCGGCGGCCTGCGCTGCGTCGTCAGCAGCCTGGCGATCCACCACCTCGACGGTCCCGCCAAACGGGCGTTCTTCGACCGCGTCCGGGAACGGCTCGCCCCCGGCGGCGCGCTCCTGATCGCCGACCTGGTCGAGCCCACCTCCGAGCCGGGCCGCCGGCACATGGCCCGGGCCTGGGACGCCGAGGTCCGCCGCCAGTCGATCGAGACGACGGGCGACCTGCGCGCCCACACCCGCTTCCTCGACGAGCGGTGGAACCTCTACGAGCACCCGGACCCGGCCTTCGACAAGCCCTCGCCCCTGCCGGACCAGCTCGCCTGGCTCGCCGGGGCCGGCTACGAGGGCGTCGACGCCTTCTGGGTCCGCGCCGGCCACGCCGTCTACGGCGGCTACGCGCCGAGCGGCTGACGGGTGTGGCCAGGTTCCGAAGGGGGCGCGGCGGGCGCGGCGGGCGCGGCGGGCGCGGCGGGCGCGATGAATCGCGCCCCTACGAATCACACACGGGCGCCGGCGAGCGATCGTCGCCGGACCAGGGGGTGTCGTTCCGGGTAGGGGCGCGATTCATCGCGCCCGCATCGCCGTCCGCCCGCATCGCCGGCCGCCCGCATCGCCCGCCCGCGCCGGACCGCCGGCGGTCCTAGCCGCTCACTAACTGGCGGGCCACGAAGAGGGCGTTGGCGGGGCGCTCGGCGATGCGGCGGGTGAAGTAGGGGTACCACTCGGTGCCGAAGGGCACGTAGATCCGCATCCGGTAGCCGGCCTTCGTCAGCGCCACCTGCTCGTCGCGCCGCACCCCGTAGAGCATCTGGAACTCCCACCGGTCGGAGGCGATGCCCTGCCGCGCCGCGTGGTCCCGCGCCTGCGCGATCAGCGCCGGGTCGTGCGTGGCGATCGCCGGGTAGGTCCCGGCGTCGAGCAAGCGCGTCATCAGCCGCGCGTAGTTGGCGTCGACCTCGCGCCGGTCCTGGAACGCGACGGTGGCCGGCTCCGCGTACGCGCCCTTGACCAGCCGCACCCGCGCGTTACGCGCGATCATCCGCTCGACGTCTGCCTCGGCCCGCCGCAGGTAGCTCTGGATCACCGTTCCGACCCGACCCGGAAAGCGGTCGTGCATCGCCTCGACGATCGCCATCGTCCGCTCGGTGTAGGTCGAGCCTTCCATGTCGACCCGCACGAAGCCGCCGACCGCCTCGGCCCGCTCCAGGATCGGCGCCAGGTTCGCCATCGCGACGGGGTCGCCCAGGTCGAGTCCGAGCATCGTCAGCTTGACCGAGATGTTCGGCTCCAGGTTCGCCTCGGCGATCCGGTCGAGGATCGCCGTATAGGAGCCGACGGCCTGCCTTGCCTCCTCCTCGGAGGCGACGTTCTCGCCGAGCTGGTCGAGGGTGCTGGTCATGCCCTGGTCGGCCAGCGCCCGTACCTGCCCAAGCGCCGTCTCGAGGTCCTCCCCGGCCACGAAGCGCGCGACGAGCCCCTTCGAGAACCCGTTTCGGCGCATCAGCCCTTCGACCTGGTCGCTCTCGGCCAGGGCGAGGAGCGGCCGCCGGAGGAGCTGCTGGACCGGGATCTGCCTTGGCAGCCGGAGGGGAATCGCCATCACGGGGTACTCCTGGGAACGGGCTCCGTCGGGGCCGGGCCGGGCCGCCGCGCGGTCTGGCCATCGTGACCTCGATGCGCACCTCGTTGCCCCGCCACCGGAGCAAGCGCCGTGCCCGGGTCGACCCGCCGCCGTCCCGGATGGGACGGCCCGCCGGACCACTCCTGCCCGCGGATTATTGATACGGCGTATCTCTTCGTGCTACGCTAGCGGCACGCATGGGTCGCCGTTCCAAACGACATCGGCCCACTGCCGGCCGCGACCCCGCGGCCGGGACTCGGGAGGTGCGCTCTCCCGTCGGTCCCGGCGGCGGGAGACGACCCGTCACCAGTCCGCCCGCGCGTCTCCTCATCCCGCCGGGTCACGTCATCACGGAGTAACACGCACCATGTCTTCAGGTACTGTCAAGTGGTTCGACCCCGGGAAGGGTTTCGGCTTCATCTCGCGCGATGACGGGGGCGACGACGTCTTCGTGCACCGGTCGGCGACCGGAATGGAAGTCCTCGGCGAGGGCGACAAGGTCGAGTTCGACATCGTCCAGGGGCAGCGCGGCATGAACGCCGAGCGGGTCACCCTGATTGAGCGCAGCACGCTGCCCCCGCGCCCCAGCCGCGACGCCGGCGGGTACGGCGGCTCGTCCCGCTCCTACGACGCCCCGGCCGTCGACACCACGGACCTTCCGGTGGCCACCGGCGCGGTCAAGTGGTACGACCCGGACAAGGGCTTCGGCTTCATCGCCCGCGACGACGGCGCGCCGGACGTCTTCGTCCACCACAGCGCGGCCGGGCCGGACGGCCTGGCCGAGGGCGACAAGGTCGAGTTCCGCGTCGGCGCCGGGCCCAAGGGCCCGCGGGCCGAGGGTCTGCGCGTCACCGAGCGCAGCGGCACCCCGCCCCGCCAGCGTCGCGTCGACAGCGGCTACGGCGGTGGCTACAGCAGCGGCGGCTACGGCGGCGGCGGCGGCTACAGCAGCGGCGGCGGCGGCAACTACGGTGGTGGCTACAGCGGCAACGACAGTGGCTACGACGCCCCCCGCTCCCGCTCCCGCTCCGACTACTAGGTCGGGTCGCGGCGCCCATCGGGCACCGCAGACCTGGCCTGGGTCCGCACCGCCTCCCGAGCGCGCCGGGACGCGCTGACCCACTCCGAGCCGAACGACTGGTCGAGGGGGCACGGTCTTCCGTGCCCCCTCGCCACGTTCGGGGGAGTCCGGCCCACCGAACCGCAACCGTGGCCACCGCCCGCCCGCCAGCCGGACGGAGCCGGACCGTCGGCGGTCGTGGCGGGCCTGCCCCTGGGTCACCGCCCCCCTCGGACCGGACTGATCGGGGCACGTCCGGGCACGGGGCCCGCGGTCATCGACGGGGGCGGGGCGCACCGGACAGCGCCGGCCCGCGTCGTCCCGGTAACGGGCGCCGGCCCGCTCCGGCTGAGACGCCGGCCATGGCGCCGGACATGGCGTCAGCACCGGCACCGGCGAGACGACGGTCGCTCCGTCGCGTGCCGTTGCCGGTCGTCCCCTTCGTCCGCCGCCCGGCACCCCTTCGCCATCTCGGGACGAACGCCGCCCCGAGGGCGCGGACCGGTCGGGTGCGGGGAGGGCGCCTGGAACGAAACGTGCCTTGGAGGCACGGACCGACCGTGGCGCGAACCCACCCCCGAACCGGAGGCCCGCGGCCGTTGGGCTCGGTCCGACCGGGTGCCGAGCGGTCGATCGGCGGGGGATGAAACCACCCCGCCGCTCCCCACGTTGGTACCAGTGGGAGTCGTGGCGGGACGACCGTTGTCTCGCGGTCACCGCGGGACGAACGACGCCCGCCGCCAACCTTGACGGCCACCCGACCGACTGTCAGCATTAGGGTCCATCGCCTGCCCTCGCTCGGACCGACACCCCGCCATCCCTGCGGCGGTCGCCTCCGACGCCCCCCCGGCCGACGTGGAAGACCCGACCCACCGCCTCATGGGCACCCGGGAGGGATCGGACTAGGTGTCGCGCAACCACTCCTACGCACACTCCCCCTATGCCTCGCGGCGCCCGGCGCCGCGCTGGCCGCTGCTGCTCGCGCTGACGGTCGTGCTCGCCCTCGCTGGCGCCGGCTCGATCGCCGTTGGCGGCGGGCTCTTCGAGCCGGCGAACGTCGACCAGGGGGCCCCGCCCGAGGCGCCGGTCGCCGCCGAGCAGGTCCCGGCCACGACCGACCCCGGGACCGACCCCGCGCCGGCCGCGGACGCGGCCCTGGGCGTGCCAGGCACCGAGACCCCGCCGCCGACCGGGACCGTCGCGGTTCCCCCCGTCACCGGTGGGGCGGAGCTCGCCCAGGCTGCCACCGCCCCCGCCGCCAGCCCGACGGCTGCCCCGACTGCGACCGCCGTCGGACCGCCGCCCGCGGAGGTCGCCCAGACCTGGGCCGAGCGGTGGAGCGCGGGCGACTTCGCCGGGCTCTATGAGCTGCTCAGCGCCGAGAGCCAGGACGCGATCTCCGAGGAGGACTTCGTCGGGCGCTACACCGACATCGGGGCGGCGGCGGGGCTGTCCACCGTCACCGCCACCGTCTCCGGCAAGGCGAGCCCCGAGGGGCAGGTCCCCCTGGAGGTGGTCTTCGAGTCCGCGCTGGTCGGCAAGATCACCGAAGAGAACGTCGTGCCGCTGGTGCGGGACGGCGATGGGTGGCGCGTCGCCTGGACTCCGTCCCTGATCTTCCGTGACCTCGACGACGGCTGCATCGATCCCAACGTCGAGACGACCGGGCGCGGCCGGATCCTGAGCGCGGACGGCGAGGTGCTGGCCGAGGACAAACCGCTCGCCGAGGTCGGGATCGTCCCCGCCGAGGTCGAGGACGAAGCGGCGATGCTGCGCACCCTCCGCGACCTGACGAAGATGACCGACGCCGACATCCGCGCCGCCTACGAGGACCGCGACGAGAACCTCTACTGGAAGATCGGCCTGTTCCCGGGCGACCAGACCCAGCGCCTGGTCGACGGGCTGGCCGATGTCGCGGGCGTCCGGGTCAAGGAGGTCACCGGTCGCTCCTACCCCGCCGGCCCGCTCGTGGCCCACGTCACGGGTTACGTCAGCATGTCCACCGCCGAGGACATCGCCGCCGACCCGACGGTCGCCGAGGGCGACTGGATCGGCCGCTCGGGCATCGAGGCGGGGGCGAACGACCTGCTGACCGGGCGGCCGGGCGGCCGGCTGGCGATCGTCGAGTGCGCGAGCCGGGCGCCGCGGAAGGTGATCGCCGAGCGCGACCCCACCCCGCCAAAGGACGTGACCCTCACGATCGATATGGGGCTCCAGCGCGAGACCGACGCCTCGCTGGCGAAGGTCGAGGGCGAGGAGCGGGGCAGCGCGGTCGTGATCGACCCCCAGTCAGGGGCGGTGCTGGCGATGGTCAGCCACCCGACCTACGACCCCAACTGGTTCGTGCTCGGCAACGCGACCGAGCAGGAGTGGGCGCGGGTCAACGACGAGAAGCTGACGCCGCTGATTAACCGGGCGGCCGAGAGCGCCTACCCGACCGGTTCGATCTTCAAAGCCATCACCACCGCCGCGGCGATGGTCGAGCTGGGCTACGACGAAGACACCACTATCGACTGCCCGCAGACGTTCACCCTGGGTCAGAACGCGTACGACGACTGGGTGAGCGAGTACGGCGCCGCGGCCCAGGGTCCGCTGACCCTGCATGACGCGCTCGTCCGCTCCTGCAACACCGTCTTCTTCCAGATCGGACAGGAGCTCGACGACAAGGACGAGATGCTGCTCCCGGACATGGCCCGGGCGTTCGGCCTCGGCGCCCCGACCGATATCCCGTACCTGCCGGAAGTGTCGGGCACCGTTCCCGACCCAGCCTGGAAGCTCGAGACCATCCAGGACTACTGGGCGACCGGCGACGCCCTGCTCCTGGCGATCGGCCAGGGGTACCTCCAGGCGACCCCGCTCCAGATGGCCAACGTCTACGCGACGATCGCCAACGGCGGCACGCTGCTCCAGCCCTACATCGTCGACCAGACCGTCGCCCCGGGCGGCGGCGCGGAACAGGTCGGCGAGCGGACCGAGATGGGCAAGCTGCCGCTCTCCCGCGGTCAGGTCGACCAGCTCCACTCCGCGCTGCGCGATCAGACGAGCAACGCGATCGAGATGGGATCGGCCAAGGTCTTCGGACCGAGCTACCCCTGGCCGATCGCCGGCAAGACCGGCACGGCCGAGGACGAGGGGGACCGCCAGGGCCGGCCCCACTCCTGGTTCGCCGCCTTCGGTCCCTACGGTGAGACGGCGACGATCGCCTCCTGCGTGATGGTCGAGAACATCGGCGAGGGCGGGAAGTTCGCCGCCCCGGTCACCAAGGGCATCTACGACGCCTACCGCAAGAGCGACCTCGCGGGGAGCGACCCGTAGCCCCGGCGCCCCCCGGCGACGCGTTCCGCGGGGACCGGGCCGACGCCCGGTCGCCGGCTCGCGTGCCGTCCCAGATCCCCGTGGCGGCGATCGACGACGAGACGATCGCCGCGACCATCGACGCGAGCATCGGCGCCTATCCGCTCTCCTTCGCCGACCTGCCCGACGCCTCGGTCCACCGTGGCCCCGAGAGCACCTGGCTCGACGCCGGTCCGATGGACGTGGGATTCAGCGCGGTGGTCGCCGCCCACTTCGACCGAGCGACCATCGACGCCCAGGTCGCGGCGGTCCTCGCCCCCTTTCGGCGCCACGGGCGGGCCGTCACCTGGCAGGTCGGCCCCTCGACCCGGCCCGCCGACCTCGGCGACGTCCTCCTCGGGCACGGCCTGACGCACGACGAGGACGAGCCGGGGATGGCCGTCAAGATCGAGCGCGTACCCGACGCGGTCGCCCCGCCGGGGCTCACGATCGAGCCGGTGCGCGACGCACGCGGCCTGGCCGAGTGGGTCGCGGTCTGGCTCTTCCCCGTGCCGGAGGACGTCCGCGCCCGCGCCTTCGACGCCCTCTGGTGGCGGGGTGTGGATCGGGGTCTCGCCTGGGACCTCTACCTCGATCGGCTCGACGGCACCCCCGTGACGACCGCGGAAGCCTTCCTCGGCAGCGACGTCGCCGCGGTCCACCACGTCGTCACACTGCCCGCGGTGCGCCGGCGAGGGATCGGCGCGGCGATGACCCGGCGGGTGCTGCGCGACGCTCAGGTCCGCGGGTACCAAGTCGGCGTGCTGACGGCCTCCCCCGACGGGATCGGCACCTACCGGCGGATGGGGTTCCGGGAGTTCTGCCTCTTCCGGCGGTTCGCCTGGGCCCCCGACGCCGGGCCGTCCCCTGGAGAGCCTCGCCCCTGAAGGGGTCGTCCCCCTCGGCGCGCGACCGACAGGGAGGGCCGTCCCGCCGCGAGCCACCCCGACGGTCAGCAGCGGCTCGGGCCACGTTGGGCGAGACATCACCGTCCCCCGTCGCCGTCCCCCCGGACACGCGACGGCCATGACCCGAGCGGGCGGGCAGTCGCCGTCTCGCCGTTCCCGGCGTCCGGGTCGGCTCTGGAGGGATGAGGGGCGCCTCGTACCCGGTGTCCTGGGGTCGCCGAACGGCGGCCCCCAGTCGCGAAGGGTCTTCCGTTGGCCCCAGCCCGAACCAGGGGTCGGCCGGGTGAGGCCCACCGGGGCGACCGACGTTTCGCCGCCGTTCACGGGGACCTCGGATCGGGCAGACCCTATCGCGTTTGGCCGCGCGGTCTGCTACGCTGCGGGTCGGTCCGCCACGAGTCGGGCTCGGTCCGCCCGGGAGCGATGCTTCCCGCCCCTCGACCGACGCCCGCCGCGCGCTACCCCGTCCCGGGCCGCTCTCGCCTCCGGACGCCGCGTCGATCCCCCTGCCCCCCGTGCTCGTCACCGGGAGGCCCGGAGGGACCCGTCGCCGCGCCCGCTCGTCGTGCCGGCCCGTGCCGACGGTCGGCGTCCGGACACCCGGTCCGGCGCCGTGAGCGAGAGGACCCCGACGACCGTGACGACCGCCAAGATCACCGCCCCCGCATCCGCCATCGCCGCGCCGGCGGCCAAGCCCGACGACTGGGCGCCGTCCGGCAGCGCCGGGCAGACCTTCCTGGTCGGCGAGACGCTCTACCTGCGCGCGCTCGAGCCGTCGGACGCCAAGCGGGCCGCCGCCTGGCGCCCCCAGCCCTTCCCCGTGCCCGCCGAGAAGGCCGAGGAGCAGCTGAAAGAACTGATCGCCAACCAGCAGCGGGACCGCACCGTGCGCCTGCTCGCCCTGCGCCGGGCCGACGATCTCCCTGTCGGGATGGTCCAGTACCAGGCGTGGGACGGGCGGACGGCGGACGTGTCCCTCCACGTCGATCCCGGCTTCGGCCCCGACCGGGTGGTCGGCTGGAAGGCGGAGTTGCTCGCCCTCACCGTGCCCTGGCTGCAGCACGAGCGGGACATGATGGCTGTCTGGGCCGACCTCGACGGGAGCGAGGCGCCGGTCATCGCCGCCGCCGCGCGACTCGGGATGCGCCCCAGCTTCCGGCTCCGCGAGGCGCTCTGGCGGGACGGCGGCCGCCACGACTTCGTGACCTACGAGGCGCTCCACCCGGGCTGGCTCGAGCGGCTCGGCGACCCCGGCCCGGGCATCGACCATGCCCAGGTCCCCGACGACCCGGCGCGGACGCCGGCCGCGCCGCCGCGACCGGTCTTCGGCGAGTTCGACGGGGACCCGCCCCGCAACGCGGTGATGGTCGGCCCGCGGGTCTACCTGCGGCCGATCGAGGTCGAGGACGGCCGCGCCGTGGCCGACCTCTCCCGCCGCGAGACCGAGACCTTCTTCGACAACGGGCGCGGGGTCCGCGGCGCCTTCGGGTTCGCCGAGTGGACGAAGAAGCTGGCCGCCGACGACCCGCCGGGCTGGGTCCGCTTCGCCGTGGTCCTGCGCGAGGACGACACCTACATCGGCTCCCTCGGCATCAGCGACATCGACTACGTCCACCGCACCGCCGAGACCGAGAGCTTCATGGACCGGCCCGACTACCGCGGCGGCGGCTACGGCACCGAGGGAAAGCAACTCCTCCTCGCCTACGCCTTCGAGCGGCTCGGCCTGCACACGGTGCGCTCCTACGTCTGGGGGCCGAACACCCGCTCCCAGGCGGCGCTGCGCAAGCAGGGCTACCGCGACGCTGGCCGACTGCACTGGACGGGCATCAAGGACGCCCAGTACACCCACGACTGCGTCTTTGACCTGCTGGCGACCGAGTGGCGGAGCCGCCAGGGTCGCTGACGGCCGCGCGACGACCGGCCGTCACCCCGCCGATAGGTCGCCGCGTTCGCCCCCGGTCCCCTCTCCCGACCTCCGAGAGGGGACGCCCGGGCGTCGCGCGGCCCGCGGCCGACGAGGTCCCGACCCCACGCACCCGAAGCGATGGCCGGTCACGACCGGTCCCCGACGAGGTGACACCCCGCCGAGGGTCACGTCGTCGGCTCATGGCCGCCGGTCAACCGCGACGCCCGACCATCGGCCGCCAACGAGACCCGAGCAACGAAACGGCGCGGTCGCGGTGCGGTCGACAGTGCGGCGGTGTCGGTTTGATACGGGACCCATTGATCACCGGTGCCTTCGCCCGGCGGGTCCTCGGTCGGTTTCAGCCGGCTTGGTGCTCGAGCCTCTGAACTCGGGGCTTGCTCCGGGTGGACCCGGCCGGCGGCGCGCCCGTACCACCACCGAACAGACGCATTCCGTGTCAGCCCGGTGCCGGCCCTGGCCAACCGCCAGTCGGCGCGATCAGCCCAACCGCGCCGGCGTCGGCCGCGGTGCCACGCGCCGCGCCGCGCCCACGGCGGTGAACGCGGCGAGGCCGCTGAACGCGGCGAGGGCGACGAACGGCGCGGCGACGCCGACCACGTCGGCGAGCACCCCGACCATGGCCGGCCCGAGCACGAGCCCCAGGTCGCTGCTGAGGCGGACCAGGCCGACCGCCTTCCCGCCCCGGCCGCCGTGGTGCAGGATCAGGTCGCCGGCCGCGCTGTTCCCCGTGACCTCCCCGATCGCGTAGACGGCCAGCGGCACGGCCAGCCAGGCAATGGTCGGCACGGCCAGCATGCCAACCAGCCCGGCGGTCGCCAGGCTGAATCCGACCGCGAGCGAGCGGCGCGAGCCGTAGCGGCGGATCGCCCGCCCAGCCGGGACGGCCGCGCCGAGATGGACGGCGTTCGTCGCCAGCAGGAGGGCCGAGAGCGACCCGGCCGACGCGTCGAACCGATCGGCGGCGTAGAGGGGCAGGGCGACGACGAAGACGCTGTAGTTGGCGTAGACGAGCAGGTTGGCCAGCAGCGGGCCGACCAGCGCGCGCGGCGACAACCACGGCGCGCCCTCCCCGGCCGGTGGCGCGCCGGCGGCCAGCCGGGCGCGGCCAGCGCCGCTCGCCTGGCTGGCGATCGCGGCGGCGAGCAGCGTCGCTCCCAGCACCGCGCTGAGCCAGAAGACGCCCCGCCAGCCCACCGTCCCCGTGAGCAGTCCGCCGCTGGCCAGACCGAGCCCGCTGCCGACCCCGGCCCCGAGATTGAACGTGGTCATCGCGGCGCCGCCGCCGGGTCGGGCCCGCAGCACCGAGACCAGCGCGGAGCTGACCAGAAACGCGACCCCGCTGCCCTGGAGCGCCCGGGCCGGGAGCAGCGTCCCGTCGCCGGTCGCGGTCGCCGCCAGCAGCGACCCGGCCAGGAGTAACCCGCCGCCGACCGCCGTGGTCCGCCGGGCGCCGAGGCGATCGACCAGCAGCGCCGCGGGCAGGTTGACCAGCAGCCGCCCGCCGAAGAAGAGCGCGGCGACCAGCCCCGCGCTCGTCGCCGAGAGCTCCAGCGACGAGCGCAGCGCCGGCAGGGCGGGTGAGACGATGTCGATGCACCAGAAGGTGAGGACGAGCACCACCGCCGCGAGGGGCAGCGGCAGCACCGCGGCGACCCGTCGCGGAGGCGATGCCGGGATCGCGTCGGCCGCCGCCGTACCGTCGGCCGTGTCCGTCGGCCCGACCTCCGACGCGCGGGGCGGCTCCTCCGCCAGCGCCGTCCCCCGACCCGCCCCGGCGGGTCGCCTCTGCTGCTCCACGGACCGGCCCCTCGCCATGCGTCGGACTCGCGTCGGATCTCTGCCGGAAGGGTAGCCGATACCTCCCGTCGGCCCCTGCCCGCCGCCAGTCCCCTTGGACCCGGGCCCCAACCTCGCCGGTGGGGTCGCCAGACCAGCCTGTCCGGACGACCGACGATTATGTCCTGTCCATCGGTCACCCAGACCGGACACACCGCGGTGGCGGCTCGCCGCCCTGGCGCGCCAGAGGTTCCCCTGCGTTCGGCCCTGGGAGACGCCCGTCCGAGGCACGCTGGGCGATGCCTCCTACCCCTGTGATACCTGTCAGGGAGGGGTTCTACTCCCCCCGCCCCGATCCCATCCTGGGTCCGTCCGCCGCCATCCATCCCGTGGCCGTTGCCAGTGCGGGGCTCCCCACGGGGCACGAGACCACGCCCGGGGTCGGCGGGCGGGGCTGGGGCGCGGGGGCGATGCCGGGGCGCGGGGGATGGGTACCGGGAGGGCGCGGGGCCCTCCCCTACGGGGCACCGACCGGGCACCAACGATGCCCACCGTGGGCCGTCGGGTGGTGGGTCACCGACTCCGGAGGGACGGGCTGTGCGCGGGCGGGCGGGCGCCGGGTCACATCCCGGAGGGGGCACTTCGCTATCCTTCTCACCGGCGGTCGCGGATCGTGAGGCGGGACGGTGGGGATGCCCGGGGGAACCATGGCCGACGTGCGCGAGGACGCGAGGGTCGGGACAGGGCAGGGTGTGCCGGGGACGGGATTCCCGGTCGCCACCACCGTGCGCGACGCGCTCTACGACCGGATCGTCCTCTCGCCCCCCGAGCTCGCGCTGATCGGCACCCGGACGTTCCTCCGGCTCGACCGCATCCAGCAGCTCGGCTTCGTCTCCCGCGTCTGGCCCGCCGCCAAGCACACCCGCTACGAGCACGCCCTCGGGGTCCTCCACCTGACCCGCCTCGCGGTCGACCACCTCCGCGCCACGGCCGCGGGTGAGGCGATCACCGACGACGATGCCCGCGTCGTCGCCGCCGCCGCCCTGCTCCACGACATCGGCCACTACCCCTTCTCCCACGCGATCGAGGAGCTCGGCCCGCCGGTGCCCCCCCACGAGGCGGTCGGTCGCCGCCTGATCACCGACCCCGACGGCGAACTCGCGCCGATCCTCCGCGACCAGTGGGGCGTCGACCCGGCGCGCGTCGCCGCCGTGATCGACCCGTCCGGCGGCCCGCTGCCCCCCGGCGACCGGCTGCTGCGGGGCCTGCTCTCCGGGCCGCTCGACATGGACAAGCTGGACTACCTGCCGCGCGACGCCCGCGCCTGCAACGTCCCCTACGGCGGTGTCGACACCGCCCGCCTGATCGACGCGCTCACGATCGCCGAGGTACCGCTGGCCGAGGGTAGCGGTGGCGGCGGGGACGGCCGCGGCGGCCGGAGTAGCGCGGACGGCCGCGGCGCCCGGACCAGCGGGGGTGCGGACGCGGGGTTCCCGGTGCCGTCGGCGCCACGGGTGGTGGTCGGGGCGAAGGGGGTCAGCCCGCTCCACTCCCTGATCAACGCCCGCCAGGAGATGTTCGACAACGTCTACTGGCACCACACCAACCGCGCCTGCATGGCGATGCTGCTCCGCGCCGTCCAGGAGGCGCTGCTCGCCGGCGCGGTGGACCCGGCCGCGCTGCCGACCCACGACGACGCCTCGCTGCTGGCCCTGCTCGCCGACCCCGCGATGCCGGCGCCGACCCGGCGCCTGACGGCGGCGCTGGCCGAGCGCCGCGTCCACAAGCGAGCGGTCGAGGTGAGTGCCCGCGCGGTCGAGCTCTACGGCCGGCTCGGCAACCTCTACTTCGACCCCGCCGCCCGCCGCGCCGCCGAGCTTCGCCTCGCCGAGGAGCTGGAGGTGCTCACCGGCGCGCCCGTGCCGCTGGAGGCGGTGCTGGTCGACATCCCCAAGCCGGAGAAGTGGCGCACCGGCGTCTGGGTCCGCTTCGACCGTCCTCCCGTCGGGTTCCAGACCCTGATGCCCTGGCGCGACGTCGTCGGCCTCGGCGACGGCGACTTCAAGCGCTACGAGGAGCACCGCCGCCTGATCCGGATCGTCGCCGCCGCGCCCTACCGGGACGAGGTGGCCGCCCACTGGGAGCGCCTGGTGCTGCCGCTGCTGGGCGGGATGATCTGAGCTTTGAGTCCCCTCCCTCGGCGGGGATGGTCGACCGACCTGTCATGTCCGACGTGACGTGGCGAGCACGGCCTCGTCTGTCGGCGCCGTCGGACCTCGAGGCGGCACGGGATCTGCCTGTGCCGCCCCAGGCCGCGTCCGCGATGCGGGCGGCGTGGGGCGGAAGCCAGCGCGTGCGGCCACGCGATTCGATCACGCACCGCCTCGCACGCGGCGCGGCCGGGGGCCGGCCGGGTTCCGCGCGACGGCCCGCCTGCCCCGAGCGGCACTGAAGCGAAACAGTCGGAGGAAGCCATGACGGTCGTCTCCTCGGTAGACCAGGTCGCGCCGGACCTGACGCGGCTGCGGTACCTCTTCGCCAACCTCTACCTCTGGGGGACGTCCGACTCGTGGGTGCTGATCGACGCCGGCGTCGAGGGCTGCGCCGACGACATCGTCAAGGCGGCCGGCGAGCGCTTCGGCGAGGGGACGCCACCCCAGGCGATCGTCCTCACCCACGGCCACTTCGACCACGTCGGCGCGTTCCCGCAGCTGTTCGAGCGCTGGGACGTGCCGGTCTACGCCCACCCGCTCGAGCTGCCGCACCTCACCGGCGCCGCCGACTACCTGCCCCCCGACCCGAGCGTCGGTGGGGGTGCGATGGCGCTGATGTCAATCACCTATCCCAGGAAGGCGATCGACCTCGGGCCCCGTGTCCGCCCGCTGCCCGCGGACGAGACGGTGCCCAACATGCCGGGGTGGCGCTGGGTCCACGTCCCCGGCCACACCGCCGGTCAGGTCGCCCTCTTCCGGGAGTCCGACCGCTGCCTCATCGCGGCCGACGCCTTCGTGACCGTCAAGCAGGAGTCGCTCTACGCCGTCGCCACCCAGGAGCAGGAGGTCCACGGCCCGCCGGCCTACTTCACGCCGGACTGGGCGGCGGCGCGGGCCTCGGTCGAGCGGCTCGCCGCCCTCCACCCGGCGGTCGCGGCCACCGGGCACGGCACGCCGATGCGCGGCGAGCCGCTGACCCGGGGGCTGGAGGCCCTGGTGCGCGACTTCGACGAGGTGGCCGTGCCCGACCGCGGGCGCTACGTGCCCGAGGGAGGGCAGGCCGACTGATCACCCGGCCTACCGAACCCGGGTGGTCGCCGGCGCATCGCCTGGCGGACTCGCGGCCGGCTTCGGCCGGCTGCGTCCCCGAGCCTCTGACGTCGGGGCTCCCCCGGGCGGGCTAGCCTGCCCGGCGTCCCCGAGACCACCACCGATCACCCGGATTCGGGATCTGTCCCCCACGGTCGCCCCGGGGCGGGATGGGCGCTGCCGCTGCGCGTCCCCGGGGAACGCCCGTCCTGGTGACCCGTCAACCGTGGTTCGCCGGTAGGGGCGCGGCATGCCATGCCCTACGGGCAGCCGGGCGGCTCAAGCGGCGCCCCGGACGGGAGGCGTCCCCGGCCGACGAGGGGCGCCAGACCACTAGTCGCCCCTGACGCCCTCCGGCCGGCCGCCACGCGGGCGAACCCGGCCACCGTCCAGAGCGGGATGTGTCGCCCCGCTGTGAACGGCGGCGGGCACCTGGGAGCGGTCGACGCCCCGCCCGCGCCCGGCGCCCCGCCCGCGCCCGGCGGTCAGGCGCGGCATGACCGCCCCGGCCGCGACCCAGCCCGCGGCGGCGATCGCCGCGCCGGCGACGACGTCGACGACGTAGTGCTCGCCGAGGTAGACCAGGGCGAAGACCATCAGCGCCGCGTAGGTCCCCGCCGCCAGGCGCCAGCCTATCCCCGCCTGCCCGGCGACGAAGACGAGCAGCACCGTCACCGCGACGTGGACCGAGGGCATCGACGCGAGCGGGTTCGGCTCGAAGCCGTACCCGCCCGGCTGCCCGTCGCCGGGCGCGGCGGACCGGATCGGCACCCCGAGGCTTGCCAACACCTGAGGAACGATCCGGTGGACGGTCCCCCCGTCGTCCGGCGCCGCGGCGCCGGTCAGCCAGGGCGGGTTGGTGGGCGCCACGAAGAACCCGACCAGTCCCAGGGCGAAGACCGCCACCGTCGCGGCCAGGTAGCGCCCGAATCGGGTCCGGTCGCGGCCGAGCAGACCGAGTCCGACGGCGTGGGGAACGACGAAAAACGAGAGGTAGACCGCCGTCAGCGCGACATCGTGCCAGCGGGCGTGGCCGGCGTCGAACAGGAACCGCTGGAGCGTGGCCGTGGGCAGGTCTCCGCCGGCCGACGACGCTTCCCACAGGGGCACGGCATCGGTCGAGATCGCCCCCCACCCGGCGCCGTCGCCGAGCGCCCGGAGGACGTTGAACGCCACCCAGCAGGCGACGTAGGCGGCAAAGTGCGCGGCGAGGCCCCGGATCCGGGGCGCGAGCGCGACGAGCGAGGTCACGATCGCCCCGCTGCCCCAGACCGCGGTCCACCGGTTGCCCGTCAGCTGGTCGACGACGAACGCCACGGCGAAGGCGCCGCCAGCGACCAGGATTCGCCGCGCGGGCGGACGGGAGAACCCGGGCAGCGGAGAGAACGACGGACCGGCCCTTCGGGAGTCGGAGACCCTCACGAGATCGTCCCCACTGGGCGGCAGGACGCGCGATCCCCGCCGACGTCGGATTCGCATTCCGGGTGAGCGCGCCCCCCGCGTTTCCCCGGCCGCGCCGCCTGGCGGCGACGCTCGGCACGTGCCGCGGGGAATCCTCGCGACGGCGGAGACGCGCCGCGCTGGCCTGACCCGGCGTGGGACTGGGCTCGGCGGGCGGACGCAAGCCCAGTGCCGCTTCCCCGGAACGAGCCGCGCCCCCGGCGTTCGCCCTGTCCGCCGGGCCGACGACCATGGCTGCGCGCCGGGACGGCGCCGTTCCAGGGGGACCTCGAGGCGTCTGCTAAGCTACCGTCCATGGATCCCAAGCCGACCCCTACGGCCGCGACACCGTCCCACGACGCCCCGCTCCGCACCGGGGCGACAACGGTCCCACCGGAAGGCGACCCCGCCGCCCCGGTGGACGCGTCGCCGGGCACGACGGCATCGCCGACCCATCCGGAACCGATCGACTCCGCGCCGGCCGCCGGCGGGTCGCTCGTCCCGGCCGAGGCGCCGCGGCCACGGTCCCGGCGGGCGCGCCGCGCCAGGGGAACCGATGCGGCGGCGGGCGGCGCTGAGATCGGCGCGACTAAGGTCGGCACGACCGAGATCGGCGCGACCGAGACCAGCACGACCGAGACCCGGACCGCCGCTCCTCCGGTGTCTGACGCTGGGCCCCTGTCCGCCGATCCGAGCCTGGCGTCCATCGGTGGGGTATCGATCGACGGGACGGACGCCCTGACCACAGGGGTGGCCGTGCCGGACCACCCCGACCGGGCGGCGATCGGCTTGGCGCTCGGCGTGGTGGTCCTGCTCCTCGTCTGCGCCGCCCTCGCGCTCGTGGCGGCGTAGCCCGCCCTTCCCGGACGGTCCCACGCCGTTGCAGTTCCCGCCATTGGGGCGCTTCCGTGCCCTCGGTGCGGTCCCGTCCTTCTCGCAGGCGCCGCAACATCCCGCAGGGAGCGAACGGCACCCCAACCGCGCCACCGCATCCAGCCGCCCCGCGCCGGACCCATGGGCAGGCGGGCCGGGCACCATGCCTGGCCCACCATCGCTCAGCCTCGCCGCACACCGAATCCGGCTGATGAGTGGTGGTACCGGGGGTGCCGGCCCGCCCGGGGCAGGCCCCGAGGTCAGAGGCTCAGGGACGAAGCCGGCTGCGATCCCACCGGGCGAAGCCCAAGCGATCACCCAAATCCCGTATCAGCCCACCCACGACTGCCGCGTCCTGGCGCCGACAAGCATCACCGGACGGACCGTCCCCCCGCCGGATGGTTCCCGTCCGGTCACGCGGCCGGGCGCCTGTTCCGAAGCCGAGGCGCCGTTGCGCCACCGAAACGGCTCGCGGTTCGTCCCGCCTCGCGGGCGCCTGGGACGGGACGGAGCGCGCACGGCCCGTCAACCGTGTTTCGGCGGCGGGGGCACGGCATGCCGTGCCCCCGAAGACGAGGCGTGACAGACCGCTAGAGCGACCCTTCCGGCGGCCGCGTCACGGCCCCCTCGCTGGCCTGCGAGACCAGGGCGGCGTACTTGGCGAGCACGCCGCTGGTGTAGCGCGCCGGCGGCGCGGTCCAGTCGCCGAGGCGAGCCCGCAGCTCGTCGTCGCTGAGCTCCACGTCCAGGCGCCGGTTCTCGATGTCGAGGGTGATCGTGTCGCCCTCGCGGACCGCCGCCAGCGGCCCGCCGACCTGCGCCTCGGGCGCCACGTGGCCGACCATCAGGCCCTTGGTCGCGCCGCTGAACCGGCCGTCGGTGACCAGCGCGACCGACCCACCGAGGCCCTGTCCGATCAGCGCGGCGGTGACGCCGAGCATCTCCTGCATCCCCGGACCGCCCTTGGGGCCCTCGTAGCGGATCACGACCACGTCGCCGTCCTTGATCTGGCGGTCGGCGACGGCCAGGCTGGCGGTGTGCTCGGAGTCGAAGACCCGGGCCGGGCCGCTGTGGTGCAGCCGCTCGTAGCCGAAGATCTTGATCACCGCCCCCTCGGGCGCCAGGTTGCCCTTGAGGATGACCAGCCCGCCGCTCTCCTTGATCGGGTCGCTTGCCGAGCGGACCACGTCCTGGCCCGGCGTCTCGACGGCCGTCGCCGCCGCCTCGCCGAAGGTCTGCCCCGTCGGCGTCGGCAGCGAGGCGTCGACCAGCCCGGCCGTGACGAGCCGCTGGGCCACGAGGCCCGTGCCGCCGGCGGTGTCGAGGTCGGCGGCCGCGTAGCGCCCGCCCGGCATCAGGTCGGCGATCAGCGGCGTGCGGCGGGAGATCACGTCGAAGTCGTCGATGGTCAGCTCGACGCCGACCTCGCGGGCGAGCGCGAGCAGGTGGAGGACCGAGTTGGTCGAGCCACCGCTGGCGGCGACGCCGGCGATCGCGTTGTCGAAGGCGGCGCGGGTCAGGATGTCGCGCGGCCGGACGTTGCGGTGCAGCAGGTCCATGATCAGCTCGCCGGCCCGCCGCCCGATCTCGTCCTTGCGCGGGTCGATGGCCGGGGCCGAGGCGGTGCCCATTGGCGAGAGGCCGATGAACTCCATCACCATCGCCATCGTGTTGGCGGTGTACTGGCCGCCGCAGGCGCCGGCGCCCGGGCAGGCCACGTCCTCGATCGCCTTCAGCTCGGCGTCGCTCATCTTCCCGGCCTCGTTGGCGCCAATCGCCTCGTAGACCGAGCGGATCGTGACCTCCTTGCCGTTGTGGTAGCCCGGCATGATCGTGCCGCCGTAGAGCAGGAAGCCCGGCACGTTGAGGCGGGCGAGGGCCATCGCGAGACCCGGGAGGGTCTTGTCGCAGGCGCCGAGGCCAATCACCGCGTCGAACATGTGGCCGCGCCCGACCAACTCGACCGAGTCGGCGATCACCTCGCGGGAGACGAGGGAGGTCTTCATCCCCTCGGTGCCCATCGTCACGCCGTCGGAGATGGCGACGGTGTTGAACTCCATCGGCGTGCCGCCGGCCGCCCGCACGCCGTCCTTGACGTGCTTCGCCAGGCGGCGCAGGTTGAGGTTGCACGGCATCGTCTCGATCCAGGTGTTGGCGATGCCGATGATGGGCTTGCTCAGGTCCTCGTCGGTGTAGCCGGTCCCCTTGAGCATCGCCCGGGCGCCGGCCCGGCTGTTGCCCTCGAGGATCGTCCGGCTGTTGTGCCGGGGGTCGAAGCCGCCGCCGTCGTGGCCGTTGCCCTGGCCGTGGCCGTTGGTCGCGCCGTTACCGCCGGCGGTCTTTCCCGTCCCCGTCGTGCCGTCCATGGTGGTCCCCCCCTGGTGCTGAGGTGCTGCGGGCGGCGCGGCCGTCGGCGGCGCACCGTCGTCGTCCAGGACCGACGCCGAGGGGTCGCGGCGACGCCGGGGCACTCGCCCCCGTCCGCGGCCGCTGGCGGAGACGCGACGCGGCGTGCCACGCCGGACTCGTCCCGCCCTCCACGAAGCCGTCCCGATCGGTCTCGCGTCATCTTCGGCCCCGAGCCGACGACGCGCAAGTTTTCGCGGGCCGACGGGCGATCGGCCCCCTCCGCCCGCCGGGATCCCGCCCGAACCTCCGCCCGCCAGGCCTGACGAGGGGGGAACGCGCCGCCACGGGACGCCGGAGGAGCCGCGCTGCCGTGACTGACCCGTTCATGACGGGAGTGCGTCCGGCACCAACAGCACGGCGCCCCCTGGAGACCGGGGGCGCCGTGGGTCAGGGTCAGGACCTGGACTGGGCCGACGGTCAGCCGGCGGTCGGCACCGGCGCGCCGGTCCGGGCCAGGGTCAGGGCGGCCGTCGCGCCGGCCACGGTCGGGCTGGCGATCCTGCCCTCGGCGTCGACCAGGACGGCGGCCGGCGTGCCCCGGGCGCCAAACGACCGACCCGTGGCGAACCCCCTGTCGAGCAAGATCGGTGCTCGCAGACCGAGCGCTCGGTTCGCCTCCCGCTCCCCGGTCGAGACGACCAGCAGCCGCGGGCTGCCTTCGCCTCCGTCCGTCTCCCAGGCCTGGAGGTCGGGCAGCATCCGCCGGCAGTAGCCGCAGCCGGGGTTCCAGAACAGCACCACCGTCGGCGTGCCGTGGAAGTCGGCGAGGCGGACCGGCTTGCCGTCGAGGTCCGGCAGCGCCACCTCCGGTGCCGGGTCGCCGACCGCGAGCACCGGGGCCGGCGGTGGGGGCGGCGCGGCCGGCCGCGTCGGGACGGCCCCGTTCGCGGTGCCGTTGGCGGCACCGTTGGCGGCCCCGTTCGCCGTGGGCGTCCCCGCGCCGATCACGCCGGCGGCGAGCCGCCGGACGGCCTCGACGCCGCCCGCAACGGGGCTGCCGATGGTTCCGTCGGCGTTGACCAGCACCGCGCTCGGGGTGCGGTCCACCCGGTAGGACCGCGCCACCTCGCGGTCGCGCTGGAGCAGGACCCCGGCGACCCCGTGCTCGGCGGCCTTGGCCCGGTTGGCCTCGGCCGGACCGCGGCTGATCAGCGCGGTGGTCACGACGTGGCCCTGGGTCCGCTGCCAGTTGCCGATGTCCGGCAGGAGGGTGTTGCAGGCGAGGCAGTTGGGATCGGAGAAGACCAGCAGCACCGGCTTGCCCACGCCGCGCATCGCGTCGAGCGTGACGGTCTCCCCGTCGACGTGCTCGAGACCGAACGCGGGCGCCGGCGACCCGACCGGGAGCCCGCTCGGCGCGGCGCCGGCCGAGGCACCCGCGGAGGCGCGCGAGGCCGGGGCACCGACGGCTGCCGTGCCGTCCTCGAGCGCGTCCAGGCGCAGCAGGAGCCGGCCCTGCTGGCGGAGCAACTGGACGAGCAGCCACCCCTGCGCCGCCAGCACCGCGAAGCCGACGGCCCCCGCGGCGACCGCCAGCCGCTCGCCCCCGCTCAGGTCGCCCAGCCACCCGACGAGGCTGGACCCCGCGTCGTCGGCGCCGAACCCGACGATGAAGAGGGCGACGAGCGCCAGCCCCGCGTTCCGCGCCAGTGTCGGCCACCCGGCTGGGGCCGAGTGGAGCTGACCGAAGCAGTGACAGTCGGGCATCCGGCCCCGGGCCAGGTTGGCGCCGATCCCGGCGACGAAGGCGACGAGCAGGGCGAAGGCCCCGAGTCCGCCCCACCAGGCCAGCCCGGTCGGCAGCAGGGCGACCGCGACCACCAGCTCCGCTACGGGCAGCAGTACCCCGAGCGGGCCGGCGAACCTGGCCGGGACGCCGAAGTCGCGCATCGCCTGGGAGGACCCCGCCCGGTCGAGGAGCTTCGCCACCCCCGCGACGCCGAAGACGGCGGCCAGCAGCAGTCGGGCGAGGAGGAGCGCGGTGTCCACTGGAGGTTCTCCTGCCTGGGCCTGGGGCGAGGGGCCGTCCCCTCCGCCCACCGCAACCGACGACAGCCTGCCCACGAGGCAGCGATGGCCCGGTCGCGCCGTCACCGCACAGCGACGCCGCCTCTCGGCCCGTCGCGCACCCGACGAAGACCTGCCACCGGGCGCGGCCCGTCGGGCTGGTTCGCGATCATCTCGCTGTGCCCCGTCAGACTAGCCTGCCGCGGGAGGGGTCACAAGGGGGCTACCCCCCAGCCCGCCAGGACGCGCGGACCGGCACCCCACCCCGGCGCCTTTTATCCTCCACCTAGCCAGATCCGGCCGTGCCGTTGGACACGATCGGCCGACGCCGGGCGAGGATGCCGCCGAGCGCTGTTCGGCGGTGGGCCATGTCGCGGCGAGATCCGCTCGGTCGTGACTACTCCCCGGTGGACCCGTCCACCGACTCCCGGATCAGGTCGGCGTGGCCGTTGTGTCGCGCGTACTCCTCGATCATGTGGACCAGGATCCAGCGCAGGCTGGGCGCCCGGCCGTCGGGCCAGGTGCGCTGGGCCAGCCGTCCCAGGCCACCGTCGGCCAGCGCCTCCGCGACCAGGGAGCGGGAGCGGTCGACGGCGGCCCGCCAGAGCGCGAAGAGCTGCTCGGGGGAGTCGTCGGCGGCCGAGTGCCAGTCCCAGTCGGGGTCGGCCTTCCAGTCCACCGTGTCCCACGGGGGTTGCGGGTCGCGCCCGTACAGCGACCGGGAGAACCAGTGGTCCTCCACGTAGGCCAGGTGCTTGAGCATCCCGCCCAGGGTGATCGACGAGGCGCCGACGGTGGCCGTCAGGCCGATCGCGTCGAGGCCCGCGCACTTCCATTCCAGCGTCGCACGCTGGTACTCCAGGAAGCCCACGAGGGTGGCGGCCTCGTCGGCCGCGAGGGGCGGTTCCGGACGACCGTGCTCGTCCAGGTCGGCCATGACGGCGTCGGCCATGACGGCGTCGGCCCCGGGACGCGAATTGACCGGCGACGCTTCTATCGACCCCAGTGCGCCCAGGATCGCCCGCCCGAGTTCTTCGGGTCGGGTGACCTGCGGCCAGTGGCCGGTGGGCAGGTCGACGTAGTCGACGTCGCGGATCGTCGCGAACTCCCGCACCGGGGCCAGCCCCCGCCCGATCCACTCCCGGAGCATCGCGCTGGTGAACTCGGTCGCGATGACGGTGACCGGCACGTCGTAGCGGCGTTCGTCGGTGAGCCGCTGCGGGTCGCGGGTGACGCGCTCGGGCGACGGGACCGCGCGCTCACGGAACTCGGCGCGCGCCCGGTCATCGAGGTCGGCGAGGTCCGCATCGTCGAAGGCCGACCAGTCCGGCAGCGGGACCTCGCCGTTCGCGGCCGGGTACCCGTCGGCCAGGGCGTCGCCGTCGCCGGTGGGAAAGCCGCCGACGTAGACGGCGCGGGCGACCCGGTCGGGCCGCGCGTCGACCGCGGCGTAGGCGATGGCGGCGCCGGCGGAGTGCCCGACGAGCACGACCTTGCCGTCGGCCGGGTTAACGGCGTCGATCGCCGCGACGACCGCGTCGACGTGGTCGCGCAGGGTGATCTCCGAGCGGTCGGCGTCCCGGGATCCCATCCCGGGCAGCGTGATCGGGTGGGCGCGGTGACCGGCCCGCTCGAGGGCGGGGACGACCTTCTCCCACGACGATCCGTCGAGCCAGAGTCCGGGAATCAGGATGATGTCCATGCTCGTGGCGTCCCTCCGGGGGTGATCCGAGTCGGGCGAACCCGCGGCCGCCATTCCACCACAACAGATCTCGCCACCGGCGGCCGCTCGCGCAAGATCTCTCCTCGGCCGCGCACGGCGCACTGAACCCAGTGACCACGACCGGAGGGAGGTGGACCGGCGCAGCGGCCCCGCGCGGTGGACCTGCGCCGTCGCGTCGGGCATCGCGTTCTGACGTGGGGCTCGCGTGGCCGCGGGCACGGGCGGGAGCGCGCGGGCGCGGAGAGTGACCCGCCTTCGACGGCCGCGTCCCAACCGGTGATTTTCCCCTCGTCGACTCGGCCCGGCCGGCTCCCACCGCATAGCCCCGCACGCCCGGTGACGTCAGGATGCCCCGGCCGTTGCCGGGTCGCGGGGCCAATGGAGGCACGGTCAGTGGGGCGAGCGTGCCGATGCGTCCCCGCGGGCATGACGCGGATTGGCCCCTCGCCCGCTGGAAAGGCCGCGCCGACCGGCGGGCAGGGGGCGCGCTGGCCAGGAGAGCGGCACCGATCGTCGACCGCCGTCTCCCGGCGACCGCCAGCCCTCAGCCCGCTAGGCCCGCTCTGCCCGCGGCGACGCGCGGTCGCCCCCGCACGCCCGGACGCCGTTGGGCGGGCGCTCGGTCCGCTATACTTACGTCACGTTAGACCAATACCGGCCGCGCTCGCGCGGGGCCGGTCATCCTCCCTCGGTCGTCCCCCTCTTTAGAGAAGGATCCCCCGCGCGCATGGACGTCGGCGGCATCATCAACCTGATCTTCACGGTCCTGACCTTCGCGATCATCGGCCGGTCGCTGACCTCCTGGTTCGATCCCGGGATGCGCTCCAGCGTCGGGCGGCTGCTCTTCGAGGTCACGGAGCCGATCATCGCCCCGATCCGGCAGGTGATGCCCAGCATGGGCATGATCGACCTGTCGCCGATGGTCGCGATCCTCCTGCTCCAGGTGCTCCAGCGGATCCTGCTCACCGCCCTCTACGGGTAGGACGCCCGACCGCCGACCGGCACCCCTGACGCCCCCGCGGGCGGTCGGGCCTGTGCCGTGAGTCCGGGCGCGAGGCCGGGTCCGGCACCGGCGCACGAGACCCGCACGCCCGGCGGCACCCAGGCGCCTGGACCGACGGGGGGCTATCCCGTAGCATGCGGGCGTGCGGGCAAGCCGTTGCCGCGCCGCCCGCGGTTGTGCCCGGGACCGTCCCGACCGAGGAGCCGCCGATGCTCGCCGTCCTGCTCGCCGCCGTCGCCCTGCTCGGGATGGGCATGGTCAGCTCTGGGCCCGCCACGCCGCCGCGCGACCAGGACCCGCAGATCGTGGAGGGCGAGGTCCGGTTCGGGCGCGTCCTCCAGCTCTTCACGCTGGTCGCGACGCTCGTGATGCTGCTGGTGATCATCGCCGGGATCCTCTCGGTCTTCGGCGCCTTCGGGCACGGCAGCATCGACCCGCCCGTCTAGAAGGTCCCCCAGCATCCCGGTGGAACCGACACCGCCGCCGCGGGCGCCGCGGCGCCACGTCGCCATGGACGGCGCGTGACCGCAGCGCCGTTCGCGCTCGACACGCCCCGTCTGATCCTGCGTCCCCTCGCCGACGAGGACGTTGCGGCGATCCACCGGCTCTACGCCGACTGGGACGTGGCGAAGACCCTCTCGCGGATCGACCACCCGTTCACGATTGACGCGGCCCGGCGGTTCGTCGCCGAGGCGCGGGCGGCGTTCGCGTCCGGCGCGGGCTACACGCTCGCGATGGTTGAGCGCGACGGCGGCGCCGTGGTCGGCATCGTGTCGCTCCGCGTCCCATCGGCCGATCCGGCCGCGACCGACGAGGAGCGCGCCGCGGACGCGGGCCTCGGCATCCTCGGGTACGCGGTCGCCCGCCCGCACTGGCGCCGGGGGTTCGCCTCGGAGGGCGCCCGGCGGATGGTCGAGTTCGCGTTCGCCGACCTGAGGCTCGATCGCCTCCAGGCATCGGCCCTCCGCGACAACCCGGCGAGCCGACGCGTCATCGAGCGCCTGGCTTTCGCCGTCGCCGAGGCGGGCATCGTCGAGGAGCCGCGCTACGGGGGCCCACCCCGCGTCGGCGATCGCTTCGTGTTGTGGCGCCGTCAGACCGACCCATCCCGCCGGCGGTAAGGTCCGAGGCGGGGTGGCGCCGCCCGGCGGTATGATGCGCCGCTCGATCTCCGCGTTGGCCCACACGCCCGTTCCGATCGAGGGGTCCCGGCGGTCCGCCCCGCCTCATCCGCGCAGCCACCTCGGAAGGAGGTTGGCCATGGGTTCCGGGCCCGAGCGTCCCTCGCAGGCACTCCTCCGCCTCGTCAACGGCTACCAGGTCACCCAGGCGCTCCACGTCGCCGCGGTGCTCGGCATCGCCGACCTCCTGACCGACGGCCCTCGGTCGAGCGACGACCTCGCCGCCGCGGCCGGCGCCCACCCCGACGCGCTCTACCGGCTGCTGCGGGCGCTGGCCAGCGTCGACGTCCTCCGAGAGGAGGACGGGCGCCTGTTCGCCCTCACCCCGATCGGCGACGGCCTGCGCTCCGACGCCCCGCAGTCCGTCGCCGGGTGGGCCGCCTTCGTCGGGGAGCCGTACTACTGGCAAGCGTGGGGCGCCCTCCTCCACGGCGTGCGGACCGGCGAGAACGCGTTCCAGCACGTCAACGGCGTTGACCCGTGGACGCTGCGGGCCCGCGAGCCGGAACGCTCGGCCTCCTTCGACCGCGCCATGGCCTCCGTCTCCCGCCAGGTCGCCGCCGCCGTCATCGCGGCCTACGACTTCGGCCGCTTCGGGACGATCGTCGACGTCGGCGGCGGGAACGGGGCCTTCCTGGCGGCGGTCCTCGCCGCGCACCCGTCCACCCGCGGCGTCCTCTTCGACCAGCCGCACGTCGTCAGCGGTGCCGGACCGCTCCTCGTCGCGGCCGGGGTGGCCGACCGCTGCGAGACCGTCAGCGGGAGCTTCTTCGACGCCGTCCCGGCGGGCGGCGACGCCTACGTGCTCAAGGCGATCCTCCACGACTGGGAGGACGACGACTGCCTCCGCATCCTGCGGACGTGCCGGCGGGCGATGCCGGACGGGGCCGCGCTGCTGGCCGTCGAGCGGGATCTCGGCGCACCCAACGCGGCCCCGGAGAGCAAGTTCTCCGACCTCAACATGCTGGTGGCGCCCGGCGGGCGGGAGCGCTCGCCGGAGGCGTACGCCGCCCTCTTCGCCGCGAGCGGCTTCCGCTTCGTCGGCTTCACGCCGAGCGGCGCCCCGGCGGGCGTATTCGAAGGCACCGCGGCGTAGCGGCCCATCCACCTACGCGGAACCTGGCTGTTCGGCCGGGGATTCTTGGCGCCACGGTCGTCCGCGTGTCGACCCGGGACCCCCCGAGGTCAGAGGCTCAGGCGCGGAGCCGGCTGAAACCGGCCGCGGGCGCGCCGGGCGACGCGCCGGCATTCGCCCGGATACCGGACAGCGCGGGACCCGACTGTTCAGGGCTGTCGGGGAACGCCGGTGGCCGGGCCCGCCCGGGGCCCGGCCCCGAGGTCAGGGGATCGGGCACGGAGCCGGCTGGAGCCGGAGGCGGACCCGCCGCGCGAGGCCCCCAGCGATCACCCGGACTGCGTCTGGGCGCATAGGGCGGGCCACCCGGCACCGGCGGGCGCGGCGATGTCGCTACCGAAGGGACGGCAACGCGGTCGCGAGAGCCTCGCCGGCAGCGATGTCCGCGGCGCCAGGACGCTCCGGCGGACGCACCGGTCGCGGTCCCCCTCCCCCTAGGGGCGCCGCGGGACGCCGCGGTCATGGGCCGCTCCTGGCGCTGACCCGGGGGTCGGCGGTGGAGGCCCCTTCGCTCGGGTCCGGCTCCAGCGCGAGGCCGATCAGCGCCATCAGCCGGAGGGCGTTCGAGGAGGTCGCGATCCCCGGGCGCATCCGGTAGTCGAACGTCATGCCCGGCCCGCCGGGGTCGTCCGCGCCGAGCACCGTCTCGGCGAAGTGGACCGGTCGGGCCGCGGACGCGAGCGCCGGCGTCTTGGCCAGGTCGAGGTCGTGGGTCGAGACCGCGCCCAGCGCCCCGGTGCCGACCAGGTGGGCGATGATCCGCCGCGCCGCGATCTGCCGCTCGACGGTGTTCGTCCCCTGCAGGATCTCGTCGAGCAGGTAGAGGAACCTGCCCCCGCCGCCCCGACCGCCCCCGTCGCCGACCACGGCGTCGACCGAGTCGCCGGCCACGGCGCCGGCCGCGTGCCGATCCGCGGCGTCGACGACCGCCTTCAGCCGCTGCAGTTCGGCCATGAAGAAGGAGACGCCGCGGGCGAGCGAGTCCTCGACGTGGACGCTGGTCCAGAGCGTGACCGGCGGCAGACGGCAGGCGCCCGCGCAGACCGGGGCGCCCGCTCCGGCCAGCACGGCGTTCACCCCCAGCGACCGCAGCAGCGTGCTCTTGCCCGACATGTTGCTGCCGGTCACGAGGAGGACGGTGCCCGGCGGGCCGAGCGTCACGTCGTTGGCGACGCGCACGGCGTCGGGCAGCAGCGGGTGGCCGAGGGCCGCGGCCTCGAGGGTGTCGGCACCGGGCTCGACCTCGGGGAATGCCCAGTCGGGTTGGTCGTGGGCCAATCCGGCGAGCGCCGCCAGCGCCTCCGCCTCCCCGAGCCCGTCCAGCCAGCCGCGGGCGCGGCGCCCGTGCGCGGCCTGCCACCGCTCGAGCGCCCCCAGCACCTGGATGTCCCAGAGGAACGCGGCCTGGAACGGCACGTAGGCCAGCGACCCGCGCGGGATCACGAAGGCCGCGATCCGGTCGAGGCGACGGAGCGCGTCCGGGGCATCGTCCCCCCCGTGCTGGTCGTCCCCCACCCCACCGAGCGCGTGCAGAATCGCCCGGTTTCGGGGCGCCGAGAGCGGCGCGGCGACCAGGAGGGCCAGTTGCTCGGCGTAGCGGAGCAGGGCGCCGCGCTGGTCGGCGGCGCGCGTCAGCACGCCGTAGGCGCCGCTCCCGACCGTGTTCGCGAGGAGCAGGTTGACGGCCGCGAACGGCAGCCAGAGCGGCGAGAGCGCGACCCCCGTCGCCTGGAGCACGACGCCCACCCAGAACAGCGCGACGCTGCCGCGCGCCACCCACGGCAGCCACCGCCGCCGCGCCAGCCACGCCGGCCCCTCGGCCCAGCCGAGGAACGGCGTCGGGTCCGGCGGCGTCCCGGTGAGCTGACGGCCGCGCCGGGCGAGTCCCTGCCGCAGGTCGAGGCGTGGCGCGAGCTCGGCGACGGCCGCCTGCCGCTCCCGCACCTCGGCGACCGACGCCGGCGCCAGCAGCCAGGACCGCAGCGCGCCGGCGCCCATCGGCGTGGTGGTGGTGTCCAGCAGGTGGGAGAGCGATGCCTGACCGACGACGTCGAGGTCGTTGGCGTAGGCGTGGCCGGGTGGCGCCGGGGTGGCGTCCCGTAGCGGCAGCGCGTCCCAGTCCCGCCGCACCCGCGCCACACCCTCGGCGTTCAGATCGGCGAGCATCGCCGCCCGCGCCTTCGCCCGGCCGAGCGACCGGTGGTGCGCGACGAGCACGACGAACGCGACGGCCACCGCGGCCCCGACCGCGAGCACGCCCGGCTCCCGCCGCCAGACGCCCCACCCGACCAGCGCGGCGGCGGCGAGGAACGCGAGCAGTCGGTAGTTGGCGACCTGGTTCCAGCGGGCGGTGAGGCCGTCGCGCTCCCGCGCGGCCCGGTCGTGCCGCTCCGCGTAGATCCGTTCGGCGGCGGCGGGCGCCGGGGTGGCGGTGACACCGCCGTCCGCTCGCCCGGCGGCACGCGGAGCGGTGGGCGGGAGGACGGGCGGTGCGGTGGAGGTCGACACGGGCGGGGAGCACTCCGGGCGCGTCCGACGCCGCGCGCCGGCGCCGGTCACCCCACCCTAGCACCGCGCCCTCGCGGGCGACCACCCTCCGTCGTGCGGGCCACCAGTTGCCGGCGGCGCCGACGATGCGCCCGGCGCACCCTCCCGGGCGGTCGCCGGGACTGCCCCCCGGAGATCCGAGCGGGACGGGAGGCGGCTCTCCTCGGCGACCCCACGTTCGGCCCCTGCTCGGCCGCCTCGCGACGGGTCCCCGGCCCGATCCGTGCTTGGGGCAGAGTCCGGTGGCGGTCGATCCCGTCGCTCAGAGGGGACCGCCCCGGCGGTGGCGCCCCCCGCCCGGGGCAAGGCCCGTGAGCGCAGAGGGGGATGATGCCGGCCGCGACGCCACCTCCCACGCCCCCTAGCCGCCAGGGCCGCCAGGGCCGCCACACCCGGCCCCTGATCCGGTGGCCACGGTCCGGCCGTGGCTCGTTCCCGGTGGTCACGATGCCGGGGGCCAGGGCCCTCGCGGTCGCGTCGCTGCTGCTGGTGATGGCGATCTGGGGGAGCACCTTCGTCGTCACGAAGTCGGCCCTCGACCAGGTGCCCCCCCTCCTGCTCGCCCTGCTCCGCTTCGCCGTCGCCTCCGCGATCCTGCTGCCGCTGGCGCACGCCCGCGGCGGGCCGGCGCTGCTGCCGCGACCGCTGCCGCTCGGGCGGCTGGCGCTGATGGGCGCGACGGGCGTGACGCTCTACTTCGTGGCCTTCAACCTCTCCCTCGCCTACACCACCGCGTCCGAGGGTGCCTTGATCCAGGGCAGCATCCCGGCGGTGTCGGCCCTCGCGGCCGTCGTGCTGCTGCGGGAGCGCCTGGGCCCGGGACGGGCCGCCGGAATCACCGCCTCCGTGGCCGGCGTGGCGCTGGTGGTGCTCGCCGGCGGCGGGGGCGAGGCGCCGAACCGACCCCTGGGCAACGCCCTGATGGTCGGGTCGGTGGTCGCGTGGGCGATCTACACGGTGCTCGGGCGACGGCTGGGTGGGGCGTCGGGCCTGGCGACGACCGCCTACAGCACGCTGCTCGGCACGCTCTTCCTGGTGCCGCCCGCCGCCATCGAGCTGGCGACGCGTCCCAGGCCGACCCTGTCGGCCGACGGTTGGCTCGCGGTGGCCTACCTGGGCGCCGTCGCCTCGGCGCTCGCCTTCCTGCTCTGGAACCGGGCGCTGGCGGTGCTGGACGTCGGGCAGGCCAGTGCCTTCATCAACCTCGTGCCGCTGGTGGGGGTCGCCACGGCCACCCTCGTCCTCGGCGAGCCCCTCCTGCCGGCGCAGCTCGCGGGCGGCGGTCTGGTCCTGGTCGGGGTCGCGCTGTGCTCCCGCTGAGACGGACTCCGATCGTTCGGGGTTGATGTCGGGGACGCCGGCGGCCCGATCCGTCCGGGGCAGGTTCCGGGGTCAAAGCGGATGCGGGTGATCAGGCGGAGAGATTGGGGGCGCGGAGACGTCCGGGTCCGTCCGGGACCGAGCCGCCGCGCTCAGCGGCACAGCCGGCCCAAGCCGCCTGGGTCCGGCGGGCGCGGGGGCCACGGCAACCACCCGGAGTCTCCGTCGGGGTCACGGGCACCAAGCCGGCTGGAGACGGCCCCCGGACCCGCCGGGCGAAGCTCCGGCGACCACCCGGATCCCGTATGAGCCGTTGGGCGGCAGCGCGGTCGGCTGCTCGGCCCCCGGACGCGGTGCGCCCCGTGCCTGCCGTACCGCCCGGCGGGTCGGGTGGGTCCTCCTCCAGGTCGCGTGGACGGCCCCTGGGGACCGTCCCCCGCCGGTCGTGGGGGGTGGTGCCGGCCCCCGACCGTTACGGTTACCGAATCCGGGTGGCTGGTGGTGCTTCGCTCAGCGGACCCACGGCCGGCTTGAGCCGGTTTCGTCCGTGGGACCGGGGCTCGCCCCTGGCGGGCTGGCCGTGCCGACGCCCTCGATACCTCCGCCGATCGGCCGGACTCTGCATTGGGACCCCGTCGACGCGGCGGTTTGGTTCCCGGTCGCCCGGCGCGACCAGGAGAGGAGGCGGGCCAAGCCGCACCCCCTCGAACTCGGCACACCTACAGCCCCCGCATCGCGGATTGCTTCCGCGGCGATCCCGTCGCTCGCCACCCGGCGACCGCTCACCGGAGGGGGGCGTCTCGGCCAGGGCCCGATGCTCCGGGCGACGGGCGTGGACCTACCCCCGGATACCCTCCCCGTCCGCCGGGTCCCGCACCGTCAGCCCCTCGAACGCCACCTCGAACCCGGCACCGTCCGGTGAGGCCGCCATCGCGCCGACCAGCACGGTCGGGTCGGGCGCCAGGTAGCCGAGGCGCAGGAGGTGCGGCGCCGCGTCCCCGTCGGCTCCCCCCCCGTCGACGCCGTAGCGGACCTCGATAGCTGGCCCCTGCCGGGTGACGCGCAGCCGGAGCGAGGCGAGCCCGTCCGGGAGCGACGCCACCGACCAGTCGGAGACGCCGCGGGTCAGGACCGCGCTCGCCTGCTGGCGACCGTCGACGTACTCGATCCCGCACTTGAGCCAGGTCCGCTCGTCGAGCCGAACCATCAGCCCGGCCTGGTCGTACTGGTCGCGGTAGGCGCCGCGGACCGTCGCCTCGGCCACGAAGTCGCCGGTCCGCTCGACCGCGTAGAGGTGTCCGCTGTCGCGGACAAAGCCGTAGTGGGTCTCCCGCCAGAAGTCGGTGCCCGGCGCGGTCGTCAGCGCGACCCGCCCCTCACCGTCCGTCCAGGTCGGCGGCTCGTTGGTCCAGCCCCAGTTCGCCACCCGGCCCTCCTCCTCGCTCCGACCACAGACGACCCAGACGGCCGACCGCTCACCCCCGACGACCGACACCGACCAGTCCGCCCATCGCCACCGGACACCTGCCCACTGACGGTTGATAGCTGAAAGCTGATAGCTACCCCCTACCGCACCGCTAGGGTAATCGCCGGGCTGACCGTAAACCGGAGTTCGACGTGGGCCGCCCGCAGCGCCGCCTCAGCCTCGGCGGGCGTCGCCGCCCGGGCGAAGATGAAGCCGAGGTAGCTCGCCCCTTCCGGCAGCGGCACGAGCGGGTGGTTCAGCTTGGCGGTGATCTCGACCCCGGTCACGCCGGGGGTCGCCCGGGCCCGCTCGACGCCTTCGATCCGCCGCAGCAGCCCCGCCGCGGGGATCGGGATCATCATCACCCCCGACGCCCCGCCCGCCCCCTCGCCCTCGGGGAGCGGCAGCCCGACGGCGTGGCGGAAGATCAGCTCTTCGAGGCCGACGCCGGTCCCGAACTCGAGCACGCTCGAGCACAGCCCGCCGATCGACCGCCCCGCCAGCTCGATCGGCCAGACGCCCTCACCGTTGACCCGCAGCTCGGCGTGGACCGGCCCTTCCCGCAGCCCGAGCGCCGCCGCCGCCTCGGCCGTCCGCGCCGCGATCGCCGCCTGGGTCGCGGCCGGCAGACGGGACGGGGTGACGTAGATCGTCTCCTCGAAGAACGGCCCTTCGAGCGGGTCCGGCTTGTCGAAGAGCGCCAGCACCCGCAGCGCGCCGCCGTCGAGCAGCCCCTCGACGGCGACCTCCACCCCCGGCAGGTAGCGCTCGACGAGCAGGTGGGTCTCCTCGGGATGGTGCCCTTCCGCCAGCAGGAGATCCCGCGTCCGTGCGAAGGCGGCGGCGAAAGCATCCGCGTCGTCGGCCCGGATCACCCCGCGGCTGCCCGAGAGGCGCAGCGGCTTGACGACGCTGGGGAACCCGACCCCGGGTGCCGTGGCGACCGCCTCGGCGACGGCGGCGGGGTCGGCCGCCGCCGAGAAGCGCCGGTAGGCCGGCACCGGCACGCCGGCGGCGGCGAGCCGCTCCCGCATCACGAACTTGTCCCGGGCCGCGAGCGCGGAGGTCGGGTCGTTGTGCGGTAGCCCGAGCGCCGCGCTCGCCGCGGCCGCGACCAGCGTCGCCCCGTCGTCGACCGCCAGCACGGCGTCGAGCGGCGTCCGTCCGGCCTCGGCCACCACCCGCGCGGCGGCCCCCTCGGGGTCGCCGAAGTCGAGCGCGAGCGGCACCCGCCAGTGCTCGGCGAGGGCGGTGGGGAGATCGAGGCCCTGCACGACCTCCAGGCCGAGCCGCTCGGCGGCGGCCAGGAAGGCACTTGCCCGGTAGGTGGAGGGGCCCATCAGCAGCGCCACGCGGCGCGGGCGCGGTTCTGATCGGGCGGACGCCGGGTCGACGGGGATCGTCGTCTCGCGGGTCGCGGTCGGCGCGTCGGCCCGCGGGGGGCTAGACATGGCGGTTCCCTGGCCGACGAAGCAGCGAGATGCCGGGCGCCGCCGGATCGGGTCTGACCCGGCGGCGCCCGGCGCGGCGAGGCTAGATCGAGGGGACCGCCCCCTCGGTGGCGGCGCGGGCGGCCTGACCCAGGCTGCAGACGATCGTCGTGAAGACGCCGCCCCGGCCGTCGGGCGTGACACTGATGTCGCGGATGCGGAGGTTGGCGTACTGGCCGCCGGAGCGGTCGCGCCCGAGCCAGGTGTTGACCTTGTCCATCGCCCCGCCCGGATCGGCGGCGGCGTCGGCGGTGTGGAAGAGGAAGACCCGGGTATCGGCGGCCTGGAGATCGATCATCCTTGCGCTCCCTGTCTCTCGGCCCGCCGCCGGCCACGTACCCCGTGGACGCGGCATCGCGGGCTCCGAGCGGGGAGTATACGTCCCCTCACGGCGCGCCCCGGCGCTATGATGGCGCGCCGAACGGCGCATCGAGACGGCACCCCCGGAGGGCAGGTGGGCAGGCGGGTCCTCGTGGTCGGCGGCGGCGGGCGGGAACACGCGCTGGTCTGGCGGCTCGCGGCCAGCCCCAGCGTCGCGGCGCTGGCGTGCGCGCCCGGCAACCCAGGCACGGAGGCGCTCGCCGAGCCGATCCCGACGCCGGTCGGCGACCTCGGCGGCCTGGTCGCCGCCGCGGCCACGTGGCGGGCCGACCTGGTCGTCGTCGGCCCCGAGGCACCCCTCGCCGCCGGGCTGGCCGACCGCCTCACCGCCGCCGGGATCGCCACCGCCGGGCCGACCGCCGCCGCGGCGAGGATCGAGAGCAGCAAGGCCTGGGCGAAGGGCCTGATGGCCGAGGCCGGGGTCCCCACCGCCCGCGCCACGGTCGTCACCGACCTCGCCCTGGGCCTGGCCGCCCTCGCGGACTACGGGCTACCGGTGGTCGTCAAGGCCGACGGGCTGGCCGCCGGCAAGGGCGTCGTCGTCGCGGCGACCCACGACGAGGCGCGGGGGGCCCTGACGGCGTTCCTCGAGGATGGCGCGCTCGGGGCCGCGGGACAGACGGTGGTCGTCGAGGAGCACCTCACGGGGCCGGAGGTCTCCGTGCTGGCCCTGACCGACGGGGAGGCGGTCCTGCCCCTGCCGGCCGCGCGCGACCACAAGCGGGCCCTCGACGGCGACCGAGGGCCGAACACCGGCGGCATGGGCGCCCTGTCGCCGGTGCCGGAGGTCGACGCCGGGCTCGCCGACTCGATCGCCGAGACAGTCCTCGTCCCGACCGTCCGCGCCCTGGCGGCGCGGGGCACGCCGCTGCGGGGGGTCCTCTACGCCGGGCTGATGCTGACCGCCGCCGGGCCGAAGGTGCTCGAGTTCAACGCCCGCTTCGGCGACCCCGAGACCCAGGTCGTCCTGCCCCGGCTGCGCCCGGAGACGGACCTGGGCGACCTCCTGGCGGCCGTGGCGGACGGCACGCTCGCCGCCGCGTCGCCGCCCGCGCCGCCCGACGGCGCCGCCGTCGGGGTCGTCCTCGCGGCGGGCGGCTACCCGGG
>CADCWG010000062.1 GCA_902806335.1 uncultured Thermomicrobiales bacterium | reverse complement strand
CGTGGCGGCGCCGCTGCCGTTCAGCCTGGTCGCCCACGCCTCGGCGCAGCCGGTCGGACGGGCGGCCGCGGTGGCCGCCGACATGGCCCACCTGCTCGGCGCGTCGCTGTGGGTCGGCGGCCTGGTCGTGCTGGCCGGGGCGCTGATCCCGACCCTGCCGGCGCTGACGCCCGCCGGGCGACAGGTCGTGCTGGCGCGGGCGCTGCCGCGCTTCTCGGCGCTGGCGCTGGTCGCCTGGGCGGTCCTCGGCCTGACCGGCACCTACTCGGCCTGGCTGCAGGTCGGCAACTGGACGGCGCTGCGGGAGACCGACTACGGGCGGTCGCTGACGCTCAAGGTGCTGCTGCTCGTGCCGCTGCTGCTGCTCGGCGCGTTCAACCTGCTGCTGGTGACGCGGCGGCTTCGGCGCGCCGGGGACGGCCGGCTCGCCAGCGTCTGGAGCGGGCACTTCCGGACGGCGGTGCTGACCGAGGTCGTCCTCGTCGCCGTCGTGCTGCTCGTCGTCGGTCGGCTGATCGGGCAGGCCCCGGCGCGCGACGAGTTGGCGCGGCAGGCCGGGCAGATCACCCTGCCGCTGGCGGCGGCTGAGGAGGACGCGACGCTCGGGATCGCGCCGGGCGCGACCGGGCTCAACCACCTCCGGCTCGAGGTCGCCGGGGACCCGCTCCCGGCCGAGACGCGGGCGATCATCCGGCTCGGCCTGCCCAGCCAGGGCATCGCCCCGCAGCAACTCGACCTCACGCGCGCCGCCGGGAACGCCTTCGAGTGGCACGGCAGCGAGCTGAGCCTGCCGGGCGAGTGGACCATGGACGTCGTCGTCCGGCGGCCCGGGGTCGAGGACTGGCAGGTGGCGACGACGGTGGCGATCGGCGCCACGCCGCCGAGCGTGAACCTCCCCGCCCCGGCGTGGCGATTCGGCACGACGGCGATCCCGGGGCTGGCGCTGGTCGTGCTGGGGGTGGCGGGGGCCGTCGTCGCCTGGCAGGCCGGGCGGTCGCCGCTGCGGCGGGAGGCGGTGGGTCTGGGCGCGGTCGGGCTCGCGATGGGGCTCACCCTGATCGTCCAGGCGCGGCTCGACCCCGTGCCGACGCAGGCCGCATCGGCGAACGCGGCCCCGCTCGACACGGCGGCGGTCGAGCGCGGGGGGGCGATCTACCAGGCGAACTGCCTGACCTGCCACGGAGCGGGTCTCCAGGGGGACGGACCGACGGCGGCCTCGCTCGAGCGGCCGCCGGCGGATCTGACGGCCGGCCACAGCGCCGCCCACAGCGACGAGGACATGGCCTTCTGGGTCGAGAACGGGATCGCCGGCAGCGCGATGCCGGCGTTCGGCGACCAGCTCAGCGACGCCGAGATCCGGGACGTCCTCGCCTACGTGCGCTCGGTCCAGCGCGGCACCCAGGCGACGCGGGACGCACCCGATCCGGCCGCGTGCACGGTCGCGCCGCGCACGGTGGACGGGATCGCGGCGGTCGCGGCGACGCCGGCGGCCGACGACCGGGCGGCCACGCCGAGCCGATCCGCGTCGGGGTTCGACGCGGGCACCGCGGACAGCCCGGACGCGACCCCGTTGGCCGGGACGCCGGCCGACGCCGCGGCGGTGACGGCGATCACGGCGACGGTGCGCGAGCGGGTGGCCTGCGCCAACGCCCGGGACACCCTTCGCGACCTGGCGCTGTTCAGTGACGCCAGCGTTCGCCAGACGTTCCCGCGGGGACCGACGGAGGCCTTCGCCCGGCTCGCCGTGCAGCCGGCCGAGCCGCTGCCGCCCGAGCTGTGGATCAGCGTGGTGTCGGTCACCGACGTGACGCTGTTGCCCGACGGCCGGGCCACGGCGAGGGTGACGGTCGACAACCCGTCCACCCACTCCCACCTGCCGACGGCCAGCCAGGACTCGGCGACGGCCTCCCAGGAGACGGCGACGTTGATCCTGGTGCCCGGCGGGCCAGACGGCCGGTGGCTGATCGACGAGATCCGGTACGGATGAGTCGAGAGCTCTCAGCTCTCAGCTCTCAGCTCTCAGCTACGGGCAACGGGGGCGGCCGTTCCTGGCGAACGACAAGAGGATGCCAGCTGACTGGCCGATAACCGCGGGCTGACGGCTGACGGCTGAGGGCTGAGAGCTGAGAGCTGACAGGCTGATAGCTGTCAGCTCTCCGCTACCGTGAGGAGCGTTCTGGGTGGGCAAGGGGGCGGGGCGGCGGGACCGGCGGCAGGCGGCGCGGGTGGCGCGGGAGCGGCAGATGCGCGCCAGGGCCCAGGCGGCCGCCCGCCGGCGGCAACTGGGGCTGGTCGGCGGGGCGGTCGCGCTGGCCGTGCTCGTCGTGGCGCTGCTGATCTACGCCAACCGGCCGGGGCAGGCCGAGGAGATCGAGGCCCGGACGGGCGAGTACCCGACCGTGCCCCAGGCCGGGCGGGTGCTCGGGGACGCCAACGCGCCGGTCACGGTCGTCGAGTACGGCGACTACCAGTGCCCGGGCTGCGGGCAGTTCGCGACCGAGTCCGAGGACGACCTGGTCGAGGACTACGTCGCGACCGGGCGGGTCCGCTACGAGTACCGCGACTTCGCGTTCCTCGGCGACCGGACGCTCGACCGCACCCCGGTCCCGGGCGCCACGCCTGGCACAGACGACTACCGCGACGAGTCGACCCGCGCCGCCGAGGCCGCCGCCTGCGCGGCCGACCAGGGGCGATTCTGGGACGTCCACGCGACGCTGTTCGCGAGCCAGTCCGGCGAGAACGAGGGGGCCTTCGAGGACGACCGGCTGCGGGCGGTGGCCGACGCGGTGGGTCTCGACCGGGCGGCCTTCGACGCCTGCTTCGACGGCCGGGTGAAGCTGGGGGAGATCCTGGCGATGAAGGAGGAGGCCCGCGCCATCCCGGTCCCCTCCACGCCGGGTTTTGTCGTCAACGGCCAACTGATCGACTACCGGGGCTACGACAGCCTGACGGCGGCGATCGACGCCGCGCTCGGGGGTCAGTCGTGAGCGCCGGCCCGCGGGCCAGGACCTCGCGCGAGGGCGGCCACCCGCCGGGGACCGGCGTCGCGCCCGGGGCGACGTCCGGGCCGGCCGTCCGGACGTCCCGACGTGGCGGTGTGGCTAGGGTGCGCGGCGTGTCGGCATGGGCGCTGGCGTCGGCGGTCTGCGCGCTGGCGGGTGTCGGGGTCGCGGGGTACCTGACGGTCGCCCACTACGACGACGCCGCGCTGGTCTGCGGGCTGGGCGACTGCCACACCGTGCAGAGCAGCCGGTACGCGGAGATCGCCGGGGTGCCGATCGCAGTCCTCGGGCTCGGGATGTACCTGGCGCTGCTCGGGCTGGGGGCGGCGCGGTGGCGGCGACCGACCTGGGCGGGGACGCTGACGGCGCTGGCCTTCGCGCTCGCGCTGGCGGGCGCGCTCTACGCGGCGTTCCTGACCTACGTCGAGGTCGCGGTGATCGACGCGATCTGCCAGTGGTGCGTCGCCTCGGCGCTGCTGACCGTCGGGGTGCTGGCGGCCGAAGGGATCGGCGTGGCACGGACGACGCTGGCGGTGCCGACGGACGGCTAGCGGGGTAGCCGTCAGGTCGCCCGGCAGCCGGCCGGTGCCGTCGCGACCCGAGCCTGCGTCCGTGCTCGCCGACTGGTCGTGACGATGCCCAGGACCGTTGCGCCCCGCTCGCGTCCCCCAGCCGCGGCGGATCGTCGTCCCTGAGCCCCGGACTTCCCGGTGATGAAGGCGCCGGCCCGGGCCATGCGGATCGGAGGACCGTGGTGGGCGTCCGCTACCGCCTCCGGGTGGTCGCTGGAGGGATCGAAAGCCCGGTCGGCCCCGCGCCCGCCTGGGACAGGCTCCGAGGTCAGGGGCTCAGGGACGAAGCCCGTCCAGGCCGGCTGTGAGATCCCGCCGGGCGAAGCGCCAGCGATGGCCCGGATTCGATCAGGGCCCGGCGGCGTGCCCCTGGCGGGCGGAGCCGTCGGCGCCGCCGCACCACCACGGATCGACGGATCCCGTATGAGTCGCCGAGGGTAGTCCTATCCGGCCGTCTGGGTCGGACCAGCCCCGTGGATCGGCCGCCAGATGTCGGCGCTTGCCGGGGTCATGGTTAGAATGGGTATCCAGGCGTCCCAGGAGTGACGAGCGTCCGCGCTGACGACCCCGACGGCGGTGGGACTCGCCGTGCGGCCGAGGCACCCGATCGGACCGGGAGGGGGGATGGACGCAGCCGACCGGGTCCAGACCGGGGGAGCGACGGCGGCCCAGACCGGCCCCCCCTCGCGACGGGCGCTGGTGGTCGAAGACGACCCGGGGATCCGCGCTGTCCTCGCCGAGGTCCTGTCCGACCGCGGCCATGAGGTGGTGGTCTGCGCGGACGGCGAGGCGGCCTGGGCGGCTTGCCAGCGCGAAGCGTTCGGGCTGGTCCTGCTCGACCTCAACCTGCCGGGCCTCGACGGCCTGGAGGTCTGCCGCCGGCTGCGCGCCCTGCCCCACGGCGACCGCAGCGTGGTGGTGGTGCTGACCGCCCGGCTCGGCACGGCCCACCTCAGCGCCGCGATCGCGGCCGGGGCCGACGACTACCTCGCCAAGCCGTTCGATATGCTCCACCTGGAGCGCCGGCTGGCGATCGCCGAGCGGCAGGCGGCGGCCCTGCGGGAGCGCGCCGCGGCCGCGGAGGTTGCCGCCCGGCTGGCGGCCATCGTCGAGTCGTCGTTCGACGCCATCATCGGCGTGTCGCTGGACGGGGCGATCACGAGCTGGAACCCCGGCGCCGAGCGCCTCTACGGGTACACGGCGGCCGAGGTCATCGGTCACCCGATCTCGATCCTGGTCCCGCCGGAGTCGCCGGATGAGGTGCCGGCCGTCCTCGCGCGGATCGCGCGAAGCGAATCGGTCGGGTACCACGAGATCCCGCGCCTGGCCAAGGACGGCCGACGCATCCGCGTCTCCCTCACCGTCTCGCCGGTGCGCGACGCGGCGGGCCAGGTGACCGGGGCGGCGACGATCGCCCGCGACGTGACGGCCCGGCGCAGCGCCGAGTCGGCGCTGCGGGAGAGCGAGGCGCGGTTCCAAGCCGTCTGGGAAGCGACCACCGATGCCGTGACCCTCTCTGACCGCGACGGGATCGTGCTGGCGGCGAACCCGGCCCACTTCGCGCTGTACGGCTACCCGCTGGAAGAGGTGATCGGCCGGAGCTTCGCCGTGATCCTCCCCGAGGCGGACCGCGCCGAGGCGGAGGCCACCTACAGCGCCGTCTTCGCCGCGCCCACCCACCCCGCCAGCCAGGAGTTCCGCATCCGCCGCGCCGACGGGACCGAGCGGGACGTCGAGATGCGCCGCTCGTTCGTCGTGCGAGACGGCGTGCGGACGGCGATGGTCTCGACGATCCGGGACATCACCGACCGCAAGTCGCTGGAGGTGGCCGTCGAGCAGGAGCGGGAGTTCCTCGCGGCGGTGCTCGACCACACCGAGGACGGCATCGTGGCCTGCGATGCCGACGGGGTGCTCACGCTGTTCAACCGCGCCGCGCGCGCGTTGCACGGCCTGGTGGCCGAGCCGCTGGACAGCGTGCGGTGGGCCGAGCGCTACGACCTCTACCACGGCGACGGCGTGACGCCGCTGCGGACGGAGGAGATCCCGCTGGTCCGCGCGCTCCGGGGCGAGGTCGTGCGGGACGTGGAGATGGTGGTGGCGCCGAAGGGCGGCGAGCCGCGGACCCTGCACGCGAGTGGGCGGGCACTGGTCGCCGCCAACGGCGAGAAGATCGGCGCCGTGGTGAGCATGCACGACGTGACCGATCGGATCACGGCGGCCGCGCGGGTGCGCGAGGCGGAGACCCGGTTCCGGACCCTGGTGGAGCAGATCCCCGCCATCACCTACGTTCGGGCCGTCGGCGGGCCAGACCACGTCGCGGGCGACTTCATCTACGTCAGCCCGCAGCTGCAGACCATGCTCGGCTATCCCGCGCAGGACTGGATCCGTGATCGTGCCCTGCGAGACGGGGCGCTCCACGAGGACGATCGGGACACCGTGGGGGCGGAGCGGGGTCGCGCCGACGCGACGGGAACGCCCCTGGATGCGGAGTACCGGCTGGTCGGGCCGGACGGCCGCTGCGTCTGGGTCCGTGACAGCGCGGTCCTGATCCGGGACGAGGCGGGGCGCCCGCTGCGCTGGCAGGGCGTGATGCTCGACGTGACCGAACGTCGGGCCGCGGAGGTCCGCCTGGCGCACCAGGCGCTGCACGATCCGCTGACCGATCTTCCCAACCGCACGCTGTTCCTCGACCGGCTCAGGCTGGCCGCCGCTCGGGCGACCCGCGACGGCGAACAGGCCGCCGTGCTGTTCGTCGACCTGGATCGCTTCAAGGTGGTCAACGACAGCCTCGGCCACGCGCAGGGCGACCAACTGCTGATGGCCGTCGGTCCGCGACTGCGGGCGGTTCTGGGGCCGGCCGACACGCTCGCCCGCCTCGGGGGGGACGAGTTCACGGTTCTGCTCGAAGGGGTGTCGCCCACGGAGGCGGTCCGCACGGCCGACCATCTCCTCGACGCCCTGCGGACGCCGCTGCGCTTCAGCGGGAACGAGGCGGTCGTCACCGCCAGCATCGGCATCGCCCTGAGCACACCGGGACGCTCCGATCCCGGCGAGCTGCTGCGCCAGGCCGACGTGGCGCTCTACCGGGCCAAGGCGCAGGGCGGTGACCGCTACGTCGCGTTCGACCCGAGCATGGCGGCGGAGGCCAGCGACCGCCTCGCGCTCGAGAACGACCTCCGCCGGGCGCTCCAGAAGGATGAGCTGCTGCTCCACTACCAGCCGATCGTGGAGCTGGCGACCGGGCGGATCGTCGCGCTCGAAGCCCTGGTGCGCTGGCAGCACCCGACGCGCGGCCTGGTGCCGCCCGATGAGTTCATCCGTCTGGCGGAGGCGACCGGACTGATCGTCCCGATCGGGACGTGGGTGCTCGAGGAGGCGTGCCGGCAGCTACGCGCCTGGCAGATGGCACTCCCCGGGTTGCCGCTCGAGGCCATCAATATCAACCTCGCCGCCCGCCAGGTCCGGGAGCCACGGCTGGTCGAGACGGTGGAGCGGATCCTCGTCGAGACCGAGATCGCGCCGGACGCGCTGCGGCTGGAGGTCACCGAGCAGGTGCTGGTCGAGGACCTGCGCGCGGCGGCGCCGACGCTGCGGGCGCTCCGGGCGATCGGCGTCCGCCTGGCGATCGATGACTTCGGGGTCGGCCAGTCGTCGCTGGGTTACCTTCGGGAGCTGACCGCCGACGACCTGAAGATCGACCGCTCGTTCGTGCGCGACTCGGGGCACGACGAGCGGAGCACCGACATCGTGCGGGCCGTGGTCTGGCTCGCGCACCAGTTCGGCATGCAGGTGACGGCCGAGGGGATCGAGACCGCGGAGCAGCTCGCGGCGGCGCTGGCCGTCGGCTGCGACCGGGGGCAGGGGTACCTGTTCGCGCGGCCGCTCCCGGTCGCCGAGGTCACCGCGCTGCTCGACCGTCCCCTGGGGGAGAACCGGCCGGCCCAGCCGCTACCGGAGGAGGGGGAGCGGGAGCCAACTGGCCGTGCCCGTCGGCTGCCGGGGATGGGCGCGTAGGCGGGCTCGGTCGGCGGGCTCGGTCGGCGGGCTCGGTCTCGACCGACGAGCACCGGTGCCCGGATCCCCGGACCACGCCGGCCCAACCGGCCGGGCGGCGCCACCCTGGTGTCCCGCAGCGGGCGTCTGGCGTCCCACGCTCGATCCCGCCCACGATGTCGATGTCCGCCAGGCCCGATCGGTGGGGGGTCGGGGACGCAGCGGCAGCCGGCCCCGGCCGGGGCAAGCCCCGGGCTCGGGGACGGAGCCGGTTGAAGGCCGGCTGGGGTCGGCATGCGCGGGGGCCACAGTGACCACCAGGACTCGACGGGCGGCGCGCTAGGGGGCGAGGGCGGCCAGGAGGGCGGCGTAGCCGTGGCGGCCGCGGCGGAAGTCGTCGCGCCGGTACCACTCGTTGGGGGCGTGGGCCCCGCTGCCGGGCAGGCTCCAGGCGAAGATGACCGAGTCGGCGCCGAGCTCACGCTTGAAGACGTCCAGCACCGGGATCGTGCCGCCGGTGCGGACGATCAGCGGGTCGGCGCCGAACAGCTCGCGGAGCACCGGACCGGCCGCGGCGAATGCCGGGAGGTCGCGACGGGCCGCCCAGGGCCGGGCGGAACCGGGGAGGCGGGTCACGGTGGCCTGGGCGCCGGGCGGGCTGTGCCGCGCGACGTGGCGCTCGAGGAGTGCCAGGATCTGGTCGGGGTCCTGGCCGGGGACCAGCCGGCAGGTGACCTTGGCGTGGGCCTCGGAGGGGGTCACGGTCTTGGCCCCTTCCGCCTGGTACCCCCCCCAGGCGCCGTTCAGGTCAAGGGTCGGGCGCGCCCAGGCCCGCTCCAGCGGCGTGTAGCCGGGCTCGCCCCAGAACGTCTCGACCCCGGCCTGCTCGCGGTAGGCCGCCTCGTCGAAGGGCACCGCCGCGATCTCGGCCCGCTCCTCGGGGCTCAGGTCCCGCACCGCGTCGTAGAAGCCGTCGACGGCGACCCGGCCGTCGGCGTCGTGGAAGGTGGTCAGGAGCTTCCCCAGCGCCTGGACGGCATTGGGGACGACCGCGCCGTACATGCCGGAGTGGAGGTCACCGCGGGCCGTGCGCAGGTCGATCTGGCACCCGGCCAGGCCCTTGGTCGAGACCGAGAGCGACGGGCGGTCGGGGGCGTACATCCCGCCGTCGGCGCAGATGACGGCGTCGCAGGCGAGGCGCTCGCGCTCGGCCCGGACGAACGGTTCCAGGTTGGGGCTGCCGATCTCCTCCTCGCCCTCGAAGAGGAAGCGGACGTTGACCGGCGGCGCGCCGTGGGCCCGGGCCAGCGCGGCGACCCCCTGGACGGCGGTCAGCAGGTTGCCCTTCATGTCGGACGACCCGCGCGCGTAGACCCGGCCGTCGCGGACGACCGGCTCGAACGGCGGCGACTCCCATAGGTCGAGCGGCTCGGCCGGCTGGACGTCGTAGTGGCCGTAGACGAGGACCGTCGGCCGGTCTGACCCGACCTGCCAGTCGCCGCGGACCACGGGGTGCCCGGCGGTCGGGTGGATCTCCACCTCGGGGACGCCGGCCTCGCGCAGCCGGTCGGCGACAAACGCGGCGGCGGCCGCGACGTCCTGCCGGTGATCGGGGTCGGTGCTGACGCTGGGGATCCGCAGGAAGT
>CADCWG010000061.1 GCA_902806335.1 uncultured Thermomicrobiales bacterium | reverse complement strand
GCTGGCTGCTGGAGGAGTGGCTGTCCAAGGAGGCCGGGCTCTACGGCGCGCTGCTCGCCTGCCCGCAGGACCCCGAGGACTCGGCGCGGGAGATCGAGCGCTACGCGGGGGAGGAGCGGATCGTCGCCGTCTTCCTGCCGACGGCGGGCGTCAACCCGCTCTGGGGCCACCGCCGCTACGACCCGATCCTGGCCGCGGCGGAGGCGGCCGGCCTCCCCGTCGTGCTCCACAGCGTGACGCTCGTCTCGCCGGTCTTCCCCTGCCAGCTCGACCAGTTCGAGAACCACTTCGCGCGGCAGATGCTCTCCCACTCCTTCGCGATGATGGCCAACCTGGTCAGCCTGGTCCACACGGGGGTGCCCGCCCGCTACCCCACCCTGAAGATCGCCTTCACGGAGGCGGGGCTCGCCTGGGTCCCCTACATGATGTGGCGGCTCGACAAGTACTACAACGAGTACCGGCGCCTCGTCCCGTTCCTCGAGAAGCGCCCGAGCGAGTACATGAAGGAGCGGATGTGGTTCGCCACCCAGCCGATCGAGGAGCCCGACGACCCGGCGCACCTGGCGGCGACGATCGAGCACCTCGGCGGCGCCGACCGGGTGCTCTTCGCCTCGGACTGGCCGCACCACGACTTCGACCACCCGCGGGCGATCCGCAGGCTGCCGATGCCGGACGCGGCCAAGCGCAAGATCATGGGCGAGAACGCGATGGCGCTGTTCAACATCCCCGTGCCGGCCGCGAAGCCGGTCTGACCGGGCGGAGGAGGGAACGCGCGCGATGGCCGAGCACCTCGTCGGTCCGGTCGACGACTTCCCGCCGGGCACGCATCGGGTCGTGCGGGTCCGCAACCTCGAGGTCGGGGTCTTCAACGTCCGGGGCGCGTTCTACGCCCTGCCGAACGTCTGCACCCACCAGTTCGGGCCGCTCTGCGCGGGGAACGTGAGCGGGACGACGGCCTGCGACGCGTCGACGGGCTGGGAGATCGCCTGGGTGCGGGACGGGGAGATCGTCGCCTGCCCCTGGCACGGCCTCGAGTTCGACATCACGACCGGCCGCTGCCTGGCGGCGCCCAAGGTCCGCCTCCGGTCGTTCCCGGTCACGGTCGAGGCGGGCCAGGTGAAGCTCACCCTGTGAGCCGCCCGGCCGTGGTCCCGCCAGGGTGACGAACCCGCCGCCCGGGCTCGCCGACCGCTCGGTGCGCCCCAAGAAGAAGCCTTCGTGGCCGACCAGAAGATTGACCGATGATACTGCTGGAAGTATCATCCCATGGGGGAAACCGTGAGTCGTCGGCGCAAGCGTGTCGAGACGATTCTCCGGCGGCCGACGCGGATGCGGTTCGCTGAGGTCGAGCAGGTGCGGAGAGACTTCGGCATGCTGCCGCGTAGAACCGCCGGTTCCCACGTCTGGTTCGCCAAGAAGGGCATCGGCCAGATCCCGATTCCCAAGAGCGGTGGCAAGTGGGTTGAGTACGAGTACCTCGACCAGGTTTGCTAATTGCTCAAGCTCGACGAGATCGACCTTGACTAACTCGACGCTGTTCTCGGTCCGGACACCGAGGGATGAGGCTGCGGACGGTGACGACGACAACGACCTCCAGCAAGAACCAGCCCGTCCCCCGGGTCATTGGGGACTACCTGGCGCTTCCCTACCGCCTTGAGATCACCCAACGTGAGCACGGGAGCTTCGTCGTGCGATATCCCGACCTGCCTGGCTGCGTGACGCAAGTTGAGCGGCTCGACGACGCCGTCACGACGGCGCGCGAAATCCTTGCCGGGTGGCTCGAGATCGCGCTGGAAGACGGGCAGGACATTCCCCTCCCTCGCCAGACCGAGCATTACAGCGGAAAGTTCATCGTGCGGATCGCCAGGTCCTTGCACCGGGATCTGGCCGAGACCGCACACCAAGAGGGCGTCAGCCTCAACGCCTACGTCGGTCAGATCCTCGCCGCTGGCCAGGGTGCGACGGCGGTGCACCGACGACTCGACGAGCTGTGCGAAAAGCTGGGCGTCCTCCACGACCGAGTACCGGCAACCTTCGGCACTGTCCCTGGGCCGGTGTCGCCGGACGATCGATTGCTCAGTGCCGATGTGCCGTAGGGCGCGTGACACGCGAGGTTGACAGTATGTCCACCTGATCCCCGGCTAACGTGGCGTTCGTTCATCAGATTGCATTGCGCGACATCTGGCTCCATGGGGCCCACGCGGATCACCCGCGTGGGCCTCTGTCACCCGCCACTCATGAGCGGTCAGTTGAGGTCTGGTCACGACGGGACATCGTCTCCGGTGGCTTTGTTGTATCTCATTTCAATCGTCTGAGACTCAACTGGGAGTACGTGTCCGCGGCGCTCAGTTGCACGGGATGGGTGCCGATCACCTTGCCAGCGTTCAAGGTCGGAACCAAGGTGCGGGACGACGTGACCGTCGAGGGGAGTGTGGGCTTCTGCCGCCGGACAACGCAGGACGACGAGATCCAATCGGTGATTCGGTCGAAGACTATGACTCATTCTGCAAACGCGTACGTGATTCCCAGGACATCGAACCGTCTGCCACCGCGGGCCCTGGAGCGGTGGTTGCCGCTCTAACCTCTTGAGGGGCCGGCAGGTAGCGCTCGGCGTGGCCGAGGGGGCTGAAGACCGCGAAGCCGATGGCGATCAGGGCCGTCAGGACCCCGATCGCGGCGTAGACCAGGACCACGCTCCCGGTCCGCTCGATCGCCCAGCCGCCGACCAGGACGCCGATCGGTGAGGCGGCGGTCGCGAGCACCATCGCGACGCTCATCACCCGGCCAAGCAGCCGGTTCGGGACGATCGCCTGGCGCAGGCTGGCGGTGTTGATGTTGAACAGCATCCCGAGGCCGGCGAGCAGCCCTTCGAGCAGCACCGCCGGCCAGAAGCGGGTCGTGAACGCCAGCACCACGGTCGCCAGGCCGCTGACGATCAGCGAGCCGAGCGCGACGGGCCCGAACGGCAGCCGTCGCCGCAGCGGGCCCGCCGCCAACGAGAGGACGACGACGCCGGCCCCGCCCGCGGCGAAGAGGACGCCGATCTGCCCGGGACCGGCGCCGAGCCGCTCCTTGGCGAAGAGCACCAGCTGGGCGGTGACCGTGTTCGCGACCAGATTGACGAGGAGCATCATGAGCGAGATCGCGCGCAGCACCGGGTGCGTCCAGACGTAGCGGAGCCCCTCTGCGATGTCGTTCCGCACGCTCGTCCGCCCGCGTCCCTCGCGTCCCTCGCGGCCCTCCCGGGCGTCGGGGGCGTCGGGGGCGTCGGGGGCGTCGGGGTTGAAGCGGCGGCGGATCAGCGCCAGCGTCGCCGCCGAGACGAGAAAGGTCGCCGTGTCGACCAGCAGCACGGCCGGGATCGACACCCGCGCCGCCAGGAACCCGGCCAGCGGCGGGCCGGCGACGGTCGCCGCCGAGAAGCTGGCCTGGATGCGGCCGTTGGCGGTGACGAGGTCGTCGGCGGCGACCAGGCTCGGGATGGCCGCAAACTGGGCGCTGTCGAAGGCGATCTTGAGCGTCGAGCTGGCGAAGGCCACGGCGTATATGGCCCAGACGGAGAGCAGGTCGAGGGCGGCGAGGACGGGGATCACCGTGATCGTCGCGGCCTGGGCGAGGTCGCTGGCGACCATCAGGCGGCGGCGGTCGACCCGATCCACCCAGGCGCCGAGGATCAGGCCGAAGAGCAGGTAGGGCAGGGTCGCGGCCGCGGTCGCGATCCCCAGGTCGAGCGCCGACCCCGAGAGGTCGTAGACGAGCAGCGGCAGCGCGAAGAGCGTGACGGCGCTGCCGAAGTTGGAGACGGTCTGGCCGGCGAAGAAGAGCCGGAAGTCGCGCCCGAGGCCGGGAGCCGAGGCGGGGGCGGACAGCGCGGCGCTCGGCATGGGCGGACTCCCGGTCGGTGTCGTGGCGGTCGGAGCGGTCGGAGCGGTCGGAGCGGTCGGAGCGGTCGGAGCGGTCGGAGCGGTCGGCGGGTCGGAGCGGCGCGGGGTGCGAACGCGGCCACCGAGCGAGGCGGGTTCGCCGTGCCCGGTCCGGCGGGCGCGGCGTCGGGATCGGTGGCCGGGGAGTCAGGACCGGCACCGCGCGCAACCCGACCAGGCCACCGGGTCCCCCGGCCGCCACGGTGGGGTGAGCTGGCCGTCCGGGCCGTGGCCGGCGTGGGTTCCGTGGCCCGAGCCGATCGGGACCCGGCGCTCGGCGGGGTGGGCGCCGAGCCTGCCGCCCCTACGGGGGCAAGCCGCCGGGCCCGGTGTCGTCGGTCGCGGGTGCCGGGTCTTGGCCGTCGTCGCGGCCCGGGACGCCGTCGGCGTCGCGGTCTCTGGTGTCGGCGGCGCCGTCGGCGTCGCGCGGGAGGACCGGGTAGAAACCGATCAGGGACTCGTAGAGCCGCGCGTGGGGGTCGCCGGGCGCGGCTTCGGCGGCGCCGAGCCGGGCCTGGAGGTCGTCCATCGCCGCCTGGAACGCCGCGGCGCCCTCCGGCGTCAACCGCCACCAGTTCCGGCCGAGGACCAGGCCGCCGCGGGCAAGGTCTTCCTCCCGGGCGGGGTCGACCAGCCCGGCGCGGACGCTCTTCCGCAGCTCGGCGCGGGCCTCGTCGAGGACCAGCGAGACGAAGAGCTCGAAGGCGTCGTCGCCGGCCGGCGCGCCCGGGGCGAAGAGGGCCCGGTCGACGGTCAGGCGGTAGGCGGCGACGCGGTAGCGCTTCTCGGTGATGCCCGAGACCTGGCGGGTGGCGACGACGCGGACGACGCCCCGCTCGGCCAGCTTGTTGACGTGGTGGTAGAGGCCGGTCTGGTTGACCGCCAGGTGGGCGGCCAGCTCCTTCACGGTGCGCGGGCGGTCGCGCAGCGCCTCCACGACCCGCAGCCGGAGCGGGTGGGCGAGCAGCCGCAGCGTGGCGAGGTCGTCGACGACGAGGAAGTCCTCGGGCTCGAGTCCGCCGCGATGCCAGGTCTGGTCGCCGTCCTTGTCCGGATCGGTCCCCGTCCCAGGCATGGCCTGCCTTGCCATCATTCACATCGCTCTAACCATTCAATACACCTTGAACGCGGAGATTAGCGGCTCACCGTGCGATGGTCAAGCCACCGCTTGGTATGGAGTACCTGAAGGCGACGATCGGCGTGGGTGCGTCGGTTCCCCACCAGCCGTGGGACCAGCCGGGATCGACGACGACCGCTGGACCCCCGTCGGGATCCCCGTCGGAGGGCATCGGTCGGGGCGGAGTCCGACCAGCGGGTCGGTGCGAGTGAGGCGACCGGGGTCGCGTGCGTCGGGCGTGGTCCTGGCCTCGCGGGCTCGACGAGGTCGTCTGCGTGCGGTCCCACGGCCGCCTCCCGGCGGACGGACCGGCGTCGCGAACGGGCACGATCGCCACGCAGCGACCTGGAGGAGGTCCTCGACTGGGCGAGGGCGGCGATGCCGACCGATGCGAACGCGGCGGCGAACCGTCGGCGGTTGGAGGTCGACGGGTGGCCGCAAGGGTTTGCCGTGCTGATACGCTCTTGGGGACGTCCTCGCGCGGAGCGAACCCCGGGTGAGCGCTCGTGCGTCGTCGGAACGTCCGGGTCGGCCCTCCCCGGTGACTGCGGGGACCAGCCCGCGCGAAGGTGGCGAGGGGAATAGCCTCGAGGTGTGTCCCATGGCCGTGTCGACGATCCGCACCGTGGGTCGGTATGGAATGTTTGAGGACATCCTGGCCGAGTCGGACGCGCCCGTGCGCGATCTTGCCCACCAGATCCGGGCGCTGATCGCCGAGGTCCACCCCGGAGTAGTGGAGGTGCCCTGGCCGAGCCAGCGCGTGGCCGGCTACGGGGTCGGGCCGAAGAAGATGTCCGAGCACTTCTGCTACATCGCGGCGCACAAGGGCCACGTCAACCTCGGCTTCTACTACGGCGCCGAGCTGCCCGACCCGGAGAAACTCCTCCACGGACCCGGCAAGCTGCTTCGCCACGTGAGGCTGACGCCCGGGGCGGACGTCGGCCGCCCGGCGCTGCGGCAGCTCCTAACGGCGGCGAGCACCCACCGGATGCCCGCGAACCCGTCCCCGGTCGGCTGACCGACGCGGCGTCCTCGTGCCTCTCGTTGGCCGCGCCGGCCCCACCGAGCGCAGAGGAGTCGAGCGCGGGTTCGTTCGGTCGAGGCGGCCCCGCGTCACCGCGGCGTGTGACGGGAAGCGGTGGGAGATGATCCCCGCCCTGCCCTGCCGTACCCACCGTCGCCGTCGTCGTCGTCGGCTCTCAGTCCACTGCTCGACGATGCGTCGCGGGCGGTCGGGTGGTCGGGCGGTCGAGCGGACACGGGGCAAGCCGCATGGCCGCTGGGCGCCCGGGTCGCTGGCGCCGATGGTCACTCCGGGGTCGCGTGCGGGACCCGGCTGTTTGACGGGAGTATCTGGGGCGCGAGGACGGCCGTCTCCGCCCGGGACGGGCGCCGAGGTCGGAGACCCGGGCGCGGACGCGGCCCAGACCGGCCACGGGTCCGGCGGGCGAATCGCCGGCGATCGCCCGGGGTTCCGTGCGAGCCGGGGCCCCGGGGAGGCTGTGCCCCGGGAGGGGACCTGGACGGAATCCGGCAGCTGGGTGGGGGATCGAGAGGGCGCAGTGGCCGGGCTCGCCCGGGGCGAGCCCGAGGACAGAGGCTCAGGGACGAAGCCGGCTCAAGCCGGCTGAGGTCGGCGGGCGCGGTCGCCACGGTCATCCCCGGATTCCGTATCAGGGGCAATGGTGAGGCCGCAGACGGTGGTCGGTCCCCGGGAGCCGCACTGGCGCGGGAGTAGCGTGCCGTGGCGGGAGCGCGGTGCCGCATGCCCCGACGGCCGTGCGCAGGGCGCCGAAAGGGGTGCCGCGGCGCGAGGAAGTGGGCGGCCGGCCGCCCGCCGGCCGCCCGCTCCCTCCTATCTAGGGGACGACGACCGCCCCCAGCTTAGCCTCGGCCGCGGTCGCGTTGAAGGCGGGCAGGGCGTCGGCGACGAGGGCATCGAAGCGGCCGATCTCCGCCTCGATCCGTCCCGTCAGGTCGGCGAAGACCGCCTCGGCGGCGTCGGTCGGGCGGTAGTCGCCCAGCGCCACCACCGGCGGCAGGGCGGCCAGCTTCTCCAGCAGGCGGACGCCGTGGTTGAGGTTGTCGGCCCAGCCGGGGCGCAGGTCCGGCACCAGCAGGGTCTCCTCGATCTCACGGACCTGGTCGCGCAGCGCCTCGGCCGCCGCCGCGACCGCCTCGCCGCCCTCGCGCTCCCGGGTGCGGTCCGCCCAGCCGGAGAGCTGGCCGCGCACGTCCCGCATCCGGTTGATCGCCACCGTCGTCCGGTCGAGCTGGCGGTGGATCCGCAGCAGCAGGTCCTGCTGGGCGTCGAGGTCGGCCTGGCTCGCCGGCAGGTTGGACGGCTTGACGACCCGGAACGGCTGGGTCAGTTCGGTGCCGTCGACGGTCAGCGTCACGCGGTACTCGCCCGGCGCGACGAAGGGGCCGGGGATCGCCTCCTCGGCGGGCGGGTCGCTCCCCTCGATCTTGGTGACCGGTGCCCGGCGCAGGTCCCAGACGAAGCGGTTCCAGCCGACCCGGGCCGGGATGCGTCGCTCCTTGGCCTTCGGCGGGTCGTCGGCCGTCCGGCTCGTGAAGGTGCGCAGCTCCTCCCCGGCCGCGTCCCGGACGACCAGCGTGATCGGCGTCTCCGGCGCGGCGGCCAGGCGGTAGGTGACGATCGCGCCGGCCGGCGGGTTCTCGCCCGCGTCGAGGTAGGTCCGCACCGCCTCGCCGTCGGCCGTGGTCTCGACGGCGTAGCCGCCACCGCGGGCGCCGAGGTAGTTGGTGGAGGTGGCGACGTTGCCGCTCCAGTCGATCCCCGGCAGCACCCGCGGCGTGTCGCGGGGGGCGAAGAGGTGCGGCTCGCCGTCCGGCACGCCGCCGGCCAAAGCGCGCAGCGGCGAGAGGTCGTCGAGGATCCAGATCGAGCGGCCGTGGGTGCCGGCGATCAGGTCGCTCCCCCTGACCAGCAGCTCGTGGACCGGCGCCACGGGGAGGTTCGCCTGGAACCGCCGCCAGTTGGCGCCGTCGTCGAAGGAGACGTAGACCCCCGTCTCGGTGCCGGCGTAGAGGAGCCCCGGTCGCTCCGGGTCGGCGCGGATGACGCGCGTGAAGTCGTCGGCCGGGATGCCGTCGTCGATCCGCGTCCAGTGCGCGCCGTAGTCGCGGGTGACGTAGAGGTAGGGCCGGTAGTCGTCCAGCTTGTAGCGGGTCGCCGCGACGTAGGCGGTCGCCGGGTCGAAGGGCGACGGCTCGATGCCGCTGACCATGGTCCACTCGGGGAGGTCGGGCGGGGTGATCTCCCGCCAGGTCGCGCCGTTGTCGCGGCTGATGTGCAGCCGGCCGTCGTCCGACCCGGCCCAGAAGACGCCCCGCTCGTGGGGCGACTCGACGAAGGCGAAGACGGTGGCGTAGGTCTCGGCGCCGATCGCGTCGCGGTTGACCGGCCCGCCGGTCGGCTTGAGCGTCTCGGGGTCGGCCCGGGTCAGGTCGGGGCTGATCGCCTCCCAGCTCTGGCCCTCGTCGGTGCTGCGGTAGACCTGGTTGCCCGCGATGTAGAGGGTGTTCGGGTCGTGGGGGGAGACCACGATCGGGTAGGTCCAGGCGAAGCGCTGCCTGTCCTCGCTCGCGCCGTAGCCGCCCATCGCCTCCGGCCAGGAGGTGACGAGGCGGATCTGCCGGGTCCGGCCGTCGTAGCGCTGGAGCGCGTTGCCGCCGCCGGGGGAGGAGCCGATCGCGCCGACGTAGACGATGTCGGGGTCGTCCGGGCGGACGGCGATGTAGCCGCTCTCGCCGCTGCCGGCGATGAAGCAGTCGCCCCAGGTGATCGCCGGGCCGGGGGCGCGGTTGGGGACGGCGACGCTGGTGTTGTCCTGCTGGGTGCCGTAGACGATGTACGGCTCCCGGGTGTCGGCGGCCAGGTGGTAGAACTGGGCGGTCGGCTGGTTGTAGATCGTCGAGAAGGTCAGCCCGCCGTTGAACGAGACCGTGGCGCCGCCGTCGTTGCCCTGGATCATCCGCCGCGGGTCGCGGGGGTCGATCCAGAGGTCGTGGTTGTCGCCGTGGGGGGTGGCGATCTCGACGAAGGTGTGGCCGCCGTCGGTGCTCCGGTAGAAGTCGAGGTTGTTGACGTAGACGGTGTCGGCGTCCTTCGGGTCCGCGGTGACGTGGGTGTAGTACCAGGCGCGGGAGATCAGGTTCTGGTCGTC
>CADCWG010000060.1 GCA_902806335.1 uncultured Thermomicrobiales bacterium | reverse complement strand
GCCGGCACCGTCGGCGATGGCGCGGTCGGGTGACGCGGCGGCCGGGCGCGGGTCGCCCACCGCCGGTCAGGTGCGGCAGCGGCAGCGGCAAGAAGCGCAACAAAAAAAGCCCGCTCTGGGCGAGCGGGCGGCGGGGTCCTGGGCACCCCGATCGTCAGGTCGGTGGGCCGCAGGGCATCCGGTGTCCTCCCCTCTCTCGCGAAGGGCGTCGGACGCGGCAGGGGCGGGCGACCTGGCTCCGCCGCCTTCCCCACCCCCGGTCGGAACCGGGGCGACGGGTTGACGGCGATACAGTTGCGGGACAGCGCCGGCTTCGCACCGGCTTCCCCCTGTGACCCCACGCCGCCGCGCGACCCGGTCAGACGACCGGACGCTCGGCTCGGCGGGGGACCCCCTACCGCACAAACGCTGGGTTGGTAAGGCGCCGCGGGGGCGGGCCGGGACGGCGTCGCCAGCCCCACCCCAGGGCGTGGCGAGTGTGGCAGGCAACCGGGAGGGGTGTCAATCCGCGCGGCAGACCCGGATCGGCCCCGGGTCGGGTCCCGGGGCCGTGTGTCTCGAGTGGCGCCTACGCCGACGCCGGAGCGCCAAACAACCTTTGAGGATAGAAGAACGGGCCAGGCTGAACGGCCCCCGTCACCGGCTTGGGTCGGGTGGCCACTCCGGCCAGGTGTCACACCCAGTTGCGTCCCGCCCGGGTGTTCGCCAGCGCCGCCTGCAGCCGTCCAACCCGCTGCCCGGCGGCCCCCCTAAGCCGCCAGTCGTCGCATCCGCTCGCTAGCAGCCCTCGACCGCGGGCAACCGGACCTGGGTCGTTGACTAGGTATCGCGGCGGCAGGCCGATGGCCCGCGGGGCGCACGGTCCCGCGGACGAGGCGGTACCCGGTCCCAACTCGGCCGGGCTCAGGCAGGCGGCACAGGCACCCCGGAAGGGTCACCGTTTATCGCAACACGTGACAGGAGTTCCAAACTTTGGTACCGTCTGTGCGACACCATACGTACCAGGACGGCTGGCAACCAGAGCGCATAGTAGGTCGGAGACGTCGCATAGCGGGGGCCTGATCGTCGCGATCGTCAGGCATCGGTGGCCCTGCAGAGCACCTGGGGCGACGAGCCCCGATCCCTTCCCCAAGGTCGCGCCTGTCCTCATCGGTGCGGAGGCGGACTGTGGCTGGAATCACGCTCGGGCAGATTGGACGACCACGCGCTCACTGCACGCATCGGCGCCCGGCCCTCTGGGCGCTCATGCTTTCGACCCTGGCGCTCGCGGTGGCCGTGCCGAGCGCCGGCGCCGGCGTGGGCTGGTGCCGCGCGGACCCGGTGCTGGTCATCGACGGCCAGCTCGCCGACGTCTTCGTGAGCGCCCGGTTCGACGACCTGACGAAGGTCAAGGGCCCGACGGAGATCGTCGTCAGCACGCCCGTCGGGGTCGACATCAGGCTCGCCGTCGCCACCGTCGGCTTCGGCCACGGCGAGAAGGTGCGCTTCGAGGAGTCCGAGTCGCTGAAGGTGACCGCGGACGGGATCGAGCTCCGGATCAAGGTGCGGGTTCCCGCCGGCAGCGACGATATGCCGATCCTCGTCGAGTTCGCCCCCCAGGTCGTTGGCCTCCTCCAGCCGACCGCGAGCGAGGGCACCGCGAACGAGTGGATCTCCCTCCGATCGCTGCTCTAGCGGGGCGGGAGGTCGGCCGCGGAGGCGTCAGGCTCGCGGGCGGTCGCCACGCCGCGCCCCTCAGCTCTGCTCGGGGCGTCGACCCGGCGGAGGGGCCACCTCCACGACGCCGACCCCAGCCGTCCCCGGTCGCCGTGCCCTCTCGTTAGGCTGCCTTCCCGTCCGAAGCGGCGCCACTCGCGGTGGCGCGGCCCGGCGCTAAGGGTCGCCCGTGGCGGACTTGCCCACGCCTGCCAAGCTCTACGGTGCCGTGCTGACGCTGGCGGCGCTCTGCCTGGCGGTTGGACTGCTGGTGCGGAGGGGGGCTCCGGACCCCGAAGCGTCCCTTCTCGCGATCGGGTGCGGCGGGCTGGCGGCCCTCGCCTGGCTCCACCCGATCCCGCTCGCCTTCAAGCGCAAGCTCGTCCTCGACACGATCGTTATCGTGGCGGCGGTCCTCCTGCTCCCCGCGGGTCTGGCGACGGTCGCGATCGGCGCCGGCACCCTCGTCGCGCACGCCGTGCGCCGGGAGGACCGGGCGCAGACGGCCTTCAACACCGCCCAGACCATGCTCCAGACGGGGGGCACGGGCATTCTCCTCTGGGGCTCCTACGGCACCGCCGACCACGTGCTCACCGACGGCCCGGCTGTCCTCGCGGTGACCGCGATCGCGAGCCTCAGCACCTACCTGATCGGCAACCTGGCCGTGACGACCATGATCGCCCTGGAGTCGGGCGTGCCGCCGACCCGGCTCTGGATCCAGACGATCGCCAACGCCGACCTGATCGAGTTCGTGAGCCACGCGGCGCAGGTCGGGTTGGGGATCGCGGCGGCCCTGCTGGTCGCGGCCGACGCCTGGACGTTCCCGATCCTCGCGCTCCCGGCGCTCACCATCTACGGTCTGCTCGAGCGCACCGCGCGTCTGCGCTGGCGGGCCGAGGCGGAGTGGCACAAGAGCGACGCTAAGCTCGCCGAGGCGCAGGAGGTCGCGCACCTCGGGAGCTGGGAGTGGAACCTCGTCACCGGCTACCAGACCTGGTCCGACGAGACCTACCGAATCCTCTGCGCCGCCCCCCAGTCGTTCCGGCCGACGTACCGGCGATTCCTGAGCGCCGTCCACCCCGAGGACCGCACGGCCGTCGACGACGCGGTGCAGCGCGCCCTGTACGAGGGCCGCTCGTTCTCCATCGACCACCGGGTGCGGCTACCCGACGGCAGCGAGCGCCTGCTCCACCAGCAGGGGCGGGTCGGCTTCGACGAGGCGGGGAGGAAGACCCGCATCGTCGGGACCGTCCAGGACATCACCGACCGCAAGCGCCTGGAAGCGAAGCTCGCGCACCAGGCGTTCCACGACCCGCTGACGGGGCTGCCCAACCGGGCCCTCCTCCTGGACCGCCTGCGGGACGCCCTGGGGGCGGGGACGCGCCGCGCGCCGGTGGCGGTGCTGTTCATCGACCTCGACAACTTCAAGGTCATCAACGACAGCCTCGGGCACGAGACGGGCGACGAGGTCCTGGTCGAGATCGGGCACCGGCTCCGGGCCGGGCTCGGGCCGGCGCCGACGGTGGCCCGGTTCGGCGGCGACGAGTTCGTCGTGCTCCTGGAAAGCGTCACCGCGGACGAGGCGGTGCTGACGGCGCAGCGCCTCCTCGAGACGCTTCGCGCCCCGGTCCGCGTTGACGGCCACGAGGCCCCGATCAGCACCAGTATCGGGATCGCCCTCGGCGGGCCGCTGGCCGCGGACGCCGGCGCCCTGCTCCGCGCGGCCGACACCGCGCTGTACCACGCGAAGGCCGCCGGACGCGGCACGCTGGTGCTGTTCGAGCCGCGGATGCACGCGCAGGCGGTGGAGCGGCTGCACCTGGGCGTGGCGCTCGAGTCGGCGATCGACCGGGGCGAGCTCGCGCTGCATTACCAGCCGGAGGTCGACCTGGTCACCGGCGGCGTGGTCGGGGTCGAAGCGCTCGTGCGGTGGCGACGGCCGGGCGACCACTGGCTGCTGCCGGCGGATTTCATCCCGCTCGCCGAGGAGACCGGGCTGATCCTGCCGATCGGGCGGTGGGTCCTGGCCGAGGCCTGCCGCCAGGGTCGGATCTGGCAGGAGCGGGGGGGACGGGCGGCCCCGCTCACGGTCAGCGTCAACCTCTCGCCGCGCCAGATCCGCGAGCCGAGCCTGGTCGCCGACGTCGAGCGCGCCCTGGACGAGTCCGGCCTCGACCCGACCACGCTGAAGCTGGAGGTGACGGAGCAGCTGCTGGTCGAGGACGACGGGAAGACCGCCTCGGCGCTGCGCGCGCTGCGAAGCAAGGGGGTGCGGGTCGCCGTCGACGACTTCGGGACAGGGTACTCGTCGCTGCGCTACCTCCGCCGGCTGCCGGTCGACACGCTGAAGATCGACCGGTCGTTCGTGAACGGGCTCGGCGCGGGCCAGGCGGACCACGAGATCGTCCAGGCGATCACCTCGCTCGCGCACACGCTGGGCATGGACGTCACGGCGGAGGGGATCGAGACGGAGGAGCAACTGGCGACCATCCGCGCGGTCGGCTGCGACCGGGCGCAGGGGTTCCTGTTCGCCCCGCCCCTCGATCCCGCCGCGCTCGACGACTTCCTCGCGGGCGGGACCGCGACCGAGCGGGTCCGCCACGCCCACGCCAGTCCCGCCTGGCGCGGCCCCGAACCCAGCGTCGCGCTCCTCAACGCCGAGCGGGACTAACCGCCCAGCTAGTGACCGGAACCGTGCGACAGGCTTCGGACCGGTCCTCACTGTCAAACTGAGGGGATCCCGGATTGCCTGTTCGGCGGCGAGGAACGCCTCGACGTGGCGGTCAGAACCATTGGGTTATGTGCGCACACTGTACGTGCATCAGGTGCCCGATAATTCTTCCGCGTGGTGTCGCCACCGCGTGCTCGCCTAATGCCCCATCCCCGCCTCTCGGGCCCGCACGATCGCCTGGGCGCGGTTGGTCACCTGCAGCTTGTCGAAGATGCTTGAGATGTGGTTGCGCACCGTCTTCGGGCTCAGGAACAGGCGGTCGGCGATCTCGGCGTTGCTGTGGCCCCGCGCGACCAGACCCAGCACGTCGCGCTCGCGCTCGGTGAGGCCGGGGAACGCCCGCGCCTTCGCCACCGGCCCGGTCTCGGCGAAGAATGCCATCAGCCGCTCGGCGATCGCCGGGCCGAACAGCGCCTCGCCGGCCGCCACCGCCCGCACCACCCTCAGCATCTCTGCCTCGTCCGCGCCCTTCACCACGTAGCCCCGTGCCCCAGCGCGCATCGCCGCAAACACCGAGTCGTCGTCCTCCAGCATCGTCAGCACGACGACGGCGACCCGATCCGTCTCCGCCAGGACCCGTCGCGTCGCCTCGATCCCGTTCATCCTCGGCATCTTGATGTCCATCAGGACGACGTCCGGCCGCAGCGCCGCCGCCTGGGCGACCGCCTCCTCGCCGGTCGCCGCCTCGCCGACCAGCTCGATGTCCGTGACGGAGGCCAGCAGGGCCCGGATACCGTGGCGGAAGAGGGTGTGGTCGTCCGCGATCAGGACGCGTACCGGCTCCATGCGCCGCCCCCCGCTAGTTGCCGTCGCCGTCCGACGCGATCGGCAGCCGGGCGGCGACCCGCGTGCCGCCGCCGTCGGCCGGTCCCACGGTGACCGTGCCGCCGAGCTCGACCGCCCGCTCCCGCATCGAGGTCAGCCCCGTCCCCGCCGCGGCGAGCGGGTCCACGCCCCGTCCGTCGTCGACGATCTCCAGGCCCAGGGCGCGCCCGGCCGGGGCGGCAGCGTGCCCCTCCACCCCGGGGCCACCATCGCCGCCCGGCCCGATCACCGCGAGCCGCACGGTGCACGACGCGGCGCGGGCGTGGCGGGCGACGTTGGTCAGCGATTCCAGCGTGATCCGGTAGGCGGCGACCTCGACCGCCGCCGGCAGTGGCGGCAGATCCGCCGGCGCCTCGACGACCACCCGCAGACCGCCCTGCCCCAGGCGCGCGGCGTGCTCCTCGATCGCCCCGACCAGCCCCAGCTCGTCGAGCGTCGGTGGCCGCAGCGCGTAGACCAGCCGCCGGATGTCGGCGACCGCATCCTGCACCTGCGCTTTGACCCCCGTCAGGATCGCGGCCGCGTCCGGCCTGTCGGCGACCAGGTTGCGCGCCGCCGCGAGCTGGAGCGACGCACTCGCCAGGGCCGGTCCGAGGCCGTCGTGCAGGTCCTGCCGCAGGCGCCGCCGCTCCTCTTCCCGCGCCGTCACCAGCCGCTCCCGTGATCGCTGCAGGTCGGCCGTCAGCCGCACCGCGTGGACGGCCACCCCCGCCTGCCGCGCCAGGTCCTCGAGCAGCCGGCGGTCGACCGGGGAGAGCGTCCCCTCGCCGGCCCGCAGGCCGAGCAGTAGCTCGCCGACCGGCTCCCCCTGGTAGACCAGTGGCAGCCGGACCGGGCTCGCCACCGGTCGGCCGGTCGCCGCCGCGAGCACCAGTCCGTCCTCGTGCCGCAGTCCGATCGCCGCGTACGGCAGCCGGAGGGCGTCGGCGACCGTCTGTACGACCGCGGAGAGGGTCTCCTCCGGCGCCAGGGTCGCCTCCAGCCGCTGGCCCAGGCGCGATAACACCTGATACGGCTGGTCGCGCTCGCCGTACATCAGGCGGTTCACGCCGCGCTGTAGGCGCTCGTGCATCGGCCGGAACAGCAGGGCGACGAGCCCGGTGGAGAGCAGGGAGACGGCGAGTTGGTCGCGAGCGTGGAACACCGCGGCCAGGTAGCCGACGACGAACACGTAGATTCCCGCCGTGCCCACGGTCAGGACGCCGTAGACGAGCGTCCGGTTGATGATCACGTCGATGTCGTAGAGGCGGTAGCGGAGGACCGCGATCCCGGCCGCGATCGGGATCCCCGCGAACGCGACCGCCGCCCCCACGGTCACCGCCCGCTCGGCGGCCGGATCGATCGCCGCGGCGGGATACGACAGCAGCACCAGCACGACCCAGCCGACGACGGCGTAGGCGAGCCACTTCACCTGCTGCCGCTCCTCGCCCGCCGACCGCCGGAGCCGCAGCACCAGGCTCGCGCTCGCGGCGACCAGGATCACGAGCCAGATCACGAGCCCGAGGTCGTCCAGCACCTCGACGACGGGACCGAGCGACCCGACCGCCAGCGGGTTGGCGACGCCGGGGACGTTCTGCAGGTCGCCGGGCCGCACCGCGGCGACGACGGCCTCGCAGGCCGCCCAGCCGGCGGTGAGCCGAACGACGGGACGCCACCGCCGCGAGACGAGGCGGCCGTCGGGGAAGTAGAGGGGCAGCAGGGCGAGGAGGGAGACGACGACGGGGACGATGAGGAGCGCTTGCAGCCAGGCAAGGGCCAGTGCCCCCGGGAGCGATCCGGGCCGGGTGACGAGCCCGTAGGTGGCGTACTCCGACCCGAACGCCATGAACCCGAAGGCCGCCGCGCTGACCGCGAACAGCCAGCCGATCGGGTTCGTGGGCCGGCGTGACGCCACCACGCCGCCCACCAGCCCGCACGAGACGACGCCGACGGCGATCAGCAGGACCTCGGGCTCGGTCCGGTTGAGGCGGCCGAGCGGCAGCGCGGCGGCGACGAGGAGCAGGGTCAGCCCGCACAGCGACCACGCGACCCGTCCCGCCGTCCGGCCGCCGAGCAGCCCCTCCTTCTTCGTCCAGGGGAGACCGATGTCGCCGGTGGTGGTCTGCATCCCTCGCCCTGCCCGGCTATCTGGCTGACGGCGGTGTTCGCCCGCACCGCAGGTTGGTCAGGAGTGGCGTCGCACCGGCGGCCGGGCTGCGGCGCCTGGTCGGGGCGTGGCCGCGAGACGGCCGCACTGGGAGGCGCCGCGTCGGCGGCGCCTCCCGAACTCCCCCTCACCGGCTCGCCAGCTCACCGGTAGGGTATCGCGTCTCGCGCGGCCTCAGGCGACCGTGAATGCCTGGGCCATGCCTTCCATCAGGTGGGGCATGCCGGTCTCCGGGTCGGCGATGAAGCAGAGCGCCGCGTAGGTCCCCGGATCGAGGTCGTACTCGGTCAGGATCGACTGCCCGGGTGACATGATCGCCGCGTAGCCGACCCAGACGCTCTCGTTCCACCAGCTCGGCGGGGGCGTCGGCGTCGCGCTCATGAAGGCGTCGACCATCGCCGTCACGTCCTCCTGGGCGAGGAGCATGGGCGTCCGGAAGAGCACCATGTGGTGCGCCTGGGACCCGCTGTTGGTGAACCGCCAGACCTGCGGACCGGTGGGCAGCGTGGTGCCGTCGAGCCCCTCGAAGACGAACTCGGTCATCGTCACGTCGGCGGAGGGCTCGATCCCGGCCGCGACCGGCGAGGCCGCCGCGTCCCCCGCCGTCACGGTCAGGGGCATGAGGTGGACCGTCTCCTCGGCGTCGTCGATGTCGGGCTGCGAGGTCAGGCCCCAGGCCCACTCGCCCGGTTGGAGGTCGAGCGCGACCCACGCGGTGTTGCCGTCGAATGCGTAGGTGCCGCCGCCGTAGGTCCAGCCATCGACGGGCACGTCGTTGCGGGCCGCCGACAGCAACTGCTCGTCGGCCTCCGCGTCCGAGAGACCGGCCGGCACCCGCACCAGGTTCAGGTACGCGGAGAGCCCCGGCCTGCTCACCAACGCGACCAGGTAGCGCCCCGCCACCACCTCGCGGGGCGCGTCGTAGCCGTCCTCCCGCTGCGTGATCGCGATCTCGGGCAGCCCGTACGTCCCGAGTACCTCGTTCGAGAAGGACGGATCGGTCTGCGGCTCCTGCGCCACCACCGGCCCGACCGATCCGGCCAGCAGGGCCACCACGCCGCACACCAGCACCAGCCATCGTCGCATCGCCGTCGCTCCCCCTTCGGAACCTCGCTCGAACGAGGGGCGGACGCGGCTTGCCGGACGCGCCCCTCGGAAGACCATCGGTCGGCAGACACACGGCCGACCTCCTGGGTCCAGATCCTAGGGCGCGACGGGCCTCGGGATCCTGGGACACGGAGACCATTCGGAGGGGGACCGGTGTCCCGATCCGGCGACGTCGACCGGGTGCGGAGACCCGCGGGATCGCCGTTGACGGCCCGACGTCCACCATGACGGTGAGCCGCCGGTCATGCCCGCGTGCGTAGCCGGAGGACCAGTCACACCCGTCGACCGGAACGCGGCGGCTCGCATGCCAGGGCCCATGAAACCTCAGGCGGTCCGCAGACGCGGCCCGAGGTCTCAGGGGTTTCGGCGCGCCCGATGAGAAGGGCGTCGATCCCCGCCGGGGATAGCCCGCCGGCGTAGCCTGGGCGCTGCCGTCACGTCTGGGTCACGGAGCGGAGCGGGCTCGCGCTACCCCTCGTCGTAGGCGCGCTGGAGCCCGGCGATGTCCATCTTGCCCATCCCCATCATCGCCTGCATCACCCGGTCCGCCCGCTGGCGGTCCTCGTCTCCCAGCAATTCGCCCAGGACGGTCGGGGTGACCTGCCACGAGAGGCCGAACCGGTCCTTGAGCCAGCCGCACGGTCCAGGCTCGCCCCCGTCCGTGAGCCGATCCCAGTAGTGGTCGATCTCCTCCTGCGTCGCGCAGTCGATCTGGAACGACACGGCCTCGGTGAACCGATACAGCGGGCCGCCGTTGAGCGCCCGGAACTCCTGCCCGTTGAGGCGGAAGTTGGCGACCAGGACCGACCCGGCGGGTCCCGGTCCGGCGTCGCCGTAGCGGCTGACGCTCAGCACCTCCGAGTCCTCGAAGACCGACACGTAGAAGTCCATCGCCGCTTCCGCGTTGCCGTCGAACCACAGGAACGGGGTGATCGTCCGGGTCATCGTGTTCTCCTCTGTCCGCGATCGTCCGTGCTCGTGCCGCCACCCGCGGGGACGCCGATCGGCGACCTCACCACCTGGTCGATCCGACACCGCCGAGATCGACATCCTACGGCCGTTCGCGCCAACACCGCAGCGGGCGACGAGCCCGTCTCGCGGGCGCAGCCCCTTCTGACGACGGCCATCGTCCGCTCGCGCCGGGGCCACGGGATGGCGGCACCCCGGGGCGAGCGGGTGGCGGCATGGACGGCCCGTCGTCCCGGACCTGGCCGCCGCCGATCCCTTCGCCGGCCCACCAGCCGCAACCGGGCATGGCATCCCGGCGTCTCGTCCTGCAGACGGGCGGGCAGTCCGGCTGTGCCCGAGCGGGGCCGGGCCCGCCAAGGGTGGGCCGGATCGCTGGCGGGCGGTGGCACTCGCCGATGCCCGCTTCGTTCCGGGGGATGTACCCCCGCGTGGTCGGTGAGCGAGAGGTGGTGCGCGATGAAGGTCGCGGCCGTGACGTGGGTGGGGACCAGGACCGCAGAGAACGGCCCGATGGTGCGCCTCTTCAAAGAGGTGCTGGGGCTCCGGCTGGAGTACGAGCGCCCCGACTTCGCGGTCTTCCGGCTGCCGAACGACGATACGGTCGAGGTCTTCGGACCGTCCGACACCGAGCACGTCTACTTCGACTCGGGTCCCGTCGTCGGCTTCTTCGTCGAGGACGTCGTGGCGGCGAGGGAGGAACTGGCGGCGGCCGGGACGGTCGAGCTGATCGGCCCCCTGCGGGCGTGGCCGGGCGGGACGTCCTCGCAGCACTTCCGGGCACCGGACGGGAACGTCTACGAGCTGGTCGGCCAGTCCCCGGGTGAGAACGGCTGACCCTTGCCCGCCCCCGCATCGTCCTCCCCGTCCGGGGCGTCCACGCCCCGAGCGCACGACCGCCGCCCGACAACGGCGCCCCGGTCAGCCTCGGGAGGCCGGCCGCCGCGGGGTGGACCGGCCTCGGACGGACGCTCGACGGGCCAGGCGCCTCCCGCGTGGGAGCGTGGCAACACCGGCTGAGCCGCGGTGGGTGTTGTTGTCGTCCCGCGGGACGTCCCGCCTCGGGTGGCCGGCTCGTTCGACCGATCTGGATGATCGGCCTGAGCATGGGAGACGCGGAGACGGTCGCTACCTCCCGGAGCGAGCCCCGCGGACAGCGGCCCGAGGATCGAGCCGGCCCAGGCTGGCCGCGCACCCGCCGGGCGATGCGCCGGCGACCACCGGGATCCGGTATCAGGCGATCGGCGCGCCGCAGACGGCCGGCTGGAACCGCTGGTCGCGGCGGACCATGAGGCGGTAGGTGAAGGGCTGGCCGCGCTCCTCCGGGCGCAGCCCGGGCAGGGCGCTGAACTGGTGGGCGTCGAGCACGAACGGCGCGCTCGCGCCCGCCGCGGTCGGCAGCGCCACCCACTCCGAGTCGAAGCCGACGAAACGGCCGTCGGCCGCGTAGAAGGCGGCGGCGACGTCGAGGTGGGGCACCTCGGCGGCGGTGTTGTTGACCACCGCGCCGTCGATGGTGAAGCTGCCGGGGCCCAGCTCGGGGTACTCCTGGTAGCGCTCACCGCGGATCTCGAGGCCGGTGGGGTCGACCTCGGCCAGCGTCAGTCCCGTGTCGCAGCGCGCGATCGACTCGCCGCGCCACCTCCCGAGCACGACGCCCGGCGCGTTGTGGTCGAAGTTGGTGGCGTCGGCGAAGATCGGCACCCGCTCCCCGGCGGGGACGTAGTGGGCGAGCGGCATGGCGTCGACGAACCCCAGCGCGGCGCCGGCGTGGTCGAGCAGGGTGAAACGGACAACCGGGGCGACCGCCGGGCGGTCCGTCGCGTTGCGGAGCTCGCCCAGCATCACCGGCCCGTTCAGGAGCGCCCCCGCCAAGTCCTCCGCCGCGTAGCGGTAGAGCAGCTCGAACCCGTCACCCAGCGCGACCGGTGTCCCGCCCGGCGTAGCGATCGGGCTCCCGCCGGGTGCGGCCTGGCCGGCGGCGACGGGGACACCACCCTGCGCGATCACGATCAGAACGACCGAGACGAGCCCCCAACGCAACAGCGACGACACGGCTTGATCCCCTCTCGTTCCCGCGACCAACGCCGTTCACCGCCACCGCCGACGCCCGACACCGGCGCCAGTCCCGCCCGGACAGCGGCGGTCGCGGTGACGACATCGCCAGTGCGGCGACGATGAGCGGGATCCCTCGGCGGAGGCCGATGCGCGAGTAGGCGGGCTCGGGGAGTATCCCAACGCCGCACCAGGTGGTCGGACGGCAGCCCGCCAGGTTCTGGCGAACCCTCTGGCCGGCCGCCAGAGCCACACACCGCTCTCCCGCTCCCGGAATAGTCGTTCCGCCACGCCGTCGGCAGGCGCCCCAGGCGCAACGACGTCGCGCCCGCGGCCCTCCCAAAGACGCCCGCCCCCGGCCGACGGTTCCGTCCTCCGTGGGGCGACCACTCACCATCGCCCGAACCGGTTCCGGCCGGGGGGCTGGGCGCGTTCCTTCCCCAACCGCCGGCCGATACGGACCGCCCGGCTCATGGGGGCATTCCGGGAACCGGCCGCCGCAGGCCGTCGCCGCCGAGCAGCACCAGACCGAGCACCCCGGCGAGGGCGAGCAGCGTGCCGCCCGACCAGAACAGCGGCCGGACGCCGAACGCGTCGACGATCAGGCCGCCCGCCGCCAGCGACAGCAGCCGGTTCGCGTTCCAGGCCACGTCGAGCAGGGTGAAGACCCGGCCCCGCACGGCGTCGGGCACCGCCCCCTGGAGGGCCGTGTTGAAGACCACCACGCCGGTCGCGGTGTTCAGCCCGTAGACGAAGAGGATCGCGAGCACCACCGGCAGCGGCGTCACCACGGCCAGCAGCACGTCCCCCACCCCCCGAATCACGTAGGGCACGAACAGCCAGCGCGCGTCCCGGGGGTCGCGGGCCAGCGCGTTCGGGATCAGCGGGCCGACCAGCGCGCCCGCGCCGATCGCCCCGATCAGCCAGGCGAAGCCGGCCGGGGAGAGCCCCAGGTGCCGCTCGGACAGGACGACCAGCATCGCGCCGGTCGCCCCGACCGCGAGGGACGCCACCGACTGCACCACCACCAGCCGCGACACCAGCCGGTCGCGGAGGGCGAAGGCGAGCCCGGCCCGGGCGTCGGCGACGTAGCCGCCGAGGCCACGCCGGGCGTCCGCCCCGACCTGGCCGGCGTGGGCGGGGATGCGCAGCCGCGCGATCAGCAACGCCGAGACCAGGAAGGTGGCCGCGTTGAGGGCGAAGGCCGTCCCGGTCCCGACGGCGGCGATCAGCCCCCCGGCGACGGCCGACGCGACGATCTGGACCAGCCGCCCGGTCGACCAGGCGACCGAGTTGGCCGCCAGCCGCTGCTCCGGCGTGGTCAGCGCCGGGATCACGGCCTGGACCGTCGGGCCGAAGAACACGGCACCGGCCGCGAGGCCGGCGGCGACGAGGTAGGCGTGTCCCACGCCCCGTGGCCAGACCAGCGTCAGGACCAGCGCCGCCCGCGCGAGGTCCGACCCGACCAGCACGGCCTTGCGGCTGAAGCGGTCGATCACGACGCCGGCGAGCGCGCCGAGGACGAGGACCGGGACCACCTCGGCCGCGACCAGCACCGCGACCGCCGCCCCCCGACCGGTGATCTCGTAGACGAGCACGACGAGGGCGATGTAGTGCAGCGTGTCGCCGAAGCCGGAGAGCACCTGGCCGAGCCAGAGCGGAAAGTACGCCGGGCTGCGGGCGACGCTGGCGTAGGACCGGGCCACACCGCCGAGGCGACGCGCGAGGGTCATCACCGCTGGAGGATCGCACAGCGCGGGCGGCCGGCGTCGGTGCTCGCGCCAAAGGCCGCACGTCCTGGTAACCCGCCAGCCAGGCGCCCCGCCGGGCGGGGACGCCTCGCCACGTTGCCCCTTGTTCGACGCGACGGCCGAGAGCCTAGCGGCGCCCATCGCGCGTCAATCGATTCGGCCGGCCCCGATCCTTCTCGTCCTAGGGGCAGGTCCGGATGCGCCGTTGCCACCGTTGCCGACCGCATACAGCAATTGACGCGCCGCACACGCCCCCGCCCATCGCACCCGCCCACGGCCAAGAAGCCTCGCCCGCCGCGATGCCTGATCCCGGACCGAGGGCCGTTCACGACAACCAGTGCGGATGGCGCCCGCTACCTTTCCCTACGCCCCGCAGACATCTCTCGGGCTTCCCACACTGGCCCCACACGGCCCAACGTGGGCGGACGACGGCTGCCATCGGACCCGGCATTCACCGCCTACCCATCGAGAGCGAGTCATCCCAACCGAGGTGCGGCACTTCCCGCAGGCGCCCGGAGCGCCGGGTCACGACCTTGGGCAAACTTAGCCCGCGATCGAGTCGCGGCAAGCCAGGTGCTATAGGACACACTGGCGATCCGATTCGACAGTCGGAGCACGCCCCGGCGGCCGGATGCCGGCCGCCGGCACCCACGCGCGTTGACAGAGAGGGACGTACATGCGCCCGTTGCACGAACAGTTCTTGGACGCGGTCGCGACCGAGCAGGCTCGGCTCAGCTCCCGCCGCCGGTTCCTCGGCCGCGGGGCCAAGGTCGCCGGCGGTGGGGCCCTGGCGATCGCGGTCGCCGGGATGCCCGGCGGGGCCGGCTTCCGCCTGGCCAACGCGCAGGAGTTCACCGACGATCTCGACATCCTCAACTTCGCGCTGACCCTCGAGCTGCTCGAGTCCACCTTCTACCAGGAAGGCCTCGACCGCTTCGGCGAGGAGGACTTCGCCGACGCCTTCGAGGGTAACGACGACGAGGAGGACGACGACGAGGGCACGCCCGAGGCCGCTAGCGAGGACCGGGTCCGCCCGTCGCGGGCCAGGATCGAGGAGATCCTCGTCCACGAGGAAGACCACGTCGCCACGCTGACCGAGACCATCACCGCGCTCGGCGGCACGCCGGTCGGCGAAGGGGACATCGAGTTCGACTTCGACGATGCGCTCGAGGACGTCGAGACGTTCCTCGAAACGGCGCGGGCGTTCGAGAACACGGGCGTCGGCGCCTACAACGGCGCGGCTCCATTCATCACCGACCCGGACGTGCTCGGCGCCGCGGCCACCATCGCCACCGTCGAGGGCCGCCACGCCGGCTACCTCAATCTAGTCACCGGCGAGTCGCCGTTCCCCCAGTCCTTCGACGACGCCCTGACCCGCGACGAGGTCCTCGGCGAGATCGCCGAGTTCATCGTCGCTCAGGCGACCCCCGAGGCGGCCGTCGCGACGGAGGCGCCGGTCGAGGCGACCGCGACCGCGCCCGTGGTCGAGGCCACCGAGACCCCGGCGCCGGCGGTCGAGGCCACCGAACCGGTCGCCGAGGCGACCGAGACGCCGGCGGCCGACGCCACGGACACCGACGTCGTCGACACCGACGGCGACGGCCTGACCGACGACGACGAGGCGAACGTGCTCGGGACCGACCCGACCGAGGCCGACACCGACGGCGACGGCGCCTTCGACGGCGACGAGGTCGTTGCGGGGACCGACCCGCTCGATCCGGCCGACTTCTAGCCCCCACGCCGGCCGGAGGGCATCCTGCTCCCCGGCACCGGCGTCGATCAACACGGGGAAGGGGGCGGCCGCGATGCGGCCGCCCCCTTCCTTATGCCTCACCCCGCAGTCTCGCGCTGATGACCGGGGAGCCGGCCTCCCGACCGGAAGTCCCGCGGCTTCTCGGGCCCCTACGCCACCCGCATCGCGCCGGGCTCGGCTACCACTCCGCAGATGGCGTCGGCGACGACGATCAGCTCCTCGCCGATGTTCTCGATCTCCTCCGCCGCGATCGTCGCCCTGGTCTTGAAGAACCCCGGCGACACCTCGATCCCCGTCAGCCGGTAGGTGTCCAGCCCGAACCCGATCGCCGCGACCTGCCCGATCACCGTTCCGCTCTCGGTGATCACCGTCCGCTTCAGCAGGTCCTCGAGGTCGACCAGCTCCGCGCGCTTCGCCGCGACCGCGAGCTCGCTGCGGACCACCGCCGCGCCGTCCAGGGTGACGGCGTCCTGACCGATCCCGTGCACGTCCGCCACGTCGACCAGGTGAGACGTCTTACCGCCCAGCAGTCCGCCGCCGTGCTGGAACGAGAAGGCGACGATCTCCTTGCGCGCCGGGTCGAGGTAGACGTGGTCGATCTTGCCGAGCTTCGCGCCGTCGTCGAGGCTGACGACGGCCGTACCCTTGACGAGTCTGGTAGACACCCCGCCCCCCCGATTCACGCCCTCCACCCCCGCCAGCCGGAGGTGTACGTACACCGCTGCGTGCAGTATTACGTCGCGGTGACCGGGCGTCAAGGGGAATGGGTAGCCGTCATCGTTTGGACGACACCGTTTGGACGTCATCGTTCGGATGGAGTTGGATCGCGTCGGCGGGTAGGTCACGCCGCCGATCGCACTGGGGTCTAGGAGCCGCCGCGAGCCGATCCCGTCGGGTCGGGTGCTCTGGTGCCTGCGCCATCGACGGGGTGGCACATGGGTCGCCCGGATGGGGCCGCCAGTGTCCAGGCAGCTTCCGGCCGCGGCGCGCGATGGCCCACGCCCCGCGCCCTGTACGCTTTGGCGCACAAGAAGGGGGGGCGGCAGATGCCGCCCCCCCTTCTCCGCGTCGACTCGGTGCAGAGCCTACGTGCGGCGGTTGATGTCCGACCCGCCGGTGGTGCCGCCGACCGGGCGAGCAACCGTCTCCTCGTAGGTCCGGACCTGCGTCTGCGGGCGGCGCAGCAGCCCGGCGAGACCGCCGAGGCCGAGCAGGCCGAGCAGACCCCAATCGTCGAAGCCCTCGTCCTCTTCCTCGGCGTCGACCTCGCCGGCCGGCTGGGCCTGCGCGGCCGCCGGGGCGATGGTGGCCGTCGGGTCCTGCGCCAAGGCCGACCGCTGCCCGCCACCAACCAGGAGCGCGAGCGTCAGCGCGACAAGCGCCACCCCACTACCGAGCGTCTTCAGGTTCATGTGATCTGGTCCCTTCCCTATAACAACGTCCCGCATCGGTGCCGACCTGGGTCTAGGTCGTCCGCGGATCGGTGGTGGAGTCGACGACGGTGGCGTCCTCGATCCGGACTTCCTCGCGCCGGACCGTGCCGGCGACCTGCTCGGTCCGCTGGACCGCCTCCTTGGCGATCTCGACCTCTTCGGCGACGCGGGTGCGCTTGGTCAACTCGACCTCTTCGCCGCGGACCGGGACCTCGATCACGCCTTCCTGGAAGGCGGTCGCGTCGGCCGGCGTGTTGCCGCTGACGGCGTGGCGCTCGACCCGCACCCGCTCCTCGGTCACCGGGACGTTGAGGACCTGCTCCTCAGCGACCACGTCCTTCTCGACCTGGACCTGGCCCCGCTCAACCTGACGGGTGCGGGCGGCCAGCTCCTCCTCGTGGACGGGGACGTTGATGCTGTCCCGGTCGTTGGTGTGGGTCCGCTGGGTGTCCTGCTCGTGCTCGAACGGCTGCTCGTCAGGCGCGAGCCCGCCGCGGTTAATGTGGCCGTTTCCCATGCTTTCTCCCCTGGTTTCTGTCCCGTGCTACCCCAAGATTCCAAGGGGTCCTCGCCCCTTATTACAAACGGCGTGCCACCACCCCTCCCGACGCCATGCCGCACCGCCGGCGGCGCCTGGATCTCCCGCGGGCGCCGCCATGGCGGCGCCCGCGGGGCGCCTTCGGGGAGCGCCTACCGAGTGTCTGTGCCGCTACCCCTGACGGCGACCGAGCCCTCAAAACCCCGCGGGGGGCCAGGCAACGTACCGTGCCACTGAGCGCTTCCCAGAGCCGCGCGAGCGGGCCCCACCATGGCGGACGTTGGGTGGCGCGGCAAAACCGATGCCCCCCGCACGACGACGGTGTCCCGAGCCCGGGGTAGCGTTCCCTACACTGAACCGGCATCGTGCGGGTGCAGGGCCGCGACCGTCGCGGGTGCCCGGCACGGCGGGTCCGGCCAAGGCGACGCCCGCGGGGCCTCGCTCATCACCCGGGAACGCGCGGCGCACCGAGGCGCCGACGCCCCGAAGGAGCACCGCGAGGTCGATCCCAGCGGCATCCCGGCGCGTGGGCCGGCGGGGCGAGGGGAGCCGCCGGCGGTACGCCGGCCGAGCGTGCCCGCGTGATGGACCGCTCCCTGCCAGAGCGGCCCTCGGAGCGACACAGTCCCGACGCGCGGGACGCTCTCCAACCCGGGAACAGCGACACCGAGGGGCTCGGCCACCGACTCGTCGCCGACACAGGCGCCGCCAGGCGGGCCGGGAGGGAAACCACCGGCGACCGAACGCCCGGTCCCATGGCACCGGTCCGTCCACGGACGGGCGACCCCGTCGCCGCCGAACCTTCGGTGATCCTCCGGACCCGACGGCCCGAACCGGATGGGAGCGATTCTGGTGGGCCCCAGAGCCAGGCCCTGGCTGGACGACGGCGGGGGTCCGGCCGTGCCGTCCGGAGGCGACGGCATCCGGTAGAGCGACGGGCGGAACAAGGGCGATGCACACCCGCCGCGTCGCCCACCCGGATCCGGGTCGTGCCCGCGACAGGGTCCCGGTCGGCGCCGGGCGCCGGGCGCCGGGTTGGCCGACCGCGCGCGGCGGTGCTATAAGCGCGGGAGACGGCTCGGGGCGCCAGGGACGATCGTCCGGCGGAGACGGAGCGGGTAGTGGACGTCGGGCGCGCGGTCGAACTCGGGGCGGTCTCGGCCGCGGCGGCGGTCCTCGGGTCGATGCTTGGCCTCGGCGGCGGCGTGTTCCTGGTTCCCATCTTCACCCTCTTCTTTGCCGTCGACCAGAAGCTCGCGATCGGCGCCAGCGCCGTCGCCGTCGTCACCAACTCGGTCGTCGGCTCGACGGTCCACCTCCGCTCCCGCTTCACCAACCTGCGCCTGGCGATGCTGCTCCAGGTCACGACCGCCGCCGGGGCGACCGTCGGCGCGATCGTCGGCGCCCGCGCCGACCCCCGCCCGATCAACGCCCTCTTCGGCGCCGTGCTCGTCTACGCGGCCGTCTCGATGGTCCGTGGCGCCGCAGTCCGGGGGGGTGGCCAGCATCCCGCGGTGGTGCCCGGCACCGACGCCGCCGACGCCGGATCGGCGGCGCTCGACGGGGTCTACCGCGACCCGGCGTCGGGCGCGACGGTTCGTTACCGCCCGTCCCGGGTCCGGCTGGGGCTCAGCGTCAGCGGGCTCGCCGGCGTGCTCTCGGGCGTGCTCGGGATCGGCGGCGGCGTGGTCCAGGTCCCGGCGATGAACCTGCTGATGGGCGTGCCGGTCAAGGCCGCCGCCGGGACGAGCTCGTTCATGGTCGGCTTCGCGGCCGTGGCGACCGCCGCGGTCTACTACGCCCGTGGCGAGATCGACCCCCAGGTCGTCGTGCCGGCGATGGTCGGCATCTTCCTCGGGTCCCAGATCGGCTCCCGCCTCACCCGCCGCGTGCCGACCGAGCGCCTGGTGGTGCTCTTCGTGCTGATCCTGCTCTACCTGGGCGGCTCGCTGCTGCTCCGGGCGTTCGGGATCACCGTGCCGGGCCAACGGTGACGGCGGCGGAGCGAGGTCCGGTGCCGGCGTCTCGCCCCGCGCCGGGAATGCCCGCGGCGGGCGGAGACGGCCCCCGACACGGGGTGGACAGGACGCCCGAGCAGGATCTCGCGCCGCTCTACGCGGCGGCCGTCGCCGCCCTCACCTGGGGGTTCCGGCTCGTGGCCGCCCTGCTGGTGGCGGGGCTCCTGCTCGGTCTGGCCCGCGGCGAGGAGCTCAGGACCCGCGCCGCGCCGCTGTCTGAGGTGCTGCCGGCGGTGCTCGACGGCCGCGCCAGCGGTCTCATCGAGCTGGCGATCGTGACGATCGTGCTGACGCCGGCCGTGACGACGCTGGTGCTGGCGGTGGGGTTCGCCCGCCTCGGCGACCGCCGCTTCGCCGGTCTCTCGCTCGCCGTGCTGGCGATCCTTGGCGTCAGCATCACGCTGGCTCTTCTCCCGTGAGCGGACGTCCCCGGACGCTTCGTCCGGGGCCGCCCTCGCGGACGCGACCCGCGGAGAACGGGGCATGGGAGGCAGGGACGTGGCCCACGAGAGCGCGACGATCCGCGACGACGGACGGCCGGTCGGCATCGTCGTCGCGATGGACGCCGAGCTCCGTCACCTGCTCGAGCAGCTCGACGTCGACCGCGAGGAGCGGGACGGCATCTGGCTGGACCGCCACGCGGCGGTCGCCGGCGTCCCGCTCGTCGTGGTCCGGTCCGGCATGGGGATGGTCAACGCCGCCGCGGCGACCGAGCGCCTGATCGGCCGCCACGCGCCGCGGGCCGTCCTCAACTTCGGCTGCTCCGGCGCCCACCGCCGGGACGTCCTCCCCGGCGACGTGGTGATCGGCGAGCGCTCGGTCAACCACAGCGCCGTCCACATCCTCCCCGACGGGTCCGAGCTCTACAAGGGCGTCGCCTACGAGGTCGGCGGCGAGACGATGTCGCCCTCGGACCTGCCGTCAGACCCGGGACTGGTCGCGCTCGCCCACGCGGCGGCGGCCGACTGGGCACCGGACCCGTGGCCACGGGAGGCCGGCTGGCCGGACGGCGTGCCGTACCGCACGCCGGTGATCCACGCCGGCGCGGTGGCCTCGGCCGACATCTGGACCCAGGCCCACGCCCGGCTCGATCTCCTCCACGGGCGTCACGGCACGCTCTGCGAGGACATGGAAGCCGCCGCCATCGCGCAGGTCTGCGCGCTGCACGGGGTGCCGTTCCTGCCCGTGAAGGACATCTCCAACAACGAGTTCCACGCCGCCACCGACATCGACGGCGCCTTCGCCGCCTTCCCCACCGCCGAGGTCGGTAAGCGCGCCGCGGCTCTCCTGCTGCGGGTGATCCCGGCCCTCGCGGCCCTCGCGCCCGTCGCGGCCGGCGGCACGCCGGCGTCGGGCCGCCCCGAAGCCGGGATCGCCTAGCCCGGCAGGCCTACCCTCGAGGAGATGCCACCTCACGACGGCAGGCGGCACGGCGCCGTCCCCGGGCGAACGGCGCGGGCGACGGTCGAGCCCGACGTCGGGACGCGTCATACGGAACCCGGGCGACCCCTCGGGTACCGCCCGGCCGGCCCGCGGCCGGCTCCAGCCGGCGTGGTGCCTGAGCCCGAGGCTCCCTCCGGACGGGCTCCGCGATCGGCGCGACCCGCGGGCCCCCACTGATACGGGATCCGGGTGATCACCCGGGCTCTGGCCGGCCGGTCCGCAGCCGGCTTCAGCCGGCTTCGTTCCTGGGCCCGGGGCTCGCCCCGGGCGGGCTTGGCCAGCGCCCGCCCCCGATGCCACCACCGGACAACCGGATGCCGTATGAACAGCCAGGATCCAGCCTGGGCGGAATCGATGGTCCCCGAGCAGCGTTGCCCGTGGCCGGTCGGCAGCCGGCCTCGCGGGCAGTCCTAATGCAGCCCCGTACGGAGTCGTTCCGAACGCGAGGGATCGCTTTGGGAATCGGGCGCCGGTGGTTCCCGCGCCCGTTCGGGGCGAGCGCCGGGTTCCGGGACGATGGCGACCGAAGCCGACGGTAGGCCCGCCGCGCGGGGCCCGGGCGATCACCCGGCTACCGTATCGGTCCAACTGTTGGCTGGTGGTATCGCCGTCGAGCTGGCCACCGAGTCCCTGGTCGAGCCGTCGGTAGATACCCGAATTCCTTATCCGGGCAGCCACAGGACACGGGCCGGAGCGAGCGAGGTCGGGCCCCGTCCCAGTGCGTCCGGGACGGATGGTGGGTTGCCCCGCGAGACGTCGACGGGCCTGGCCAATCGGGTCCCCCGCGAGGGACGGTGCTCAGTTGTCGTAGACCAGCGGTCGGACGACGAGCCGCCCCGCACGCGGGTCGATCTCGAGCACGACGTCGGGGAGATTCGGCACGAGCAGGTCCACGCCGCCGTCGGCCGGGGTGACCACGAACACGTCGTGGGCGCCGGTCTCGATCACGTCCGTCACCCGGCCGAGCGCGGCCCCAGCCTCGTCGACGGCGGCCAGGCCGACGAGCTGGTAGAGGAAGTACTCGCCGGGGGCGAGCGGCCGGGCGTCGCGGCCGTCGATGCGGACCCGCTGGCCCCGGAGGGCGTGCCCCCCCTCCGGGTCGACGACGCCCTGGAGGCGCAGGAGTGCCTGGCCGGCGTGCAACCGGACCCCGAGCAGGCGACGCGCCCGCGGCTCGTCGCCCACGTAGACCCGCTGGATGGTCGCCAGGTGCTCGGGATCGTCGGTGGCGAGGCGGAGCTTCAACTCGCCCTCAACGCCGTGAACGCCGACGATGGTGCCGACCGTGAGCCGGACCTGGCTCGGCGGGGTGGCGGGGTCCGGGCCCGGCGTGTCGACCAGCCGGGGGATCCTCGGCCGCGCCGCACCCGCCCCACTCGCCCCACCCGCCGGCGCCTCCCGGTCAACCGCGCCCGCGCCACCGACCGGTCCAGGCGACGGCGCACGGCTCTCCCCGTCCGATTGCACGGCACCGGGCTCCACCGCCGCCCGGGCGGCATCCCGCCGGGGGGCCGACCGGGCCGCGCGACGGGGCTTTGAGTCCGCCGTGGACGGGTCACCGGTGGTCACGGCGTCGTGCGTCGTCCCTACAGGCGTTGGCGCCGCGGGAGCAGGTTCGGCCACTTCGGCGGCCACGCCTGCCTCCGGGGTCCGGCTACTATCGCCCTCTTCGGCGCGGCGGGCGCGAGCCCGCGCCTTCCGCGCCTTGCGGTTGAGGCGCACCGGCTCGTCGGCCACGGGCGACGCGGCCCCGGCGGACGGCCCGTCCGCCGGGGGGGTCACGTTCGCCTCGGCCGGGGTTGGGGAGGGCCCCACGGGGTCGTCCTCGCCCGCGCGGTCCTGGGGGGAGATGGGCGTCTGGTCGGCGTCGGACACGGGTGCGGATCAGCCTTCGATATCGAGCGTGGCGCGGACGTCGTGACGCATCCCGGCGACCATCACGGCGGTCCGGATGGCGCGGGCGATGCGCCCCTGACGCCCGATCACCTTGCCGAGCTCCTCCTGTGGCACCTGGAGGCTGAGGTGGACGGCGCCACCCCGCTGGGCGACGGTGACCACGACGCCCTCCGGGTCATCGACGAGGCTGGCGGCGAGGTAGGAGACCAGACCCCGGAGGTCTTCCGCCGCCGAGCCGGGCGCGCCAACGGCCGCGACCTCGGGCCCGTCCTCCTCGTCGTCGCCGGGGATCGGGTCGTCGTCCATGCCGTCGTCGTCGCCGGCGACGTCCGCCGATGCATCGGAGTCGGCCAAGCCGCCGGCGACGTCGTCCTCGTCGGGAGCGGCGAGGTCGTCGTACTCGTCGTCGCCACCCCGGACGACGTCCGACCCGGCGCTGTGGCCGACGTTGAGCGGGCTGACGGGGCGGTGCTCGGTCATGGTGGCGGGCCCTCCCCATCGAGGTCGGCGGTCAACCGTCGGGGCCGCGCCCCGGCTCAAACGGCGGCGGGGCGACCAGAGACCGGTCGCCCCGCCGCGGGTACTCGTCCGCAGTCCTCCGCCAGGCGGCCACGCCGACGGGACCCCGGCGCGATCGCGTCGACCCGGCGGCGCGCCGCTAGGCGGGCGCGACCCGTGCCGTCTCGCCCTCGACCGCGACCGGACGCTTCTTCGGGTCGGCGATCAGCCCCTGGCGGATGAAGATGTCCCGCACCGTGTCGGTCGGCTGGGCGCCGTTGCCGAGGAAGTGGCGCGCCCGGGCCTCGTCGATCCGAACCGTCGCCGGGTCGGTCAGGGGGTCGTAGTAGCCGAGCGTCTCGATGAATCGGCCGTCGCGGGGCGAGGTGCCCTCGGCGGCGACGATCCGGTAACTCGGCCGCTTCTTGGCGCCCATCCGCTTGAGTCGCAGCTTGATCACGCGTCGGTGCTCCCGTTCTGGTCGTCGCAGTCGAGGTCGTCGGGCCTGGTCGCCACCGGTCACTCCCCGCAGGGTTGGACCGGGCTGACCAACGCCGCGCGCCGCCCACGGTGGGACGACGCTGCCTGGCGCAGCAAAGCCGGCGAACGATAGCAGAGGTGACCGGAGGGCGTCAACGGGCGGTGGCACGGGCCCGCGCGCGCGCGCCGCGGGGAACCCGGTTGCCGAGGACGTCAGGAGGTGGCGATGACGCGGCGCCGCGTGGCGGTGGGGTCGACGGCGGTGGCGCAGCAGGCGGCGACCATCGCCTCGGTGAGCTGGCGCGAGAGGCCAAGGGTGGCGGCGCGGCGCACGATCTGGCGGGGTCCCTGGCGCTCGACCAGCGCCTCGGCGATCACCCGGCTCGGGCGCGGGCTGGCGGGGATGACGGCCGGGACAGACGAGGCGACGGGCGTCGTCGTGGCAGTCATAGCGATGGGAGGTCTCCTCTCGGGCGAACCGTCGGCCCGGCGCGAGTTCCGGATCGGCGGGACAGACCACCGCCGCGGCCCGACTGGCGGGGCGCGGCGGTTTCCATTCCGTACTGATCCAATCGTAGCAGTGTTAACACATGTTGGCAATGAGGCAGCGGTGCTTGAACGCCACCCGGCAACGACAGACCGTACTTCGACAGGGAATGTTTGGCACGACCAAACGTTTCGCGCCTGGCGCGCCGCACGGGCCATCGACCCGCGCCAACCGCCGAAGCGCGATGCCCCCACGGCCAGCTCCGCCGACCGTCGGCTTCACCGACGGTCCCCCGACCGGCGCCGGGGCAGGGTGGCTGTGGTGGGTCCCGGGGAGGCTGCGCCCGTCGGCACACCCGGCGCTGCTCGCGCACAACACATGCCTCGAACTCGCCGGCCGGATCCGCGCCTCGCGCGGCGAACACGGAACCCTCGTCGTCGCCGGGCACCGAGTGGCGTCGCCAGGGCGCGTCTCGAAACCGGTCGTGGAGACCGAAGGGGCGTAGTCACTCCGCGCGAATGGCTGTTGGGGCCCGTCCCTGTGGCCATCGGACCGCCATGGCGGCGCTCCGGAACGCCCCCGCGGTGGTTCGGGACACGCGGTCGCGGCCCGTTGACCGTGTGTCGCCGGGAGGGGCACGGCGTGCCCTGCCCCTACCGGCGACCGGGCGGCCCAAACGTCGTCTCGACCGGGACGCGCCACCCCGGGGACTACGCGTGGCAGACCGCTAGTCGGCCGACGCTGGACCGGGCACGGCGGCGCTCCGCTCGGCGTCGAAGCGGTCGATCAGGGCGACTTTTTCGGCCGACGCCGAGGACGGGTCGAAGTTGTAGGTCAGCCACTCGCGGACCAGCCGCTTGGCGAGTTCCGAACCGATGACCCGGGCGCCGAGGGTCAGCACCTGGCAGTTGTTGGAGAGGACCGACCGCTCGACCGAGTACGCGTCATGGGCGACGGTCGCCCGCACGCCGGGCACCTTGTTGGCGGTGATCGCCATCCCGATCCCGGTCCCGCAGACCAGCAGTCCCCGGTCCGCCTCGCCGCGCGCCACCGCCTCCGCGACGTCGCGCCCGACGTAGGGGTAGGCGGTGTTGTTCTCGGCGTCCGGCACGCCGAAGTCGACCACCTCGACGTCCGGCTCGGCGGCGAGCTGGTCGCGGAGCACGTTCTTCAGCGCGGCCCCGGCGTTGTCCGCCCCGACCGCGATCACCGTCCGCTTCGCGCGCTCCGCCATCGTCTCTCCCCGTTCCCGTCGGGTGGGCGCCGCCCGGCGCCCCTCCCCTTTCCTCTGCCCTCAGGACGCCGCCCTTCCGGCGGCCCGTCCCCAGGTGCGGCATTATGTTCACGACCATTGTACAGGGCCGGGTGTCCCTCGAGACGGCATGACCGACAGGGTCCGCGCTCCGCCTACGCCTCCCGCAGGGCGTCGCCCATGGCCCGCAGCACGTAGAACATCGAGGTCGCCCCGGCGTCGACGTGTCCCCGGCTGCGCTCGCCGAGCCGGGACGCTCGGCCGCGGCGGCTGACCATCCCCTCGGTCGAGCGCATCCCCGCCTCGGCCGCGGGCAGCGCGGCGGCCCAGGCCTCGGGAAGCGTGGCGCCGCCGCCGACCGCCGCGTCGAGCGCCTCGCCGAAGGGGGCCAGCGTGTCGACCAGGGTCTTGTCCCCCACCGCCGCCTGCCCGAGCAGCGGCACGGCGGCCAGCGCGGCGGCCAGCGCGGCGGCGAAGGCGGCGGCGTCGACCGCGTCGTCCGACGCCGGCAGCGACGAGCCGATCGTGGTCAGCCACGCGCCGACCAGGGCGCCCGAGGCGCCCCCGGCCGCGTCCATGAACGCCGTGCCGGCCCGGACGAAGGTCGCGCCGGCCGGCCCCCCGAAGCCGTCCACGGCGTCAACGGCCGCGCGGAACCCGCGGGCCATGCCGAGGCCGTGGTCGCCGTCGCCCGCCGCCGCGTCGAGCCGGCCGAGTTCGGCCTCGGTGGCCTCGATCGCCCGGAGCACCTCGCCGAGCGCGGCGCGAGCCGTGACCCCGAACGAGCCCGCCGCGCCGACGGCACCGGCGGCGGCGATGGCGTCGCGTGCCCCGTCTATCCCGACCCTGTCGACCACCTCCACGGTCCCGGCGGCGCCCCCGTCCGTATCGGCGACCGGCGCGGCGGTCTCCGCCCCGACGGCGCCGGCGATTGCCCCCGTGTCCCCGGCGTCCGGGCCGAGCCGGGTGTAGGCGGGCGTGACGGCGGTGGCGTCGTGCAGGGCGCGCAGATCGTCGTCGAGCCAGAACAGCGTCAGCGAGCAGCCGGCCATGTCGAGCGAGGTGACGAACTCGCCGATCTGCGGCTCGTAGGCCTCGATCCCGGCCGCCGCGAGCAGCGGCGCCACCGCCTGGTAGAGGACGAACATCTCCTCGTACTTGGTTCCGCCGAGCCCGTTGACCAGCACCGCCGCGCGGCTGCCGGCGTCGGCCGGCGCGTCGGCGAGCAGCGTGTCGACGAGCAGCCTGGCGATCTCCCGCGACGGCACCTGCGGCACCGTCCGCACCCCCGGCTCGCCGTGGATCCCCAGCCCGACTTCCATCTGGCCGGCCGGAACGGTGAAGAGCGGCTCCTCCTGGCCGGGGATGGTGCAGCCGGCGAAGGCGACGCCGGCCGTGCGGACGCGGGCGTTGGCGCGTCGGGTGAGGGCCTCGACCGTCGCCAGGTCGTCGCCGCGGGTCGCGCTCGCGCCGGCGGTCTTGAAGACGTAGAACCCGCCGGCGATCCCCCGCCGCCGGTCGGCCTCGTCCTTCGGGGCGGACAGCACGTCGTCGGTGACCAGCACCGTCCGCGCGTCGATCCCCTCGGCGCGGAGCCGGGTCTCGGCCATCCCGAAGTTGAGGACGTCGCCGCTGTAGTTGCCGAAGGTGAACAGGATCCCGGCGCCGCCGTCGGCCGCCCTGGCGACGCGGTAGGCCTGCTCGCCGGAGGGGCTGGTGAAGACGTCGCCGATCACCCCGGCGTCGGCCAGTCCCCGCCCGACCAGGCCGTAGAAGGCCGGGTAGTGGCCCGAGCCGCCGCCGACCACGACGCTGACCTTTCCCGGCCGCGGTGCCCCGACCGCGACGATCCCGGAGGCCCCGGGCACGCGCCGCACGTGGCGCCCGTAGGCGGCGACGAAGCCGTCGACCATCTCCTCCCGGAACGCGGCCGCCTCGTTGAGCATCCGCTTCACCGCGCGTCTCCCCCTCACCGCTCGCGCCGCCGGGTCCCCCCGCGCGGCGCCCGACCGCCAGGCCGGCGCATTATCGGCGGACCGGATGGACCCGGCTACGGGGCGCGCGGGGCGCCATCCGGCTCCGGGCACGGTGGCAGTTGCGGGCACGGCGGCAACTCGGGGCGAGCGCCGAGCGCCGAGCGCCGGGGCACGCCGGCCGCTCCGGGCACGGCGCGTGCATCGCCCGGCGACACCTCGTGGCCCCAGCGCCGGCGCCCCGCCGTTTCCGGTCCCACCGCGGCGACCGTCCGACCCGACGTCCGGTCATCGCCGCCGGCTCGCGCCCGCGCCGCCGCCGGCCGGCGCCCGCCCGCCGCTGGCCTCCGCCCAGCCCGCCTCCGTCCTGCCCGGGAGCCCCGCCGTGCCCCTCGACCCGCGTCGTCGTCCTGAACTTGCCCTGCTCCTCCTCGCCTGTGCCGTGCTCGGCGCGGCGTGGTCGCTCGTGGTGCCGACCTTCGAGGCCCCCGACGAGCCGGCCCACTGGTCGTACGTGACGTACCTTGCCCGCGAGCGGGAGCTCCCGGCCCACGCCGACCGCGTGCCCGGCAAACCGTGGCCGGGATCCTACGAGAGCCACCAGCCGCCCCTGTTCTACGCCGCGGCGGCCGCGCTGCTCCGCTTCGGCCCGGGGTCTGAGGAGCGGGTGGTGCTCGCCCGCAACCCGGCGTTCCGGACCGGGCCCGACGAGGCCAACGTCTTCGAGCACGCCCCGGAGATGCCGGCGCCCCAGGACGCGCGGCCGGGGATCCTCTCGGTCCGTCTCCTCTCGGCGGCCTGCGGGCTGGCGACGACGCTGCTCACCTACCTGGTCGCCAACGCGGTCTTCGGGGGCCGGCGGGCGCCGGCGCTGGCGGCCGCGGCGCTGGTCGGCTTCTCCCCCCAGTTCCTGTTCATCGCCGGTTCGGTCAACAACGACGCGATGGCCGCCTGCCTCGGGACGGCCGCGCTCCTGCCGATGCTCCGCCTGCTTTCCCGGCGGCCGGCGCGGTGGTGGTGGGCGGCGGCGGCCGGGGGTCTGGTCGGCGCGGCGGCGCTGGTGAAGCTGAGTGCCCTCGCGCTGCTGCCGCTCGCGGGGATCCTCGTCCTCTGGCGCGCCCTCCGCGTGGATCGCCGCCCGTCCCACCTCGTCGCGTTCGCGGCGGCCGTCGCCGGCACCGTCGGCTGGTACGTCGTCCTCAACGCCGCCCGGCGGGGGGACCCCTTCCTCACCCACCTCGCGGAGACGAACACGCCGAAGCTGATCAGGCGGAAGTCGCTCACCGCCGACTACTGGCCGGACACCTTCGCGCCGCGCCTGTTCGAGTCCTTCTGGGGCTACTTCGGCTGGTTCAGCGTGGCCCTGCCGGCCGCGGTCTACCTGGCCTTCCAGGTCGCCGCGGCGACGGGGGCGCTCGGCCTGCTGGCCGACGTCCGGCCCTGGCGCGGCCGGCGGTGGGTCCCCGCCGGCCACGGCCGCTGCCTGCTGCTGCTGGCGGCGGTCGTGGCGGTCAACCTGGCCGCGGTTGTCCAGTACAACCTGACCTACTCCCAGCCGCAGGGGCGCTTCCTCTTCCCGTCGATCGCCGCGATCGCGGTCCTGCTCGTCGCCGGCTGGTCGGCCCTCCTCGACCGGCTGCGGTCGATCCTTCCCCCGTCCCGGCTGACTACGGCGCTGCCCGGTGCGCTCGCCGCCGCCGTGGTGCTCGGGATGGGCGGTCTCAACCTCTACGCGCTCGCCGTCGTCCACGACGCCTACTGGGTCACACCCTAGTCGGTCGCGCTCACAGCCCCTCAGACGACGGACGCCCTAACCCGGGCAATCCGATCCGGTCGCCGGGGGCACGGAGGCAGGGGCCGCCGAGGCCTCCCCCCTCCAACAGGGGCTCACCGCCCTTGACGGGTCGTCACTCGCCCGAGGTCCGACTGACGATTCGTCGCCTCCCCCTACCCCACGCCGGTCGACTCAGATGAGCCAGGGGTGTCGGGTCCGGGTGTCGGATCGGCGGGCGGGTCGCCCGTGACCGCCTCCCCCGGGCCAGTCGGTATCCCCCTCGCCAGCCGGGGCTCCCAACCCTCCGCGATCACGCGCGCTTCTCGGCCCCCCCGCATCCCACGACCGAGCGCGACGGTGACCAGGGGGACTCCGCCCGCCTTCGCCGGCGTGGGGAGCCGTTCCGCGGGACGGTCGGCGGCCCCCTGCCCCGGCGAGAAGACCCAGACCGGGCGGTCCCCGGCGTGTCGCCGGGGCGCGTCGGCGCTGCCCCTGGCGGGCCGGGCGTCGCTTGACACCCCCCCGGTGGGTTGGTAGCGTTCGTCCGGTTCGACTCTAGGAGAATCTCTCTCGCGCCGCCGCCGACCTCGTTGCCGGCGGTGCCGACCCGGTGCCCCGGGCCCGGGGCGCGACGCGGCCGCCAAGACGCCGCGCTCGGGACAGTGACGTCCCGGCCGCCGGCGCGGGGCACCCCACCCGGCGCCCCCTCACGTGACCCGACACCGGGCGCCGCGCGGCGTTCGGGGCGGAGCGGCCCGGCACGAGACCGCGGCCGGCAGGATATGGGAGAGGAGTCAACGGTGACGACGCGGACCCCGGATCGGAGCCAGGACGAGGACCAGGCCAGGGCCCACGCCGCGCTGCTGCGCGACGCGGTGGTCGGCCGGGTCAGCCGGCGCGACCTCGTCAAGCGCGGCGCGGCGCTCGGCCTCGGCGCCTCGGCGATCGCCGGGATGTTGCTCAACTACGGCGCCGCGAAGACCGCGGCCCAGGGCACCAGCCCCCTCGCCGGCCAGACCTTCGACATGAAGATCCTCGGCATCGAGGGCTGGCCGCCGAGCCAGCTCGGCGTCGATCTCGCCACCGAGCTCTTCGCCCCCTTCGCCCAGCAGACCCTCGGCTACACCGTCAACTTCTCCTTCGAGGGCGCCCCCTTCGACCAGCTCTTCCAGCGCGCCGCGACGTCGCTCCAGAGCCAGTCGAACGAGTACAACATCATCATCAGCGACTCCCAGTGGATCGGCGCGCTCGCCGCCCGCAACTGGATCCTGCCCCTCAACCCGATCATCGAGCAGAACCCCGAGCTCAGCATCGAGTTCGAACCGACCGCCCGCGCCGGCTACCAGGTCTACCCCGACGGTTCGGATCAGCTCTGGGGCTTCCCCCAGGAGGGCGACACGATCGCCCTCTTCGTCCGCCAGGACCTCTTCTCCCAGCAGGCCGAGCGCGACGCCTTCCAGGCCGCCAACGGCTTCGCCCTCCCGCAGACCTTCGAGGAGTGGGAGCAGATCGACATCGACCAGTACGCCCAGATCTGCGCGTTCTTCACCCGCCCCGACCAGAACCTGTTCGGCATGTCGACCCAGTGGTCGAAGGTCTACGACTACATCACCTGCTACCTCTACCCGTTCATGTTCTCCACCGGTGGCGAGGTCTGGGACCCGGCCACCGGCCAGGTCGAGGGCATCCTCAACACCGAGACCAACGCGGCGGCGATGGAGAAGAACAAGAGCTTCCTCCAGTACGCCCCCAGCGGCGCGACCAACCACGGCATCCCCGAGCTGGTCGACGTCTTCACCTCCGGCTCGATCGCGACCTGCCTCCAGTGGTCCGCCCTCGGGCCCCAGATGATGAACCAGCAGGCCGGGGCCGAGCCGGGCACCGTCGCCGACCCGGCCCGGCCGGTGACCCCGGACGGCGTCCTGATCGTCCCGCCGCCGGGCTTCCGCCAGGCCGACGGCACCCTGCGCCGGACCTACACCCTCGGCGGTCAGCCGTGGGTGATCAACGCCTACAACACCCCCGAGCAGACGCAGGTCGCCATCGACTTCATGAAGTTCTGGTACCTGCCCGAGACCCAGGCCGAGTTCGCCGCCCGCGGCGGCAACCCGTGCACCATCGAGGCCCTCGCCGCGCCCGGCTTCGAGGAGCAGCAGCCGCACTTCCGCGCCTACAAGTACATGATCCAGAACGAGCGCTCGCGCGACTTCTGGCACTCCCCCTCCTACGCCGAGATGCTGCTCGCCCAGCAGGAAGCGTTCAGCGCCTACGTCACCGACGTCGTCACCGACCCGATGCAGGCCCTCACCTACGCCGCCTGCACCCAGCAGCAGATCCTGTTCGACTCCGAGGAGTCGGAGATCGAGCCGTCCGACGCCTGCGCGGACGCGACGCTCTAGCCGGTCAGCCGTCCCCGGGGACGGGGCGACCCGTCCCCGGCGCGCGGCCGGCCGTCGTCCGACGGCCGGCCGCGCCGCACCGGGGCAACCCGGACACCGCCCCCGCCACGTAAGTCGACCCCAGTGCCCCTGGAGCGGTCATGGCCCAGCTCGAAACCCAGCTCGACGGCGTCGGCAGCGCGCCGGCCGGTCTCCCGCCCGCGGAGACGCTCGCCCCGCCCCGCCTCCGCGGTGGGCTGCGGGCGCTCGACGACAGCCGCTTCTTCCCGATCTTCCTGCTGACCCCGATCCTGATCTTCTTCCTCGTCTGGAATGTGATCCCCCTCCTCTGGCTGCTCGGGCTCTCCTTCTACCGCTACAAGCTCACCTCGAGTCGTGCCGAGAAGTACGTCGGCTTCGAGAACTTTCGCGACATCTACGAGAGCAGCGCCCTCTGGGGCACCCTCGGCCGGACCCTGACCTTCATGGTCACCACCGTCGGCCTGGCGACCGTGCTCGGCGTCGGCCTCGGGCTGCTCTTCTGGGGCAGCACCCGGATGCCCGGACGGCGGCTGGCGCTGACGATGCTCTTCACCCCGATGGTGCTGCCGCCGATCGCCGTCGGCACCTTCTACCGCCTGATCTACGACCCCACGTTCGGCGTCGCCAACTACTACGCGGACCGCATCTTCGGGCGGACCTTCGACTTCCTCGGTGACAAGGACCTCGCCTTCCCGGCGGTGATCGCCGTCGACGTCTGGATGTGGACGCCGTTCATGATCCTGATGACCCTCGCCGCGCTCGGCTCGGTGCCCAAGGCCGAGCTCGAGGCGGCCGAGGTCGACCGCCTGCCCTGGTCGAAGCGGCTGCGCTACATCGTGCTCCCCCACGGCAAGTTCATCCTGATGCTCGGGATCCTGCTGCGGACGATTGACGCCTTCAAGACGACCGACCTCGTCTACCTGATGACCAACGGCGGCCCCGGCAAGCAGACCGAGACCGTCGGACTCAACCTCTACCGGACGGGCTTCGAGGCCTTCCAGATGGGCGACGCCTCGTCGCTGGCGGTGGTCACGCTGCTGATCGCGGTCGCCTTCACCTCGATCTACCTCTACGTGCTCAACTTCCGGGAGAGCCGCGCCCAGGCCCAGACCGGGGCGGGCGCCTAGCCGGCGGCGGGAGGAACCGAGACATGGCCACGTCCTGGCGCCAGCACCTGTACCACCTGCTGCTCTGGCTGATCGCGCTGGCGTTCTTCGCGCCGGTGCTCTGGATCTTCCTCGGCGCGTTCAAGACCGCCGGCCAGCTCGTCTCCTGGCCGCCGCGCTGGGTCACCTTCAGCCCGACCTTCGACAACATCCGCGAGGTCTTCGCGCGCGAGAACTTCTGGTCCTACTTCCGGATGAGCTTCGTGCTCTCGATCGGCTCGGTCCTGATCGCGCTGGTCGTCTCGTTCCTCGCCGCCTACTGCTTCTCCCGCTACAAGCCGACCGGCACCAACTTCCTGATGTTCCTGCTGCTCTCGGTCCGGATGGTGCCGGCCCCGGCGGTCGTCGTGCCCGTCTTCCTGATGTACACCGCCTTCGGCTGGGCGCGCACCTTCACCGGGATGCTGCTCTTCTACGTGATGTTCTCGATCCCCTTCTCGCTCTGGATCCTAAAGGGGTTCCTGGACGGCGTCTCGCTCCGCTACGACGAGACGGCCCTCGTCAACGGCGGCTCCCGCCTCCACGTCATCTTTCGGGTCGTGCTGCCGCAGGTGAAGCCGGGGCTGGTCGCCGCGGCGATCTTCAACCTGATCTTCGTCTGGAACGAGTTCCTCTTCAACTACGTGCTCGGCGGCGAGGCGACGATGATCCCGGTCCTGCTCGCGGTCGGCGTCAACTCCGGCGGCAGCGTCGACTGGAGCTTCATCGCCTCGCTCTCGCTGATCTACACCCTGCCGCCGATCATCGCGATCTTCCTCTTCCAGAAGTACCTGCTGGTCGGGATGACGTTCGGCACCGTCCGCGGCGAGGTCTAGCCCGCCCCCGCCCCGCTGGCTGATGGCTGACGGCTGACAGCTGATGGCTGACGGCTGACAGCTGATGGCTGACGGCTGACAGCTGATGGCTGACGGCTGACAGCTGACGGCTGACAGCTGACGCCTGACAGCTGACGCCTGACAGCTGACGCCTGACCGCTCGACGAGAGGAGCCCCTGTGCTCGACCCGCTGGCCGCCGACCGGCCCACGATCCGCGCCAAGCCCAGGCTGCCGTTCGCGGCGCGCTTCCAGGGCGTCCTGATCGGGGTCATGTTCGTCGCGATCCTGATGATCGCGCAGCAGAGCAGCAAGACCCTCTACCAGATCGGCCTGCCCCTGCTGGTCGTCGCCGCCCTCCTCCAGTTCGCCTTCGGCAACATCCCGCCGAGCTCCGGCTTCGCCAAGTCGATGAAGCTGCTCCTCCTGACCTGGGCGATCGTCGCGGTCATCTTCGCGATCGGGATCTACCTCGCGCCGACCCTGATCGACCTCGGCCGCAGCGAGGAGACCGCCCCCGCCGGGGCCAGCGTGGGGGGGCAGTAGGTGGCGACCACGACCATCGCCCGCCCGGCCGCGACGACCGCCCCGGCCGCGGCCACCCCACCGGCGATCGCCTTCCGGGGCATCGCCAAGGGCTACGGCGGGCGGACGGTCCTCGACGGGCTCGACCTCTCCGTCGCCGAGGGCGACTTCCTGGTCCTCTACGGCCCGCCGGCGGCCGGCAAGACCGTGCTGATGCGAATCCTGATGGGTCTCGAGCAGCCGGCGGCCGGGCAGGTCTTCCTCCGCGGGCGGGACGTCACCGCCGTGCCGGCCGCCGCGCGGAACATCGGCTACATCCCCCAGTCGTTCGCCCTCTATCCCCACTACAGCGTCGAAGAGAACATCGCCTACCCGCTCAAGCTGGCCAAGGTGCCGCGGGCTGAGGTCGGGCCGATCGTCCGCCGGGCCGCCGAGATGCTCGCGATCACCCCCCTGCTCAACAAGCGGCCGGAGCAGCTCTCCGGCGGCCAGAAGCAGCGGGTCGCGATCGCCCGCGGGATCGCCAAGCGGACGGGGCTCTACGTCTTCGACGACCCGCTGGCCGGCCTCGACTTCAAGCTCCGTGAGCAGCTCGTCGACGACCTCCGGACGCTCCAGCGGGAGACCGGCGCGACCTTCGTCTACACCACCTCCGACCCGCTGGAAGCGCTCACCCTCGCCGACACGGTCGGGGTCCTTGACGGCGGCCGCGTCGTCGAGGACGGCCCGCCCGAGCGGCTCTACCGCGACCCGGCCAACGCCCGGACGCTGGCGCTGCTCGGCTTCCCGCGCGCGAACCTGATCGAGGGGACGCTCACCCGCCGTGGCGACGACCTGGTCTGCGAGGCCGGACCGTTCGCGTTCGCCGTCGCCCCGGCGCCGGGCGCGGCCCCGAACACCGGCCAGGTCCTGGTCGGCCTCCGCCCCGAGGACGTCGCCCTGGGAGATGCGGACAGCGCCGCCGGCCCGGGATGGCTGGCGGCCCGGGCGCGGGTGCTGCTGCGCGAGGACCTCGGCGGCGAGGAGATCGTCTACCTCGACTGCGCCGGGACACCCCTGACGACGGTGGTGCGCCACGCCGGCCACGACGAGGCCGACACCGCCGGTCCCGCGATCGGCGCCGCGGCGACCGTCGCGGCGCGGCCGACCGACCTGCTCGTCTTCGCCCCGGGCGACGGGCGGCGGATCGGCCGCGGCGCCGCGAGCCGGGCGACGGCGTAGGGGTCGCGGGCCAGCCGACGACGTAGACGCGGCGGGCGAGGACGACGAGGACGGGAGGGGGCGAGGCACCGTGGCGGACATCCGGGTCGAGGGGCTGCGCAAAGAGTTCAAGGACGTCGTCGCGCTCGACGACGTCACGTTCGCCTTCGCCGACTCCCAGGTGACCTGCCTGCTCGGCCCGTCCGGCTGCGGCAAGACCACCCTGATGCGGATCATCGCCGGGCTCGAGCGGCCGACCGGCGGCGAGGTCTACTTCGGCGACCAGCGGGTGACCCACCTCCCGCCGCGCAAGCGCAACATCGGGATGGTCTTCCAGTACCCGGTCGTCTACCGCGGCATCAGCGTCGCCGAGAACATCGAGCTGCCGCTGAAGTCGGAGAAGCTCTCCAAGCAGGAGCGCGCGCAGCGGGTCGAGGAGGTCGTCCACCTGCTCGGCCTCGGCGCGAGCGTCGACAAGGACATCACCCAGCTCGACAACGGGACCCGCCAGAAGGTCGCGGTCGCGCGGGCGGTGGCCCGCCAGCCGCGGATCATCCTCTTCGACGAGCCGATCACCAACGTCGACGCCGAGGCGAAGCTCCAGCTCAAGCGGGCCTTCAAGGAACTGACCCGGCGGCTCGAGCAGACCATCGTCTACGTCACCCACGACCAGACCGAGGCGATGACCCTCGCCGACCAGATCGCCCTGATGAACGAGGGCCGGATCGCCCAGTGCGACGCCCCGCGGGCCCTCTACAACCGGCCCGCCGACCGCTTCGGCGGCTGGTTCCTCGGCAACCCGGGCATGGACTTCTTCGACGCCGAGCTCGGCCCCGGCGACGGCACCGGGCGCGGCGGCGCGACGCTGGCCTCCCCACTCTTCGGGGCGCCGCTGCGGGTGGGCGGGCTCCCTCCCGGCGCGGGGCGGACGGTCACGGTCGGGATCCGGCCCGAGCACGTCCGGGTCGCCCCGGCGGCGGGCGCAGACGGGCGGGGCCCGCTGGCCGTCGAGGGCGAGCTGCTCCGCAAGTCGATCTCGATCGGCCGCCAGTACCTGCTCGGTCTCCGGGTCGGCGACCGCACCTTCAAGGCGAAGGTGGCCCCGGCGGTCGGCGAGGCGCTGCCCGCGTCGGGCCCGGTCCTGGTCGAGCTGCCGCTCAACCGGGTCGCCCTGTTCGGCACCGACGGGCGCCGGCTCGACGCGACGCTCACACCGGCCGGCGCGGGTCTCCCGGTCGCGGCCGGCACGGCCTGACCGCACGCGGGACGGCGCCGACGAACCGCTGACGTCGCCCGCCCGGGGGCGGCTCATTCCGAATCCGGGTGATCGGTGGCGGGATCTGGGGCGAGGGGACGGCCCGACCCGCCCGGGGCGAGCGCCGGACTCACGCACAGAGCCGGATCGAGCCGGCTGCGGACCCGCCCGGGTAGGTCCCGGAGACCACGCTGAGTCCGACCCAGTCGCCGCGTCCGGGCGGCCGGTGAGGCCGACAAATGCGCGCCGCGGCGCCGGAACCGTCGAGGTCCGGGACGGCCCCGTGACCGGCCAGGCCGCCTGACGAGCGCCTCTCGGCCGCCGGATCGCGTTGGGAGACGAGCGCCTCGCGGGGGCGCACATCTCCGCGCGGGAGGCCGCAATCGCTTTCCTGGCGGGTGGGGCCTGCCCAGGACGTCCCCGATGCACGACACCCCGACGCGCCGCCCGGGTAGGATCCGCCTGGCGACCGCTGTCGCCCGGAGCCGCGGGGCGCCCCCGGCTGCCCCGCCCCTCGACCGCGCTGGAGCCTGCCCGTGACCCGAGCCCGCCGCCCCTTCTACGTCGGCACCAACTTCAAGATGCACCAGACGCCGGCGGAGACCGCCGCCTTCATCACCGGTCTCCGCCCGGCGCTCGGCGACACGCTCGTTGGCCACGAGGACGTCCGCCTCTTCGTGATCCCGCCCTTCACCTCCCTGCCGGCCGCGGTGCCGGCCGCCGCCGACGCGGGGCTGCCGCTCTGGGTCGGTGCCCAGACGATGCACCAGGCCACCGAAGGCGCCTACACCGGGGAGATCTCGGCGCGGATGCTCCAGGCCGTCGGCGTCGACCTCGTCCTGCTCGGGCACGCCGAGCGGCGCGCCCTCTTCGCGGAGAGCGACGCCGCGCTCAGCGCCAAGGTGCCCGCGGCGCTCGGCGCGGGGTTCCAGTCGCTGCTCTGCGTCGGCGAGACGGCCGAGGAGAAGGGGTTCGGCGTCGGCCCGGAGACGGTCGCCCGCCAGCTCAAGGTCGCCCTCAGCGGCGTTGACGCGGCCCACCTGCCGAACCTGCTGGTCGCCTACGAGCCGGTCTGGTCGATCGGCGCGTCCGGCACGCCGGCCCGTCCCGACGACGTGATGGGGGTCGCCGACGCGATCCGGGGCGCGCTCGGCGACCGCTTCGGCGCCGCCGGTGCGGAGGTGCCGGTCCTCTACGGCGGCAGCGTGTCGGTGGACAACTGCGGCGGGTTCGTCGCCCTCCAGCACATCGACGGCCTCTTCATCGGGCGCGCCGCCTGGACTGTCGACGGCTTCGCCGCCGTCCTCGCCGCGGCGCTCGACGCGCGCTGAGGCGCGCGGGCCGAACCGGCACACGTCGACCGGCCTGTCCGCAGCCGCGGTCGCGCGCCGTCGTCGACCGTTGGGCGACCTGCCAATCGGGACATGGGCAAGACGAATCGAACGAGGCAGATCCAGACGGAGGCGGCCCCATCGGAGGCTGCCCGTCATGGCGTCGGCGCAGCATCGACCGCGCCGACCGATCGTTCCGCCCGGTTCTGATGCCGAATCCAGATGGTCTGGGAGGGCTCGGGAGCGCGTGGACGACCGGGCCCGCCCGGGGCAAGCCCTGGGCTTAGGGACGAAGCCGGCTGGGGCCGGCTGGCGTCGACTGGGGCTGGCTGGCACGGTTGCCTCTGCGACCATCCGGATGCGAACGACCGCGAGAGAGCGTTGGTGGCGGTGCCGAGGCCGATTTGGTCCGCGTCGCCCACCTGCCCGGTGCCAGCGTCGGGTGGACCGGCGCGCCGCGCTCGGGGCGCGCCGGCCCGACGAGATTCCCTCAGACGACCCCGACCTGCCTCGGCCGTGCCGGTGAGTTGCAGGACGGGGCGCGTCTCCTTGGATGAGGGGGCACGCAGGGCAGCGGCAGCGATGGCCCGCCGCTGACCATTTCCCGGGGCGGCGTCGCCCACGGGCCGCCGCTCCCGAGGACGGCCGGGATGCCGGTCAGCGCCGCCCGGTGAGGCCCGGCGCCGACGCCGACGCGACGAAGGCCAGCAGCACCACCGCCGGCTCGGCGCCGACGACCTCGGCCCCGGCGACGCTGTCGACCGGAACGAAGACGCCGTCCCCCGCTCCGACGGTCACCGCTTGCGCCGGCTCGACCTCCTCCGCGGTCGGCTCCGGCCCCGGGGTG
>CADCWG010000059.1 GCA_902806335.1 uncultured Thermomicrobiales bacterium | reverse complement strand
GGGTCGGGGCCGAGCTGGGGGCGGCCGCCTGGACGGCCGCGACCGCGGCCGGTCGGACGATGTCGCCCGAGCGGGCGGTCGCCGACGCCCTGGCGCTGGCCGGCTCCGTCGCGGCCGACGAGGGCACTGCGGACGGCGATCCGGTGGCGGGCACCGCGGCCGAGGTCCCGGCCGGATCCGCGCGCCGCGTCGTGGCGGAAGGCCGAGATGCGTCGGACGGCCCCGGGCGGGGCACGGCTCCAGGCCAGACGGGTGCCCCACCGCGGCCGGGAACGCCCGACGACGCGGTGGCTCGCCGGCTCACCGCGCGGGAGGTGGAGGTGCTGCGGCTGCTCGCCACCGGACTGACCAACAACGAGATCGCCGCCCACCTTCAGCTCAGCCCGCGGACCGTCGGTGCCCACCTGCGCACCATCTACGCGAAGCTGGGCGTCGCCACCCGCGGCGCGGCGGTCCACCACGCGCGAGCGCACGGCCTGATCTGAGCTTTGATTTACCTCCACCGCGGCGACGGCGCTGGTGCCGGCCGCGCCGCCAGTGCCGTGCCGTCCTCACCGCCGGACGGTGCGGTCCCGCGGTGCATCGCAGACCTGCCGTCGGGGCCGTGAGGATCACCCATCTCGCTCGGGGCAAGCCCCGGGCCCAGGCATCAAGCCGGCCGAAGCCGGTTGCAGCTTCGCGAGGCGAAGGCCCGGCGGCCACCCGGAGTCGGGGTCACACGAAGAAGTCCGGGGTCGAGACGATGTAGTGCTCGAAGCGCCCGAACGCCTCGTCGCTGAGGAAGAGCACGGTGAAATCCTCGAGTCGGAACCCGCGCCCGAGCAGGTGGTCGACGGCGTCGCGGTTGACGAGGGGGACGTTCATCCCGAACTCCTCCTCGCCCCGGGCCGCGGCTTCGGCCTCGCCACGGGCCAGCACGGCCGGGAAGTCCGCCGGGTCCAGCAGGGCGATCGGCCCGGTGCCCCTGCCGAAGTAGCCGTAGCCGACGACCCGACCGGCCCGGCGGAAGAGGCGAACCGGTCGCTCCCGCAGCAGGAACGCGTGGTCGGCGTCCCGGGCGAAGCCGAGCACGGCCCGGTCGATCTCGCGCAGCGCGTCGATCGCCTCCGTGCCGGCGGCGGCGGCGGCGAGGTCCGTCGCGATCTCGATCGGCCGCGGCGTCCCGGACAGGGCGTAGATCGGGAAGCGCGGGTAGACGCCCGCCTTCAGGTAGCGCGCGAGCGCCCGGACGTCCGTCGTGCCGATCACGGCGCGCCGCCGGGCCCCCCCGGTCGGGAACGCCCGCGCCAGCAGATCGCGGCCGATGCCCCCGTTCTGGTGTTCGGGGAGGACGAAGAACTCGTTCAGCTCGCGCACCCCGTCCTGGCACGACGCGCGGGCGTAGCCGACGATCCGGCCCCGCCGCTCAGCCACCCAGAAGCCGTTGGCGTGGACCGTCAGGTGCTCGAACAGCGGCCGGCGGCGGCGCCAGAAGGCGGCGACGAACGCCGGGTCGAGCCAGTCGTTCTCGGCGTCGGGCGTGCCGGTGCGGCGCTCGAGGTCGGCGGTGGTCCGGGTGAAGACCTCGTAGGCGGCGTCCAGGTCGTCCAGCGTTCCCGGGCGGAAGGTGGGGTCCATCGGGCCGCTCCTCGTGTCGCGCCGCCGCCCGTGGCCGGAACTCCCCAGCGGGTCTGGGCCGGACCGGTCCCCGCTCGCGCCCGCGGCCCCGAGCCTGGGCCCGGGGCCGATCGCCACGGCGCGCCGGCAGTCCTGTCGTGACCGTCATCCTATCAGTGCCGATCAGCGGGCCGCCGCGCGGCGGGCCGCCGCGCCGCGTCGCGCCGTCGGCCCCCCGGCCGGAGGGGCTAGCGACGCCCGGCGGGTCGTGCGATCCTCGCCCAACTCGCCGTGGCCACGGGGTGGCCACGCCGTAGCCACGCCGTAGCCACGCCGTAGCCACGCCGTAGCCACGCCGCGGCGCCGAGCGCGACTGCGACGTCCCCGCGGCCGGGTCCCGTCCCCGCCCGCCCTGGAGGCACCGATGACCGCGACCGAGACCCCGCCCGCCGCCGGGTCCCCGTCCTCAGGGGGGCTCCCCGCCCGCGCCGACCTGCCCCGGGAGGCCACCTGGGACCTCGAGGTGCTGTTCGCCACCGACGCGGCGTGGGAGGAGGCGTTCCGGGCCGCCGAGGCGCGTCTGGGGGAGGTCGCGGCCTTCCGCGGCCGGCTCGGCGAGGGCGCGGCCACGCTGCTGGCGGCGTTCCGCACCCGGGACGCGGTCCAGACCGCGGTCGAGACGGTCGCCGTCTACGCCGACCTCCGCTTCAGCGAGGACGCCGGCAACCCGACCTACGCCGCGGCGGCCGACCGCGCGACCGGCCTCTTCGCCCGCTACGGGGCCGCCGTCGCCTTCTACGACACCGAGCTGCTGGCCATGCCCTCCGACCGCCTGGCCGGCTTCTTCGCCGCCGAGCCGGACCTCGCGGCCTACCGCCACGCCGTCGACCGGGTGCTCGACCGCCGGGAGCACATCCGCTCGGCCGAGGTCGAGGAGTTGCTGGCCCTCTCGACCGAGGTCACCGGCACCCCCGAGATGGTCGCGACGGTGCTCGCCGACAGCGACCTGCTCCTCGGGGCGATCGCCGACGAGCACGGCGCCACCGTCGCCCTCTCCCAGGGCAACGTCGACCTCTACCTCCACAGCCACGACGCCGGCGTCCGCCGCGCCGCCTGGGAGGCCGCGGCCGACGCCCACCTCGCCTTCGCCAACACCTTCGCCGCCGCCCTCGCCGGTGGGGTCAAGCGCGACGTCTTCTACGCCCGGGCGCGGGGCTACGGCTCGGCGCTGGAAGCGTCGCTCGCCGCCGGGCGGATCCCGCCCGCCGTCTTCCACACCCTGCTCGATACCGTCTGGGCGAACCTGCCGACCTGGCACCGCTACTTCCGGGTCCGCCGCCGGCTGCTCGGCGTGACGGCGCCCAGGCTCCACCCGGCCGACCTGACCGCGCCCCTGACCGCCGGGGCGCCGGTCGTCCCCTGGGAGGAGGGGGTCGCGCTGGTACTCGATGGGATCGCGCCGCTCGGCGAGGAGTACGTGGCGATCAACCGGCGGGGGATCGCCGACCGCTGGGTCGACGCCCTGCCCAACCGCGGCAAGGGGGGCGGCGCCTTCTCGTGGGGCCCCTACGGCGGCCACCCCTACATCAGCATGAACTGGCACGACGACCTGAGCAGCGTCAGCACCCTCGCCCACGAGCTGGGCCACTCGCTGCACTCCTACCACGCGATGCGCGGCCGGCCGGCGGCCTACTGGCCCTACGGCCTCTTCACCGCCGAGGTCGCCTCGAACATGCACCAGGCGCTGCTCGGCGCCGACCTGCTGGCCCGCGACCGGGGACGCGACTGGGAGCTGGCGGTGCTCGAGGAGCGGATGGCGAACCACCTCCGCTACCTCTTCACGATGCCGATCCTGGCCCGCTTCGAGCTCGACTGCCACACCCGGGTCGAGCGGGGCGAGGCGCTCACCGCCGAGGGCATGGGCGAGACCCTGGCCGCGCTCTACCGCCAGGGCTACGGCGACGAGGTCGAGGTCGACGAGGCGCGGGCGGGGATCACCTGGGCCCGCTTCTCGCACCTGTTCAACCCGTATTACGTCTACCAGTACGCGACCGGGATCGCCGGCGCGGCGGCGCTCGCCGCCCAGGTCCGGGCCGAGGGGGCCCCCGCCGCCGAGCGCTACCGGGCCTTCCTGAGCGCCGGCGGCGACGGCTACCCGCTCGACCTCCTCCGCGCCGCGGGGGTCGACCTCGCCTCCCCCCAGCCGGTCCAGGCGGCCTTCGACGTCCTCGCCGGCTACGTCGACCGGCTGGAGGCGCTGGCGGACGCCGCATAGTGGTAGTAAGCGGGGCACCGGGGCACCGGGGCGCCGGGGCGCCGGGGCGCCGGGACGGCGGGACGACGGGGCGCCTGGGCGCCAGGGCCACGGGGGTAGTGGCCCGCGACTGGCGGGGACGCCGAGAGGCAAAGGGGTGATGGGAAGCTCGGGTTGGCACCGCAGTTGGCGCCGCGGTGACACGGTCGGTGGCCAGCCGGCTTAAGCCGGCTTCGTCCCTGAGCCCGGGGCTTGCCCCGGGCGGGACCGGCGACCACCGCGTGTCGGGTGACACGACCGGTCGGGCGGATGCCGTCGGGCGGATGCCGTCGGGCGGATGCCGTCGGGCGGATGCCGTTGGGCGGATGCCGTCGGGCGGATGCCGTTGGGCGGATGCCGTCGGGCGGGGGGGGGCGGAGCCAGCCTGGCCGTGCCGCCGGCCCTGCCCTGAGCGGGGTCCGGAGCGGTATCGCCAGGCCGTCCCCGACGGTCGCGCGATCAAGGATCAGGCCGCCCGCCGGGCGGCGAAGGAGAGCCTCGACGATGTTCGTCTACGTCGGCACCTACACCGAGGCGCCCCAGGGCGCGGGCGAGGGCATCTACGTCTGCCGGTTCGACCCGGGGTCCGGCGCCCTGATGCCGGTCCAGACCGTTCGCGGCGGCGCCAACCCCTCGTTCCTCGCCGTGGACGCCGCCGGGCGCCACCTCTACGCCGTGGTCGAGGGCGACGAGGGCCAGGTCGCCGCCTTCGCCCGCGACCCGCAGAGCGGCGAGCTGCGGGAGCTCAACTGCCAGCCGTCGGAGGGCGCCGCCCCCTGCTACGTCAGCCTGGACCCGTCCGGCCGCTACGCGCTGGTCGCGAACTACACGAGCGGCACCGTGGCCGTGCTTCCCATCGACCCCGACGGCCGCCTCCGGCCGGCGACGGACGTCGTCCGCCACGAGGGGTCGGGGGCGAACCCGGAGCGGCAGGACGGACCGCACGCCCACATGATCGCCCCCACGCCGGAGGGCCGCGCGATTCTCGCCACCGACCTCGGGACCGACACGGTCTGGGTCTACCGCCTCGACGCCGGGGCAGGCCGGCTCGTGGCGCACGGCCAGGCCCGGGCGCGCGCCGGCGCCGGCCCCCGTCACTTCGCCTTCGCGCCGGACGGCCGCACGGTCTACGTGCTCAACGAGCTCGACTCGACGCTGACGGCCTACGCCTACGACGCCGAGGCGGGCACGCTCACCCCGCGCCAGACCGTGCCCGCGCTGCCGGAAGGGTTCGCGGGCGAGAACACCTGCGCCCAGGTCGTCGTCGCCCCCGACGGCCGGTTCGTCTACGGCTCGAACCGCGGCCACGACAGCATCGCGGTCTGGGCCGTCGACGGGGAGAGCGGCGCGCTGCGCGTCGCCGGGCACACCGCGAGCGGTGGCGAGAACCCGCGCAACATCGCGCTCGACCCGACCGGCGCCTGGCTGCTCGCGGCCAACCAGGGCTCCGGCACGGTCGTCAGCTTCCGCCGCGACCCCGAGTCGGGCGCGCTCACCCCGGCCGGCCCGGTGGCGGAGATCCCCGCCCCGGTGGTGGTCGTCTTCGGCGAGGCGTGAGGCCATCGTCCTGACCGGCCGAGCAGATCACCGGTGGCGGCCGACAGGGGCGCCGCCGCGAGTTCCGCGTGGCGAACAGGGTCGACCCAGGCGGCTTTCCCAGCCACGAGCCAGCGCGAGCGGCGACGCGCTGGCCGCGAGCGATCCGGCGGGACCACGGCGCCGCCCTCGGCCGTCCTCCGGGTCCTCTCAGGAGAAGCGCTTGTCGTTCTCGATCGTCCGCGGCGCCCTGATTGTGAGCGAGGACCTCAACGCGCTCCGGGCCGCGGCCTGGGACCGTGTCGGAGATCAGGACTGGGGTCCGATCCTCGACCGCAGCCTGGGGTGGGTCTGCGCCGTCGACGGCGATCGCCTCGTCGGGTTCGTCAATGTCGCCTGGGACGGCGGAGTCCACGCCTTTCTCCTGGACACCACGGTCCACCCCGACTACCAGCGACGGGGCGTCGGGCGGGCACTGGTGCGGGAGGCCGCGACGATGGCGCGGGCGCGCGGCGCCGAGTGGCTGCACGTCGACTACGAGGACGACCTGGGGCCGTTCTACCGCGGCTGTGGGTTCCGCCCGAGCGCGGCGGGGTTGCTCGACCTGACGGCCGCGGGGTCGGCCGACGGTCTCGGCTGACCGTCAACCGGGGGCCATTCGCCGCCCCACGGGAGCGACTGTCGGCACGCCCTAGTAGAGCGTCTTCGCCACCGTCTCGGGCTGGACGGCGTCGTAGGCCGCGGCGTCGACCTTGCCCCCGGTGTGGGCGGCGAGCATCGTCCCGGCGCTCGGCAGGTCGGCGCGGCGGACGTGGCGGGCGGGGTTCCAGAGGTCGGAGCGGACCAAGGCCCGCGAGCACTGCATGAACGCCTCCTCAACCGCGACCACCAGCACCGTCGTCGGGGGCCTGCCGCCGACGGCGAACCGCGCGAGCAGCGCGGGGTCGGTCGAGAGCGTCCCGCGCCCGTTGACCCGGACCGTCTCGTCGACCCCGGGGACCACGAAGAGGAGCCCGACGGCCGGGTTCGCGACGATGTTGCGCAGGCTGTCGAGGCGGTTGTTCCCCCGGCGGTCGGGCAGCAGCAGGGTCGTGTCGTCGGCGACCGCGACGAATCCGGGCGCGTCGCCGCGCGGGGAGCAGTCGGCGCCCGCCGGGCCGCAGGTGGCGAGGAGGACGAACGGCGAGGCCGCGATGAACGCCCGCAGGTGCCCGTCGATCCTGTCTCGCTGCTTGAGCACCGCGCGCTCGCTGGGGGCGTCGTAGAGCAGGTCGAGGGCGGCGATCGAGGTCACGGTGTGGTGATCGTGCATGCCGCCCATGCTAGGCGGACCGGCGGGCACGGTCAACGACCCGCGATGCCGGTAGGATAGGCGACGCGTCGCGCGGCCGAGGCCCGGGCCCGGCCCGCGAGGGGCCGGCCGCGGACGCACCGCCCCGGGTTCGTCGCCGGGAGCCCCGGTGGGGCGCCGTCGTCGCTGCGCTCCGGCCCCGCCGGCGTCACCGACCGCGACGAGCGCGCCGTCCCGGCCGTCAGCCCTTCGGTCCCCGAGCCACCGTCAACCGTCGCTACCGACGAGGAGACCGCCCTGTGACCACCGAGACCCAGCCGCCCGCGGGACAGCCGACCGCCGTCCCGGCCGAGCGGCCGCGCTACACCTTCGAGCGGTTCAACGCGGCGCGGCGCTACCAGCCGACGCTGGCCTTCTCGCCCGACGGCGCCGAGATCGCCTACGTGGACAACACCAGCGGCCAGTTCAACCTCTGGCGGCAGCCCAGCGGCGGCGGCTACCCGCACCAGCTGACCGTCTTCGAGGACCAGACCGTCCGCGAGGTCGCCTGGTCGCCGGACGGCGCGACCCTGGTCTTCGCGGCGGACCGCGCCGGCGACGAGTTCAACCAGATCTATCGCCTCCCTGCCCAGGGTGGCTGGCCGGAGGCGCTGACCGACGCGCCGGGCGTGCGGCACTACCTCGGGGACGCCCCGTTCTCCCCCGACGGCCGGCAGTTGACCTATGCCGGCAACGACCGCAACCCGACCGACCAGGACGTGCTGATCCGCGACCTCGGCGGCAGCGAAGTCGGCCGGCCGGTCGCCAACGGCACCCTCTCTTCCCCGGCCGCCTGGTCTCCCGACGGCCGGGCGCTGACGGTGGCCGAGATCCGCAGCAACACCGACTCGGACATCCGGCTGCTCACCCTCGCCGACGGGGACTCCCGCCTGCTGACGGCGCACGAGGGCGAGGCCAAGTTCTTCCCCGGACCGTGGGCGGCCGATGGCTCGGGCTTCTGGCTGCTGACCGACGCCGACCGGGAGTTCACCGGCCTCGCCTTCATCGAGGTCGCCACCGGCGAGCGGCGCTGGGTCGAGACGCCCGAGTGGGACGTCGAGCACGTCGCCGCCTCGGACGACGGCCGCTACCTGGCCTGGACGACCAACGAGGACGGCATCTCCCGCGTCCACGTCCGCGACCTGACGACCGGGCAGCCGGTCGCCCTGCCCGCCCTGCCCGAGGGCGTGGTCGGGACCCTCGCGCTCTCGCCGCGCGGCGGCAAGCTGGGGCTGCTCCTCGACCAGGCGCGGCACCCGACCGAGGTCTTCGTCGTCGACCTCGTCGCCGGCACCGTCGGCCAGCTCACCCACGGCTTCCTCGGCGGGATCGACGAGGCCGACCTCATCGCGCCGGAGCTGGTCCGCTACCCGACCCACGACGGGCGGGCGATTCCCGCCTGGCTCTACCGGCCCACGGGCGACGGCCCGTTCCCGGTCGTGCTCTCGATCCACGGCGGTCCGGAGTGGCAGGAGCGGCCGCGCTACGCCGCGCTCTACCAGCACCTCCTCAGCCTGGGGATCGGTGTGCTGGCGCCGAACGTCCGTGGCAGCACCGGCTACGGCAAGGGTTACCAGATGCTGATCCACCGCGACTGGGGCGGCGGCGAATTGGGCGACTTCAAGGCCGCCGCCGAGTACCTGCGCGGCCTGCCCTGGGTCGACGGCGACCGGCTGGGGGTCTACGGCGGGTCGTTCGGCGGCTTCGCCACGCTCTCGTGCGTGAGCCGCCTGCCCGAGTACTGGGCGGCCGCGGTCGACATCGTCGGCCCGTCGAACCTGGTCACGTTCGCCAAGGCGGTCCCGCCGACCTGGCGGCGGATGATGGCGGCCTGGGTGGGCGACCCGGAGACGGAAGTGGACTTCCTCCTCGAGCGCTCGCCGATCACCTACGTCGACGCGATCCGGGCGCCGCTCTTCGTGATCCAGGGCGCCAACGACCCGCGCGTCGTCAAGGCCGAGAGCGACCAGATCGTCGAGCGGCTGCGCTCCCGCGGCGTGGCGGTCCGCTACGACGTCTACGAGGACGAGGGCCACGGCTTCACCAAGCGCGCCAACAGCCTGAAGGCCAGCCGCGACACCGCCGACTTCTTCGCCGAGCATCTGCTGGGGGCCGCGGCGGGGGCATAGCGTCGGGCCACGGGGCTTCCCGGGATGGTGGTGTGGCCCCCGACACCCACCCGACCAGGACATGTCGCCTGGGAGGATTGGTACCCCATCCCTCGCACGGGCCACGCTGACGTGATGCCCGTTGCCCATAGCGTTGGCCGGACGCGCCGGCCACGGGATTGCACGAACGCGAATGCGCCAAGGAGTCCCCTTTCCCCAGGCGGCGAATGGTCACGCGCGGCCCCAGCCCGTGCCCGTCCGGCCGTGAGCCGCCCCCGTGGCACGCCCCGCGCTCTTGCCCCGATGTCGGCTAGGCTGTCCGGACACGGGTGCGGCGGCGTGCGGGATGGGGGCAGGCGGTGACGGTTGGCGGGAA
>CADCWG010000058.1 GCA_902806335.1 uncultured Thermomicrobiales bacterium | reverse complement strand
GGAGGCGGCGACCTTGCCGATCGCGCCGTCCACCTGATCCTCCCAGTGACGGCTCTCGCTCTGCCACAGATCGCCGGCTGGACCCGCTACATCCGATCCTCGATGCTGGAGGTGATCCGCCAGGACTACGTGCGGACGGCGGAGGCAAAGGGCCTTCGGGACCGTGCGGTCCTCTACGGCCACGCGTTCCGGAACGCGCTCCTGCCGCTGATTACCCTGGTCGGTCTGAGCCTTCCCGACCTGTTCGCCGGTGGGCTGATCGTCGAGAATGTCTTCGCGCTGAACGGCATGGGTCGCCTGACCATCGACTCCGTCGTGGACCGCGACTACACGATGGTCATGGGCACGACCCTGTTCTTCTCGGCACTGGTCATCCTCGGGAACCTGCTCTCGGACGTCCTCTACGCCGTCATGGACCCACGCATCCGGTACTCATAGGCGCGACCCGCCGCGCCGACGGCAAGCGGCGGAATCGGGACTGCTGGCGAATCGGTCGAGGAGATGACGATGGCAGAGCAGATCGAGCCGATGGCGGGCGCGCCGTCAACGACGGTGGGAGCACCGGCTCGGCCCGGTCTGGGCCGGCTCGCGCGGAACGAAGCTCGTGCAACACCGGGTTTCTGGATTCGCGCCTGGCGACGGTTTCGCCGCGACCGCCTGGCCATGTCCGCGCTGTTCGTGGTCGTCGTCGTCGTGCTCTTTGCGCTCGGGGCAGGGCTGATCTCCCGCTATGTCTCCGAGTTCACGCCGAACGAGGACAGCCTCGCGAACAAGCTCGAGCCGGTGGGTTCCCAGGTTGTCCTCAACGAGGGACGACCCAGCGAGCGGACCGCGACATTCTTCCTCGGGTCGGACGGCAACGGGCGCGATGTCCTCACGCGGCTCGCGTACGGCGGCCGGATCTCGCTGATGGTCGCGGGCCTGGCGGCGGTCGCGACGCTCGTGCTGGGGAGCCTGATCGGGTCAGTCTCGGGGTTCTTCGGCGGCGTCGCCGACGCCGTCCTGATGCGGTTCGTCGATGTGCTGCTCTCGATGCCGGGACTGCCCCTGCTGATCCTCGTGTCGTCGCTCTACCGCCCGAGCCCGGCGGAGCTCGCTCTGATCATCGCGGCCATCAGTTGGGCGGGGATCGCGCGCCTGATCCGGGGAGAGGTGCTGTCGCTCCGCTCCCGGGACTACGTCGACGCTGCGCGCGTGCTTGGCGCCCCGAACAGCCGGATCATCAGCCGCCATATCTTGCCGAACGTCGTTCCCCTCGTCGTCGTGTGGCTCTCGCTCGTGATCCCGGGCCTGATCCTGACCGAGGCCTCGCTGAGCTACCTGGGTCTCGGCGTGCGGACGCCGACCCCGTCGTGGGGCAACATGCTCCAGGAAGCGAAGGGGCTCCTCCGCCAGAGCTGGACGCTGGTCTTCATCCCCGGCGTCGCGATCTACATCACGGTGCTGGCGATCAACCTGGTCGGGAACGGTATCCGGGACGCGATCGACCCGCGGCTCAACAACTGACCCGAACCACGGGAGCCGCGCCGTCTGCGACTCCCGGACAACCTCGAAAACACAGGACGCGACGAGGCCCGCCGGGTTCACCCGGCGGGCCTCGTCGTCGGTACCCTGGGTGGTGAAGCGCTACGCCTCCGGCGTGCCGGCTTCCGGGGTGCCCGTCGTCTCGTCCGCCGGTCCGCCCACGATCAGCGGCTCGACGACCTCGAGGACCGCTTCCATAGTCAGCGGCTCGTCGACGGTGTTGGGGAACGGGATCTCACCCACGGCGTTTCGCACGAAGCTGGCGTGCCGGGCTTCGACGCTGTGGATCCCGAGGGCCGTCGACAACAGCGCCTGGTCGGAGATCATCGGCGCGGCGCCCGCGTAGGCAGCGACGCCGGTGTCCTCGAGGGACACGGCCGTCGCCAGGAACGTGTCGACATCCTCGTAGCCGAAGTCGTACGTCTGCTCTTCGACCGGGGTGCCGCCGAGGTCGGTGATCGCCTGGGTCAGCGCGGCGACATGCTCCGACTCGTGAGTCCGGATGAGCTGGAGGTTCGGGTAGACCGTCTCCGGCTGCTCGGCATCGGCGAAACCGGTGAGGCCAAACTGGCTGAGCCCATCCCGGTAGAACGCGTACTCGAGGTGCTCGAGCGTCAGCGCGTAGTTGAGGATGTCGACGTCACCGCCGCCGGCCTCCGGGCTCGCCACCGGGCTCGCGTCGTCCTGGGCGGACGCCACGCTCGGGCCTCGCGACGCACCTGTGACGGCGAGCGCGACGGCCGCGCCGCCCGCCAGGCCGCCCGCCAGCTTGGCGCCGCCGGCGACGAAGCCCCGGCGGGAATCGAGCCGCGCCCGGTTGGCCTTGATGGCGTCGAGGAATTGCTCGTGAAGCGGCCGCTCCTGGTGTCCCATGTGGTCGTCTTCTCCCAGCCCGGGGGCTCCGCGTCCCCCAGGGCATCTCGGCGGCACCAAGCCAGACGTGTCACGCCGGCTCCGCCGCCACGAGCCCGGGCAGGGCGACGCGCGCGTCAAAGACGCCGACCGCCCCCCGGCCACGCTATCCTAACAGGCTCCCACCGGGCCGTCGACGGGACCGCCTCGCTTCGTGGTGCGGCAAAGCGTCACCCTTGTCAAACGACACGCCTCCCCGGGTGACCGGCACCGCGAAGTTCGGCGGGTCCGATTGCACCTTGCCCGATCGGGTGACTATGCTGTCTCTTCCCGTCCGATCTCAAGGGACCCCCTCGTCTACCAAGGAGCCCCATGAACTGCCCCAACTGCGGGACACCTAACGAGCCCGAGGCGCGATTCTGCTACAACTGTGGGACAGCCCTCTCCGGTGGCGCAAGCACCGCCGCACCACGTCAGGATGACCCGGCCCCCGCCGGCGGGCAGAGCGGCGGATACTGGGGCGAGGGTCCGGCGCCAGAGCGGCCATCGGCACCCGACCGCGGAACGGGGTCCGCGCCGGGCGGATCGGGGCAGGGGTGGTCCACCCCTGGGTCCACGGCCGAACCGTGGGGTCGTGGCGGCCAGGCTGTCACACCGGCCGAAGGCCAGCGCGGTATCCCGCCTCAGTGGGACATGGCGCCGGACCCGTACGGGCAGCCCCCGGCGTCCCGGCGGCGACGGTCGCGTTGGCTGGTGATCCCGCTCGGGATCCTGGCCGTCTGCCTCGTCCTCTGCATCGGCCTCTTTGCCTTCGGCCTCACCCCGACCGGCGAGGACTTCTTCGGAGATCTGGGCACCCAGGTCTCCGAGCGCGCCACCGCGGAGGCGGTCACCACCGAGTGACCGACTGACCGCCGCACTCGGCGGCCAGTCCCGGTCTACGGCGACGCGGAGCCGAGGGAAGATCCGTCCCTCCCTCGCCCGCTGCCCGTCTGGTCGATCGCGATGATGGTCCGACAACGAGCAGGGCCGAGGCGGTCACCCGCCTCGGCCCTGCTGGTCCGTTCAACCAGTCGTCGGCGCCCACTGGGTCGCCAAGGGCACGCTAGCTATCGCCGCCGAAGGTCGGCCGGCGGCGGCTATCGGCGGGACGGCCTGACAGTGGGGCGTCGTCCTGCGGAGCCATCGGGCGCGGGGCCGGGCGAGGAGCGTTGCCGCCCGGGCCGTCGCTCCGCATCCCGGCGGGGGCGCCATCCCTCGGCGCCATCGGGCGGTCCATCGGACCCAGCCCCTCGCGCCGGGGACCGCCGAAGCCGCCGCCGCCCGGCCCATCGCGACGCGGGCCCGACGGGCGCTCGCCCTTTGGCTCGGGGAGCTCGCCGGTGATCGCCGCCCGTCGGGATAGGCTCACCTTCCCGTTCGGCGCAACGTCGGTGACCATCACCTCAAGGGTATCGCCGACGTTCACCACGTCTTCGACCCGATTGACGCGGATCGAGGGGTCCTCCGAGAGCTCGGAGATGTGGACCAGGCCGTCCTTGCCCGGCACCAGCTCGACGAAGGCGCCGAACGGCATGATCGTCACCACGCGGCCGGTGAACCGGTCGCCGCGGTCGATCTTGAACTCCTGCGTCAGCGCCTGGATCCGAGCGACGGCCCGCTCGACGCCCTCCGCGTCCGCCGAGCTGACGGCCACCGAGCCGTCGTCCTGGACGTCGATCTTGGTGCTGGTCTCTTCCTGGATCGAGCGGATCATCTTGCCGCCCGGGCCGATCAGGGCGCCGATCTTCTCCGGGTTGATCTTCAGCAGCCGAACGAGCGGAGCGAAGCGCGACAGCTCGCCGCGCGGCGCGGCGATCGTCTCCAGCATCTTGCCCAGGATGTGCTGCCGGCCGGCGTGCGCCTGCTCCAACGCCTGCCGCATCACCTCCGTGGTGATCCCCTGGACCTTGATGTCCATCTGGATCGCGGTGACGCCCTCGGCGGTCCCGGCGACCTTGAAGTCCATGTCGCCGAGCGCGTCCTCCATGCCCTGGATGTCGGTCAGGACCGTGAAGGACCCGTCCTCACCGCCGGTGACGAGGCCCATCGCGACGCCCGCGACCGGCGCGGTGATCGGCACCCCGGCGTCCATCAGTGCCAGGGTGCTGCCGGAGACGCTCCCCATCGACGTCGAGCCGTTGGAACTGACCACCTCGGAGACCAGCCGCAGCGTGTAGGGGAAGACGTCCTCGGGCGGGATCACGGCGAGCAGCGCCCGCTCGGCGAGCGCCCCGTGGCCGATGTCCCGCCGGCTCGCGCCGCGTAGACGTCGGACCTCGCCGACGCTGAAGGGCGGGAAATTATAGTGGTGGATGTAGCGCTTGCGGTCGACCGGGCTGATGGAGTCGAGCCGCTGCTCCTCCGCCATCGACCCGAGCGTCACGCTGGTGATGACCTGCGTCTGGCCGCGGGTGAAGATCGCCGAGCCGTGGGTACGCGGCAGGTAGCCCACCTCGCACCAGATGGGTCGGACCTCGTCCGGCCGCCGACCGTCCGGGCGGATGCCCTCGCTGAGGATGCCCGAGCGGACCTCCTCCTTGAGCAGCGCCTCGAACGCCGCCGAGACGTCCTTCGGCGCGTAGGTGGCTTCCTCGCCATCCCTGGCGGAGAAGTGGTCGAAGACCGACCTCTTGAGCTCGCTGGTGCCTTCGAGGCGCACGACCTTGTCCGGGTTGCGGACGGCCTGGCGAAGCTGGTCACCGGCGACCTCGCGGACGGCCGCCGCGAGCGCCTCGTCCCGCTGGGGCGGGGTGAAGGGCCACTTCTCCTTGCCGGCGAGTGCCTGGAGCTCTCGCTGGGCGGCGACGATCCGCTTGATCTCCTCGTGGGCGGCCGCGAAGGCGGCGAGCAGCGTCTCCTCCGGGACCTGGTTTGCCTCACCCTCGACCATCATGATCGCCCGCTCGGTACCGGCGACCACAGCGTCAAGCTCGCTCTCGGCCAGGTCGGCCACCGTCGGGTTGACTACCACCTCGCCGCCGACCAGACCGACCCGTACCGCGCCGACGGGCCCGTCGAACGGGATCGGCGAGATGGTCAGGGCCGCCGACGCGGCGACGATCGAGAGGATATCCGGGTCGTTCTCCTGGTCGGCCGACATGACCGTGTTGATGATCTGGACTTCCGACCGGTACCCCTTCGGGAAGAGGGGACGCAGCGGTCGGTCGGTGAGGCGGGCGGCGAGGATCGCGGCCTCGGTCGGCCGCCCCTCGCGCTTGATGAAGCCGCCCGGGATCTTGCCGGCGGCGTACATCCGCTCTTCGTAGTCGACCGTGAGCGGGAAGAAGTCGACCGACTCGTTCGGCTGGCGCTCGCCGACCACCGCGCCGAGCACCATGGTGTCGCCGAAGCGCACCATCACGGCGCCGTGCGCCTGCTCGGCCACGCGGCCGGTCTCCAGCGTCATCGTGCGGCCGCCGATTTCGAGCTCGACGGAATGGATGCGGGTGGCGTGGTCTACAGCCATCTTGGGACCGTCCCTCCTCGGATAGAGCGACCGACGTCGGTCGCGACGGGGGTAGCCTGCGGCGGTGGGGTGGTCCCGCTCGTCTCCTGGAGGGGCTGAGGGACTGGAGCGTGCCGGCGTGATCCGTTCGCCCCGGCACGCTCCAATACCCCACCCCCGACCGACGAGGGACGCGCGTCGACCGCTCTTACGTCAAGTGTGCCATCTTCCTCCCTTCGGTGACGTGTCTACGGAGGCGCCGATACGGCAAAGCCCAGGGCGTGTCGCCCTGGGCTCTCCGGAAGCGTACGACGGCCTGGAGCCGCTGCCGCCCATTGCCTGACGAGCGGTCTGGGCGAGGGACACGGCCCGGACGAGAGGCAGCGATCGGACGACCCCGACCCTACTTGCGCAGGCCAAGACGCTGGATCGTGGTCCGGTACCGCTCGATGTCCTTCTTGTTCAGGTACGCCAGCAGCCGCCGTCGCTGGCCGACCATCTTCAGCAGCCCGCGCCGCGAGTGATGGTCGTGCCGGTTCGCCCGCAGGTGCCCGGTCAGGCCGTTGATCCGCTCGGTGAGGAGCGCGATCTGGACCTCCGGTGAACCGGTGTCGGTCTCGTGGACGCGAAAGTTGGCGACAATGTCGTTCTTCTGGACCTTCTGCAACGCCATGGTGCGGGCGCCTCCTCGGAGCGTCTTCCCAGGTGCCTCTCGAGCGTCTCGCACCGTTCTCCAGTCGCCATGACCAGTGGACACGATTTCGACGCTTCTCCAACCGCGGAGTATAGCACGCGTGCCCTCGCCGGCCGCCCGGTGGCGCCCGTAGCGCCGCCCAACTACCATGCCGGCAGAGCGATCCTGGCGACCGCCGAAGGCGCCGGACGGCGGCACGGCCAACCAAAGAGAAGAACCAAGCGGAGGTGGGAGGGCGTGGCGACGAAGGCGGCGATGCTCGGGGTGATCGGCGGTAGCGGGCTCTACGACATCCCCGGCCTAACCGATCGCCGCGAGGTCGACACGGACACGCCGTTCGGCCGTCCCAGCGATCGGCCGGTCGTCGGCCGCATGGGTGACACGCCGGTGGCCTTCCTCCCGCGGCACGGCCGCGGGCATCGCCTGGGGCCAACGGACCTCCCCTACCGCGCGAACGTCTACGCGATGAAGGCGCTCGGCGTGACCCACCTGCTCAGCGTCAGCGCCGTCGGCAGTCTCCAGAACCGCGTCGCCCCGCTCCATCTACTCGTCCCGGACGACATCGTCGACCGGACGGTCGCCCGCGGCGCCGAACGGACCTTCTTCGGCGACGGGGTCGTGGCCCACGTCGGAATCGCGGAGCCGTACTGCCCGCACCTTCGCCAGGCCGTGCTCCATGCCGCCGGTGCCTCCGGCGCGACGGTCCACGACGGCGGCACCTATGTCTGCATCGAGGGCCCGCAGTTCTCGACCCGAGCGGAGTCGGCCCTCCACCGCACGTGGGGGGCGGCCGTCGTGGGGATGACCGCCATGCCGGAGGCCAGGCTCGCCCGGGAAGCGGAGCTGCCCTACGCGACGCTGGCGATGGTCACCGACTACGACGTCTGGCACGAGGGGGAGGGCACGGTGACGGTCGAGATGGTGACCGCCGCCATGGCCGCGAACGTCGAGGCCGGCCGGGAGACCATCCGGGCGCTCGCCGAGCACGGGCTTCCGGTCGCCTCGGCGCCGTCGGCCAACGCCCTCGCCGGCGCCATCATGACCGACCCGGCGGCGATCCCGGCGGCGACGCGCCGCCGCCTCGGGGTGCTCGTCGACCGCTACCTGCCGCCGGCCGGGGAGTGAGCACGGTGTTCGCCCCCCCGACCAGCCGTCGCTACCGTCTCCGTCCGACGTTCCGGTTGACCGAGTTCCAGCTTCTGGTGGCCCCATCGCTGCTCACGGTGGTCGGCCTGCTGACCATCTTCCTCGCCCCCCGCGACGACACGCGGTGGAGCTGGGCGGACATCTGGGTGAGCCTCGCCTACGTGGCGACGGTCGCGGGGATCAGCATCAGCTTCGGCGTCATCGGATTTCGCGGCGACCAGGTCCTGCTTCCGGTCACGGCGACCCTCGCCGGCCTCGGTCTGCTGATGATCCAGCGTCTCCAGCCGGACCTCGCGGCGATCGACCCCAACCTCGCGGGCCTCGCCGAGAACCAGCTGATCTTCCTCGGGATCGGCCTGGCCGTCCTCTGGCTGATCGTCGCCGCGTCGGGGCGTCTACGCCTGCTGGTCATGCTGCGACGCTACAAGTACACGGCCCTCATCCTGAGCCTGGCGCTGCTCGCCGTGACGTTCGTCTTTGGCGTCGAGATCAACGGCGCCAAGCTCTGGCTGAGCATCGGCCCGTTCCTCGCCCAGCCGTCCGAGATCGTCAAGGTCACCCTGGTCGTCTTCCTCGCGGCGTACCTGGAGGACAAGCGCGACCTCCTCGGGAGCGCCTGGCGGCTCGGTCCGCTCCGCCTCCCACCCCTCCCCTACCTCCTGCCGATGGGAGTGATGTGGGCGGCGTCCCTGATGGTCCTCGTCGTCCAGAACGACCTCGGGGCCGCCCTTCTGTTCTTCGGCATCTTCCTGGTGATGCTGTACGTCGCGAGCGGCCGTCCGCTCTACGTCTCGATCGGCCTCATCACGTTCGCGGTCGCCTGCTGGGCCGCCGCCCAGGCGTTCGGCCGGGTCGCGATTCGGGTGCAGAACTGGCTCGACCCGTGGCAGGACCCCCGCTTTGCCGGCTTCCAGCCCGTGCAGTCCGACTACGCGCTGGCGACGGGCGGGTTCTTCGGCACCGGGCTCGGCCTCGGGCAGCCGTGGTACATCCCCGAGGTGCAGACCGACTACGTCTTCTCCGCGCTCGGCGAGGAGCTTGGGCTCCTGGGCACGGTCGCGATCCTGGCGCTCTACCTGGTCCTGGTGATGCGGGGGTACCTCATCGCGCTGACCACCCCCGACGGGTTCGCGCGCCTGGTCGCCGTGGGTCTGGCGACGATCCTCGGCTTGCAGACACTGATCATCGTGGGCGGAGTGATTCGGATAATCCCGCTTACGGGGATCACGCTCCCGTTCGTCTCCTACGGCGGCAGCTCACTGCTGACCAACTTCCTGATCGTCGGTCTCCTCCTCCACATCTCGGGGATGCGTCGCCCCACCTGACGCGTCGCCGACGCGTCGCCAGCGCGCCGCTCGGCGTCGACGCCACCGTTCCTACCAGGGATCCGCCCGAGAGGAGTCGTCCTACCCATGCCGAGGGTCGTCCGGGTCGCCGCGTTCGTCGCCTTCCTCGCCTGCGTTGTCCTCGGTCTCGGCTCGGGCCAGGACACCACCGACGGGCGATGGCTGTCGCTCCTCGGCGCCGGCTGGCTGCTCCTGCTGCTCGCCGCATGGGTGCGCCTGCCGGACCGGCTGCCGCGCTTCAACCGGGCGGTGATCCGGACCTCGCTCGTCCTGGTCACGGTGTTCGCCGTCCTCAGCGTGCAGATGGTGCGCATCCAGCTGGTGCGAAGCTCGACCACGGTGAGCCGCGTCGTGACGGCGCCCGACGGCGAGGTGCTCGCCAATCCCCGCCGCCAGGGGACGGAGCTGGCGGTCCGCCGGGGTCGCGTCTTCGATGCGAACGGCACGGTGCTGGCCGATACGGTGCGCGAGGGAGACGCCTGGGCCCGCGTCTATCCCGAACCCGAGTCGGCTCCCCTCGTCGGCTACTACTCGCCGCTTCGGTACGGCACGGCCGGGCTCGAGTCGGCGTTCGACGACGAGCTCGCCGGCCGCGCCGGCGGCAACGCCGTCGGTCGCTGGGTCAACGAGCTGCTGAACCGGCCGCAGGAGGGGCTCGACCTCCACCTGACGCTCGACGCCGAGCTGCAGCGGGAAGCGGTCGGTTTGCTCGAGGGCCGACCCGGGGCGGCCGTCGTGGTCGAGGTCGAGACCGGTCGCGTCGTCGCGATGGCGAGCCAGCCGGGCTACGACCCGAACGCGCTCTTCGCCGCCACGGGCGGGGGCAACGCCGAGGCCGAGGCGTACTTCGCCGAACTCCTCGCCGACCCGGATCGTCCCCTGGTGCAGCGGGCGACCGGCGGCCAGTACACGCCCGGCTCAATCTTCAAGGTGGTCACGGCCGCGGCGTCGATCGACAGCGGGTTCTCCGACCCGAGCACCGTCTACGAGGACACCGGGGAGCTCGACGTCGCCGGGCGGGTCATCGTCGAGAACCAGAACCGCCCGGACGCCGCGCAGACCGAGTACACCCTGACCGAGGGGCTGGCCTACTCGCTGAACGTGGTCTACGCCCAGGTGGGGCTGGCGCTGGGGGCGCAGCGGATGAGCGAGTACGGAGCCGCGTTCGGCTTCGACGGGGCGGTCCCGTTCGACCTCCCGGTGGCGGAGAGCCAGCTCGCCTCGTCCCCCGAGTTCCTCGACGCCCTGCCGGCCCTCGCCGAGACCGCCTTCGGGCAGGGCGAGCTTCTCGTCTCGCCGCTGCACATGGCGGTGATGGCCGGCGGGCTGGCGAACAACGGTCGTCTGATGCGCCCCTACCTGGTGGAGCGGGTCGCGACCCGGACCGGGGAGTCGACGCGGCAGGTCGCGCCGAGCGTCTGGCGGGAGCCGGTGTCGGCGGAGACCGCCGCGCAGGTCGAGCAGATGATGGTCGACGCCGTCGAGACGGGGATCGCGTCGGGCGCCCAGGTGCCCGGCTACCGCGTCGGAGGAAAGACGGGGACGGCCGAGACGGGCGACGGCAAGGCGCCGCACGCGTGGTTCATCGGGTTCATCGGCGACCCGGAGCCGCGCTACGCGGTCGCCGTGGTGCTGGAGAACGGGGCATCGGCCAGCGTGGGCGTGGCGCAGCAACTCGCCGGGCAGCTCCTCGGCGCGGCCGCCGCCAGCACTGCCCCCGAGACCGCGCTCGCGTCGAGCGATGCCGACCGGGACGACGACCCGTCCGCCCCCGTTTCCACTACTCTCGGAACTGATGCTCTCGCCCGCTCGCCGCGGCAGGGCTGGCGAGGGAGTCCTCCGTACGTACGCGCCAAACGGGGCCTCCTTCTATTGAAAATGGAGGGCTTCCGTGCTAAAATGAGGCATGCGGTCTTCGGCGCGGGCGACGGTTGAGCGGGGCCGGCGACGGCTCTTCGAGCGACTCGTCGTCCGGGCGCTCGATGGGCTTCCCCCCGAGATCCACGCCATGCTCGACAACGTCGAGGTCGTGGTCGAGGACGAGCCGGGACATTCGGCGCTCGACGGCGACGAGGGGCCGGAGGAGCTGTTCGGGCTCTACGAGGGCACGCCGCTGACCGAGCGCACGTCGTACAGCCTCCAGCTCCCGGACAAGATCACCATCTTTCGCGGCCCGCTCCAGCGTTCCTTCCCTTCCCAGGCTGACCAGGCGGTGCAGGTCCGGATCACCGTGGTCCACGAGCTAGCGCACCACCTCGGCATCGGCGAGGAGCGGCTCGCGGAACTCGGTTGGGAATGAGCGGGCCACAGTGTCCTCCCGACCGGCCACCTCGGCCGCGCCTCCGCCCTTCGCCGGCTGGCCGTCTCGGGACCATATGCCCGTAATTCTCCGGTGGCGGGTCCGGTGCCCCCGTCGCCGGACCGGTCCGACCTTCTGACCAGCGAACCCTGCGCCCTTCGTCCGAGAGGAGACTCCTGTCCATGGCGACCACCGTTCAGCCGAAGGCGACCGACTACGGTGCCGCCAACATCCAGGTCCTCGAGGGGCTCGAGGCGGTCCGCAAGCGGCCGGGCATGTACATCGGCAGCACCGACCAGCGGGGTCTCCACCACCTGGTGCGCGAGATCGTCGACAACTCGGTCGACGAGGCGCTCGCCCGCCACTGCGACCGGATCGTGGCCCGGATCGGCCGCGACGACGTCGTCACGGTCACGGACAACGGCCGCGGCATCCCGGTCGACACCCACGCCAAGATGAAGAAGTCGGCGCTGGAGGTCATCATGACCGTCCTCCACGCCGGCGGGAAGTTCGGCGGCGGCGGCTACAAGGTCTCCGGCGGCCTCCACGGCGTCGGCGCCTCGGTCGTGAACGCGCTCTCGGAGTGGTGCAGCGTCGAGGTGACCCGTGGCGGCAAGGTCTACCGCCAGACCTACAAGCGCGGAAAGCCGACCTCGAAGGTCACCGTGGTCGGCGAGGCGCCCCTGGACGCCCACGGCACCACGACCCGCTTCCTCGCGGACACCGACATCTTCGTCGCCGGGCACGACTACAACTTCGACGCGCTGGCGCAGTGGTTCCGCGAGACGGCGTACCTCACCCGGGGTCTCCAGCTGACGCTGATCGACGAGCGGACCGACCGGGAGGCGACCTTCTACTTCGAGGGCGGCATCGTCTCGTTCGTCCGCCATCTGAACCGCAACCGCCAGGCTGTCCACGACCGGCCGTTCTATGTCCAGCGGGAGACGCCGGCCTGCGACGTGGAGGTCGCCCTCCAGTACAACGACAGCTACGGCGAGTCGACCCACACCTTCGCCAACAACATCGGCACGATCGACGGCGGCACGCACCTCTCGGGGTTCAAGACCGCGCTCACCCGGACGATCAACGACTACGCGCGGCGCAATGGCCTGATCAAGGACGGCGAGGCGCTCTCGGGTGAGGACGTCCGCGAGGGACTGACCGCGATCGTCTCGGTCAAGCTCGCCGATCCCCAGTTCGAGGGCCAGACGAAGGGCAAGCTCGGCAACGCCGAGGTCGCCGGCGCGGTCCAGGCAGTCGTCAACGACGCGCTCGGAGCGTTCCTCGGCGAGAACCCGCAGATCGCGCGCAAGATCATCGAGAAGTGCCTCAACGCCGCCCGGGCCCGCGAGGCGGCGCGCAAGGCCCGCGAGCTGGTCCAGCGAAAGGGCGGCCTCGAGAGCTTCAGCCTGCCGGGCAAGCTCGCCGACTGCTCCGAGCGCGACCCAGCCCGGGCCGAGCTCTACATCGTCGAGGGCGACTCGGCCGGCGGCACCGCCAAGCAGGGCCGTGACCGGCGCTACCAGGCGATCCTGCCGCTGCGCGGCAAGATCCTCAACGTCGAGAAGGCCCGCCTCGACAAGATGCTGCAGAGCAACGAGATCCGGACCCTGATCACCGCCCTCGGCACCTCGGTCGGCGACCAGTTCGACGTGGCGAAGCTCCGGTACCATCGGATCATCATCATGACCGATGCGGACGTCGACGGCGCGCACATCCGAACGCTCCTGTTGACGTTCTTCTTCCGCCACCTGGAGCAGCTGATCCTCGACGGTCGGGTCTTCATCGCCCAGCCGCCCCTGTACCGCGTCAAGGCGGGCAAGGAGGAGCGCTGGACCTACACCGAGGAGCAGCGCCAGGCCGCGGTGGCCGAGCTCGGCGAGAAGGCGGAGGTTCAGCGCTACAAGGGTCTCGGCGAGATGAACGCCGAGCAGCTCTGGAGCACGACGATGGACCCGGCTCGGCGCACGCTGATGCAGGTCAACGTCGACGACGCGGTCCTCGCCGACGAGACGTTCGACATGCTGATGGGCAGCGCCGTGCCGCCCCGCAAGAAGTTCATCCAGACCCATGCCCGCGAGGTGGCCGACCTCGACATCTAGTCCATCGGGTTCGATGGGGAAGACGACCGCAGAGAAGGAGCGCGGGCCGGTGCGAGACGGGGGTGGGCGGGTCGCCGTCGACGTGATGGGCGGCGACCACGGACCTCAGGTCATCGTCGAGGGTGCCCTCAGCGCCGCCCGCCGGGACGGCACCGCGCTGACTCTGGTCGGCCGGGAGGCCGTCGTCCGGCCCCTGCTGGCCGGTGCCGACGGCCTCGACGTCACGGTCGTCGACGCCCCCGACGAGATCGGGATGGACGAGCACGCGGCGCAGGCGGTGCGGAGGAAGCCGCGCTCGAGCATTGCCGTTGCCCTCGCCGAGGTCAAGGCCGGCCGCGCCGAAGCGATGGTCTCGGCGGGCAACAGCGGCGCGGTGATGGCGGCGGCGCTGCTCCATCTGGGGCGGATCGCAGGCGTCGACCGTCCGGCCATCGCGTCGTACCTGCCCGCCCTCCGGTCGCGGACCCTCGTCGTCGATCTCGGCGCGGTGACCGACCCGAAGCCGCACCACCTCGTGCAGTTCGCCCGGATGGGCGACCTCTACACGCGTCGGGTGCTCGGGGTCAGCGAGCCGACGATCGGTCTCCTCAGCAACGGTGAGGAACCGACCAAAGGCAACCTCTTCGTCCAGGAGGTCCATCCCCTCCTCGCGGCCGCGCCCGGGCTCCGATTCGTTGGCAACGTCGAGGGCAAGGACGTGCCGCTGGGAACCGTCGACATCGTGGTCACCGACGGATTCACGGGGAACGTGGCCCTCAAGGTGGCCGAGGGCATGGGAGCCCTGGTCACCCAGCTGCTCAAGGATGAGCTGACACGCTCACTGCGGCGCAAGGTGCTGGCAGCCCTGCTCCGTCCGGCCTTCCGCGCGGTCCGCGCCCGTCTCGACCCCAGCGAGATCGGCGGGGCACCGCTGCTCGGCGTCGAGGGGATGGTGATCATCGCCCACGGCGGGTCCGACGCGAAGGCGATCATGAACGCCGTCGCCGCGGCTCGCCGGGGGGCGGAGCTCGACCTCGTGGGCGGGATCCGCGCCGCCATGGCCCCGCCGGTGGTCACGTCGGCGGACGACCTGGCGGACACGGCCAGGGGGGCACCGCCGGTGCCCCCCAGCGCGCGTGTTGGCTCGATGGGTCCCGGCGATCCTGGCTGAGGCCGGAACCGGATACGAGCGGGGCTAGGCCTCGCCCCCGTTCACCGACCGCTTCAGCTGCGTCCCCGGGCTGAACGTCGGGCTCTTGCGGGCCGCGATGGTCATCGGGGCGCCGGTCTGAGGGTTTCGGCCTTCCCGCGAGGCGCGCTCGACCACCTTGAACGATCCGAACCCGCTGATGTTCACCTCGTCGCCGTTGGCCAGTGTCTCCTCGATCGCGGCGAAGACGGCGTTGACGGCCGTCGTGGCCTGGGACTCGGTCTGCCCCGTCTCCCCGGCGACCCTGCGGACGAGCTCTTGCTTTCGCACGTGGTTCCCCTCCTTGCCCGGAGCCAGAACGGCTCGGCGTGACGCCCGACGTCCGCGACGGCCGCGCGCACCTCGCGGACGCCCCTATTCGGGCACCGAGTCTACCACCGCGCCAAAAACGGACGCTGCAGGCCTCCTAGTGCCTTCGGCGAGGACCGGCCGCGCCCTCGTCCTGACCCACCCCGGATCTGGCTCGGCGCTGGCGCTGGGCCTCGAAGAGCAGGATCGCGCCCGCGACCGCCGCGTTCAACGACTCGGTGTTGGCCGCGAGTGGGACGGCCGCGGTATCGGTCGCCAGGTCGCGAAGGTCCTGGCTGGGCCCTGACGCCTCTGAGCCGATGATCAGTGCCGCGGGCTGCCCCCAGTCGAGGCGGTCATAGGGCGTGGCCGCGCCGGCGTCCGCCACGACCCGAAGCGCACAGCTGCGGCGCAACAGCGAGGCTTCCGCAAGCCCGAAGGGCCGGATCGGGATCCTGAAGTGGGCGCCCATCCCCGCCCGGACCGTCTTCGCATTGTACGGATCGACGCTCTCTGGCGTGACGAACACGGCGGTCGCGCCCGCGCCGGCGGCGGCGCGGAGCAGGGTGCCAAGGTTCCCCGGGTCGCGGACCCGGTCTACGACCAGGTAGAGCGGGGTTGGGACCGCGGGCAGCGGCAGATCGGGAAAGGAGAAGATCCCGAGGACGCCCTGCGGCGCGACGGTGTCGCTAAGGGAAGCGAAGACCGGACCGGCGACCCGCCTTGTCCGGTCAGCGATACCGCCGACCAGAACGCTCCGGGTGGGGCCGAAGTGCGGCTCGAAGTCTTCGCGGAGGACAAGGGCCTCGGGGAGCGCGCCCGCTGCCAGCGCGTCGTCTACCGCGCGCTCGCCCTCAACGACGAACGCCCGCTCCTGGTGCCGTGTCCGGCGCCGTTGGAGCGAGCGTACGCGCTTGAGGAGGGCATTGTCGCGGCTGGTAATGACCTCGGCCGAGGATCCGGCCCCGACGGGCCGGGGCTCGGGAGGTGGGGCCGCAGCTACGGCAGCGCCCTGCGGGCGACGTCGGCCACCTCGGCAAAGGCTGCCTCGTCGCGGACGGCCAAGTCAGCGAGCATCTTCCGGTCGACCGCCACGCCAGCCAGGGTCAGACCCTGGATGAAGCGGCTGTAGGGGAGCCCCTGCTGCCGCGCCGCGGCGTTGATCCGGGTGATCCACAGGCGGCGGAAGTCACGCTTCCGCGTCCGCCGGTCGCGATAGGCGTAGAAGAGCGCGTGCATCAGCGACTCGTGCGCGCGCTTGTAGAGCCGATTGTTGGTCGCGCGGTGCCCCTTCACCTGGGCCAGCACCTTCTTATGCCGGCGGTGAGCGGTGACACCCCGCTTGATCCGCGCCATTTTCTTCCCTTACCCGACGCGTCCAAGGCGCTACATCGGGCCGACCCCATGCGGGGATCGGCCCGTCGACCTCGCCCGGACCCTCAACGTGCCTCGAACGTCCTAGTCGCCGTAGGGCAGCATCCGCTCGACGCGGACGCGGTCCGACTCGTGGAGCGGCAGCATCCGGTCGAACTGGCGCTTGACCCGGGGTGCCTTCCGCCGCCGGAAGTGGCTCTTCATGCCCTTCGTGCGCATGATCTTGCCCGTCCCGGTGATCTTAAACCGCTTCTTGGCGCCCTTGTGGGTCTTCATCTTGGTCTTGGTCATGGGTGACAAGACTCCCTTCCGCCGCCTGGAGCGCGGCCGCCATCGTCGTGTCGGGTGGTTCGGACGTCCCGTCGGCGGCGGGGGATACCGACCGCGGCGAGGTCTGGGCGTCCGTCTCGCGCTCGCGCGCGGCGTCCCGCTCCTGCAGGCTTGCCTTTGCCTTCAGCGGCGCGAGATGCAGCGTCATCGTGCGCCCTTCCATCTTGGGCGCCTGCTCGATGGTGGCGTGGGTCCGCAGCGATTCGGCGAGCTGGTCGAGAAGTCCGCGTCCGATCTCCGGGTGGGCCATCTCTCGCCCCCGGAACCGGACCGTGAACTTGACCTTATCGCCGCCGTCCAGGAACTTCATGGCCTGGCGACCCTTGGTCTCCAGATCGTGCCCGTCGATCTTGGGCTGGATCCGGATCTCCTTGAGTTCGACCACGTGCTGGTTACGGCGCGATTCCCGCTCCTTGCGGCTCTGCTCGTACCGGAACTTGCCGTAGTCCATCAGGCGGCACACGGGCGGGATCGCGTTCGGTGCCACCTCGACCAGGTCGAGCCCGCGCTGGCGCGCCATCTCGAGCGCGTCCCGGGTCGGGACGACGCCGACCTGCTGGCCCTCCTCGTCGATGACCCGGACTTCGCGGATGCGAATCCGCTCGTTGACGCGGGTCTGGACTGGTCTGGTTATGGCTCGCCTCCTAGGATGAAAAACAACTCAGCCACGCGCGAAGAGACGCCGGTCCAGCCGAACCGGCGCCTCCGCGGCTGGCGATGTCCCGTGATAGTAGCACCCGGCCGACACCACGGTCAACCGTGGTCGGCCCACGACCGGCAATCACGCGAGTCGCACGCCCGCTGCTGACGGTGACGTCACGTCGGGCGCCAGGCGGCGCAGCGCGGACCGCGTGGCGGCTTCGTCACGGCGCAGCTGGGCGACCATGGCGTCGATGGTCGGGTACGTCTCGTCCGGACGGAGTCGCTCGAGGACGTCCACGCGGACGTCCCAGCCGTACAGATCTCCGTCGAAGTCGAGCAGGTGGGTCTCCACCAGCCGGTCGCCGGTGTTGACCGTTGGCCGCGTGCCGACATAGGTCATCGCGGGGCGCGGACCGTAGCCGTCCGGCAGCGTCGCGAGCGTCGCGTAGATCCCGTCGGCGAGCCCGACCAGCTCGTGAGGCGGTTCGACGTTGGCCGTCGGGTACCCGATCGTCCGGCCGAAGTGCGCGCCGTGGACGACCGGCCCCGTCACGCTGAACGGGCGACCGAGATACCGCATCGCGAGAGTCACGTCGCCGCGCTCGATCGCCGCCCGGATCGCGCTACTGCTGATCACCGTCTCGCCGTCCGTCAGCCTGGGCACCGCCCGCACCGCGAACCCGAGATCCCTGCCGATGGCGGTCAGGCGGGGGACGTCGCCGGCGCGGTGCCTCCCCAGGGCGAACTCCTCCCCGACGAGCACTTCGACGGGTCTGGCACCGGCGGCAAGGGCCGCCATGAACGCTTCGGGTGACTGCTCGGAGAAGTCCCGGTTGAACGCGAGAACCACGATCTCGTCGGCGCCGCCTTCGGCCAGGCGGCGCAGCTTGTCGGCGGCGGTGCAGAGCCGGCCGCTGAACCGTTCCGGCCTGAGCACCATCGCTGGCAGCGGCTCGAACGTCACGGCGAGGACGGGCAGTCCAAGCTCGCCGGCGCGAGCCCTGGTCCGCCCGAGGAGGCTTCGGTGGCCGACGTGGACGCCGTCGAAGGTGCCGATGGTCACGACGCGCGGCCGGTCCTCCAGCTCCTCGAACCGCCGCCGGACCCGGCCCGGCGCCGGCACCGCCGTCGTGGTCCGACGGTACTCGTCCCGCGGCCCTCCGCTCATGCCTCTCCTCCGACCACTTTCGACGGGCGCCAGACGCCCGCCGCGGCATCGCCGCCGCCTATCCCCAGCCACGCCCCATCATCATCATAGGCCCGCACGAGCCCATCGTCAGGCGCGCCCGCGACCGCCTTCCCCTGACGCCATTCGCGGGCGCGGCTCTCGCTCAGCAGGATCGACGGGAGATGCGAGATCACGGAGTCGGGATGGTAGGCGATGGCATCCCAGGTGTCGTCCAGATCGTCGCCTGCCGCCCTGAGCGAATCGAGGGTCCACGCGTCGCACAAGGTGAACGGGCCCGTGCGGGTCCGGACGAGGTCCGACAGGTGCGCCCCGACCCCGAGCCGGCGCCCGAGGTCGAACGCGAGCGAGCGCACATAGGTGCCCTTCGAGCACTCGACGGCGACCGTCGCGGTGGTGCCTTCCCACCGCAAGAGGTCAAGGCGGAAGAACGTGACCGCTCGCGGCGGTCTGCTGACCTCCTCGCCACGGCGGGCCGCGTCGTACAGCCGCTCCCCGCCGACGCGAAGGGCCGAGTACATCGGAGGCACCTGGAGCTGCGGCCCGCGAAAGGTCGCCAGGGCGGACTCGACCGCGGATGCGTTCAATCCCGTGGCGTCCGCGACCGCGCGGACGCGCCCGTCGGCATCGTAGGTGTCCGTCTCGATGCCGAACGTGATCTCCGCGAGGTATCCCTTCGACGCGTCGGCCAGGTACTCGACGACCCGCGTCGCCGTGCCCACCGCGACCGGGAGTACACCGGTGGCGGCGGGATCGAGCGTCCCGGCGTGGCCAACTTTCCGCTCGCCGAGGATCCTGCGGACCCGACCCACCACGTCGTGGCTCGTCCACCCCGCCGGCTTGTCGATCACGACGAAGCCGTGAAAGCGGCCGCCGGCGGCGGGTGGGCGGGTCACGGTCGGGCCGCTCAGGGAAGCGGCACGGAGACGGGCCGGTGCATGGCGATCGCCATCGCCGAGACGCGGGCGAGGAAGTGCTCCTTCGCGGCCTCGTCCCCCTTGACCTGGCAGCCCGCCGCCCGCGGGTGACCGCCGCCGCCGAACTCCGTCGCGATCACCGCCACGTCCACGTCCTCGGGAAGGCTCCGGATGCTCACCCGCCAGCCGTCCGCGTTCGCGTAGAGGATGGCGGACACCAGCGACCCTTCGGTGCCGGCCAGGAAGTTGACGAGCCCCTCGGCCTCGCTGGGCCCAGCGCCGCACTCCTCGAAGATCGCGTCGGTCAGCTCCGTCCAGATCAGGGACCCGGTCCACTGCACGTTCCGCAGCGCCCGCTCCCAGAGGCAGACCGTCGACTTCGGCTTGATCCGGAAGAGGGCGTCCACGATCGGCTCGGGGCTGGCACCGGCGTCGACGAGGTCGGCCGCGGTGCGCATGGTCCGCGCGGTGGTCGCCGAGGTCCGCAGGCCGAGCGTGTCGCCGTAGATGCCGGCCAGGAGGCACTGCGCGATCGGCTTCGTCAGCTCCACCCCCCAGGCCCGGACGAGCTCGGCCGCCACCTCGGCGGTCGACGCGGCGTTCGGCTCGACGATATTGACGACGCCGAAGCGGTTGTTGGTGACATGGTGGTCGATGTTGACGATCGGCACCGTGCCGTCGACCCGGCCAGGGTCGTCGGCGGAGAAGCCGCCGAGACGCCGCAGGTCGGAACAGTCGGCGAGGCAGAGGACGTCATACGCCGGCAGCGGATCCCGACCGTAGGCAAGCACCTCGTCGATCTCGGGGAGGAAGCGGAGACTCGGCGGTACCTGCCCGTCGCTGACCAGCGCCCGCGCCTCGACGCCGAACTGGCGCAGCCCCATCGCGATCGCCAGGGGCGTCGCGAGTCCGTCGGCGTCGACGTTCTGGTGGGTCGGCAGGAGTACCAGCGACGCGCCACGGAGAATCTCAAGCGAGCGGTCGACGGCGTCGCCGTCGAGCGTCCACCCGGTTCCGCTCACGACCCGCCCTCGGCGCCAGGATCGCCCGCGGCCGCGGCGCCACCACGGCCCGGCGGGCGTTCCGGTCCCTGGTGATTGCGGAGGTCCTGGATCGCCTGGGCGATCTCCGCGGCGTGGGCCATCGACCGATCGTCGCGGAACTCGAGCTCGGGGATCTGGCGCATCCTGAGCCGGGGACGGAGATGGTGGCGGATGAATCCGTTCGCCGAGCGGAGCGCCGCCATCGTCGCGTCCCGCTCCTCGTCGTTGCCCAGCACACTGACGTAGACGCGCGCCGTCCGCAGGTCGTCGGACACGTCGACCTCGGTCAAGCTGGCGAAGCCCACCCGCGGATCCTTGACCTCGCGTCGGATGATATCGCTCAACTCCTCGCGGAGAAACTCGCCCACCTGGCGGGTGCGTCGACTCACCGTCGCTCACCTCCGTGGCCCTGGCCTGGGAACGGCCCGGCCCCCGCTCCGGGGGCCGGGCCGTCTCCGTCGGCCCTAGGTCCGGGCCACCTCTTCCCGGTGGAAGAACTCGAGCTGGTCGCCGACCAGCAGGTCGTTGAACGCGTCCAGACCGAGTCCACACTCGTAGCCGGCCGCCACTTCCCGGACGTCGTCCTTGAAGCGACGCAGCGACTTGACCCCACCCTCATGGAGCACGGTGCCGCTCCGCAGGACGCGCGCCCGGACGTTGCGGGAGATCTTCCCGTCGAGCACGTAGAGCCCCGCCACCATGTCGCCGTTCGGCAACTTGAAGGTATCGCGGACCTCCGCGTACCCGTCGGTAACCTCCTGGAAGACGGGAGCGAGGAGCCCCGTCATGGCGGCCTTCACTTCGTCGAGGAGGTTGTAGATGATGTTGTAGAAGCGGATGTCGATGCCGGCCGTGTCGGCCGCCCGCTTGGCCGCCGCGTCAGGACGGACGTTGAAGCCGATGATCAGGCTCCGCGTCGCGGAGGCGAGGCTAACGTCCGACTCGCTGATGCCGCCGGTGCCGGCGAACTGGATCGCGAGCTGCACCGACTGGTCGGTGTCCTCGTTGAGCTTCAGCAGCGCGTTCTGGATCGCGCCGAGCGACCCCTGCACGTCCGCCTTCAGAATCACGCGCAGCTCGGCGGTCGATCCGGCCTGCACCTGGTTGTAGAGCTCGGTCAGCTTGACCGGCCGGTCGCCGACCAGCGCGTCGGCGCGCCGCTGCAGCTGCCGCTGGTCGACCAGCGTCCGCGCGACCTTCTCGTCGTCGAAGACCTGGAAGGTATCACCGGCCTGAGGGACTTCGAGCAGGCCGAGGATCTCGACCGGGTAGCTCGGCTCCGCCCGCCGCACCCGCTTCGAGTGGTCGTCGAACATCGCCTTGATCCGCCCGGAGGTCGACCCGGCGACGACCACGTCGCGCAGGTTGAGCGTGCCGCTCTGGACCAGCACGGTCGCGACCGGGCCCCGGTTGCGGTCGACCTTGGCCTCGATCACCACCCCGGTCGCCGGCTTGTGCGGGTTGGCCTTCAGCTCGTTGACGTCGGCGACCAGCAGGATGACCTCGAGCAGGTCGTCGAGGCCGAGCTTCTCGAGGGCGGAGACTTCCACCATGGGCACGTCGCCGCCCCACTCCTCGGGCACGACACTCTGCTCGGCCAGCTGCTGCTTGACGCGATCCGGGTTGGCCGTCGGCCGGTCGATCTTGTTGATCGCCACGATCAGCGGCACGTTGGCGGAGCGGATGTGGGCGATCGCCTCGCGGGTGGTCGGCATCACGCCGTCGTCCGCCGCGACGACGAGCACCGCGATGTCGGTGGCCTGGGCCCCGCGGGCGCGCATCGCCGTGAAGGCTTCGTGGCCCGGGGTATCGAGGAACGTGACCTTCCGACCCTGCGTCTCGATCTGGTAGGCGCCGATGTGCTGGGTGATCCCGCCGGCCTCGCCCTCCGCGACGTTCGCCGAGCGGATCGCGTCGAGCAGCTTGGTCTTGCCGTGGTCGACGTGTCCCATGATGGTGACGACCGGTGGCCGCGGCCGGGCGTTGGGGTCGGTCTCCGCCTCCGCCTTCCGGCTCTCGAAGTCGGCCGTCGCCTGCTGGACCACCTCAGCGACCTGCTCGTTGGTCTCCCAGCCGAGCGACACGGCCACCTTGTTCGCGGTCTCGTAGTCGACCTGCTGGTTCAGGTTGGCCATGATCCCGAGCTTCATCAGCTCCTTGATGATCTCGATGCCGGTCGTCTGCAGCGACTCGGCGAGCTCCGCCACCGACATCACCGACGGCATGGTTACCGGCTGCCGCTCGACCGGCGCGTTGCGGCGCAGCGCGACCGTCCGTGCCGCCCCGGTCCGTCCACCCGGCTTGCCGCGCCGTCCGCCGCCCCGCCCGCCGCGGCGGGTGCCACTCCCCTGGTAGGTATTTGCCATCTAGTCCGTTCCTTTCGCCGCCTCGCGCTCGCCGGTGTCGTGACCGGGGAGCGCGGCGGCATACGCCTGGAGCCCCGCCGTCGCCTCGGGGCCCAGCTCGGTCTTCAGTGCACGGGCCAGGAGGGGCGTGCCGATAGCCCGCTCCCAGCAGGTGGGCCGGTCGCAGAGATACGCACCCCGCCCGTTACGCTTTCCGGTCGGATCGACCGCGACCGGGCCGTCGGGGGGACGCACGATCCGCACGAGCGACCGCTTCGCGTCATGCTCTCGGCAGGCGACGCACATCCGCTGGGGGACGTGCTTGGGACGCGGGCCGCGCCCCGGCCGTCGCTCTTGGCCCTGACGCGCCGCGGGCGCCGCCGCGCCGCCGCTCAACCGGCACCGCCGGCGGCCGGTCGGGTCTCCGCCGCCCCGGCCGCCACGGCGCCGACGTCGTCCAGGGGCAACTCGCTGCCGCTCTCGTAAGCGTAGCGGGACCGCAACTCGCGGTTGTAGTAGACCTCGAGCGTCTGGCCGACGATCTCGACGTCGACGCTCATCCCGACCAGGTCCGCCGGGAGCGGGCCAAAGGTGCGGTCGCGGACACCGATCGTGCCGTCGGCCCGCACCAGCCGCGGCTGGCGACCCTGCCAACCCAGCTCCGCCGGGGACTCGGCGAGCGCGGCGCGGGCCTGCCGCAGCAGATCGCCGTCGCTCCCCTTGAGGGTCTCGGGGTCCTTGATATCGATTCGCCAGCCCGTCAGCTTGAAGGCCAGGCGGGCGTTCTGCCCCTCTTTGCCGATCGCCAGCGACATCTGCTCGCTGGGAACGATCACCGTCGCGACATGGTTGACCTCGTCCAGCGAGACGTTCGTCGGCTTCGCTGGGCTGAGGGCGTTGGCCACGAACGTCGGCTGGTCCGGCGACCACTCGATGACGTCGATCTTCTCGCCGTAGAGCTCGTTAACGATGTTCTGGATCCGCACCCCGCGGACGCCAACGCAGGAGCCGACGGGGTCGACCTTCTCCTGCCGGGCCGCGACGGCGACCTTCGAGCGCAAGCCGGGCTCGCGGGCGATCTCCATGATCTCGACCGCGCCGCTGAAGATCTCCGGCACCTCCATCTCGAAGAGCCGCCGGATCAGATTCGGGTGCGACCGGGAGACGATCAACTGCGGACCACGCGGGTCCTTGTTCACCTCGACGAGGTAGACCTTGACCCGCTGACCCGGGCGGTAGCGTTCGTTCGGGACCTGCTCTCGGGCCGGCATCACCGCCTCGGCCTTGCCGAGCTCGACGATCACGGCGCGGGCGTCCGCGCGCTGGACGAGGCCGTTGAGGACCTCGCCCTGCTTCTCGTGGTACTCCTCGTAGACGGTGTCCCGCTCGTAGTCGCGGATCCGCTGGAGCACGACCTGCTTGGCGGTCTGCGCCGCGATCCGGCCGAAGTTCTCCGGTGTCCGCTTGATGCGCACCTCGCGCCCGATTTGGGCGTCGGGGTCGATCTTGACCGCGTCGGTGAACAGGATGTCGTTGACCTCGTCCTCGATCTCGGGGACGACGCGCTTGTGGACGTAGACCTGCATCGCGCCGGCGGCGTCGATGTCGACCGAGACCTCCTCTTCGGTCTCCGCCATCTTCTTATAGACGGTCTTCAGTGCCAGCTCGACCGACGAGATAACCGCCTCGCGAGGGATCCCTCGCTCGGCGGCGATCTGCGCGATCGCGGTGTAGAAATCGCTCTTCATGGGCACCCCTCCTCGATGGCCGCCCGTCGCCGGGCGGCGCGGAGCCCCGATAGACAAAAAAGAACGCGGGCTGCGAACCCACGTTCCCGACAAGCGTTAGGTTCCTCCCGCCGATTCTACCACCGGAGCGTGCCTACGGGCAATTGGACGGAGCGACGGGACGGCCAGCTCTGGACGTCGCCAGGGCAACGCGGTGATGACCGGATGCTATACTCGGACGCCGGCCCACTGCTGCGCCGACGAGTGCTGCGCCACGATTCGGACGGTGCCCGACGCGTGCGGCGGGCCGCGGGCGGAGGGGGGATGAAGCCAAAGACCTGGCGGACGTGGATGCGGCCCGGCATGCTGGTGAAGCGCTGGGCCGGACTCTTCGTCCTCGGGATGACGCTGACGGGACTCGCGCTGGCGATGGGCCTCGTCACCCTCTACCGCAACTTCACGTTCCCTCCCTCCCTGACCTGGGCCGTCCAGGCCGTCACCCTCCAGTCTGTGCCGCACCCGTGGCGAGAGATGCTGGTGCTCGCGCTCGGCGCCGGCACGCTGTTCTTCGCCTCCCGGCGGCTCAGCCACTCGCTGCTCGGACCGCTGATGGACCGCTCGTCGCGCGGCCAGGCCCTCGCCCAGATCGTCGCCGAGCACCGCTTCGGCCCCGCCCGACCCGAGTTCAACGTCGTCGCCATCGGCGGTGGCACCGGCCTCTCGACGTTGCTCCGCGGCCTGAAGCACTGCGATCTCGGCCTGACCGCCATCGTCACGGTGGCGGACGACGGCGGGAGCACCGGCCGCATCCGCGAGCAGTTCGATATGCCCGCCCCGGGCGATATCCGGAACTGCATCGCCGCCCTCGCCGACGACGAGGCGCTGGTCACCCGGCTCTTCCAGTACCGCTTCGACCAGGGGGGGTCTGCCCTCAGCGGGCACAGCTTCGGCAACCTCTTCATCACGGCGCTGACCCAGGTCACGGGCAGCTTCGAGCAGGCGGTGATCGAGTCGGCGCGCGTGCTCGCGGTGCGCGGCCGTGTCCTGCCGTCGACGCTCGAGAACGTCACCCTCTGCGCCGAGCTGGTGGACGGCACGACCGTCCGGGGCGAGTCGACCATCTCCCACAACAAGCCGCCGATCAAGCGGGTCTTCCTCGCCCCTGAAGAACCCGACGGCTACGGTCCGGCGCTCAGCGCGATCCTCAACGCCGATCTGATCGTGCTCGGTCCCGGCAGCCTCTACACCAGCGTGCTGCCGAACCTGAAGGTCGCCGGCATCACCGAGGCGATTCGCTGGTCCGCCGGTCGTGTCGCCTACGTCTGCAACGTTGCCACCCAACCCGGGGAGACGGACCACTTCGCCGCGGCCGACCATATCCAGACGATCGTCGACCACCTGGGCGAGGGGGTGCTTGACGTCGCGCTGGTCAACAGCAACGCGCGGCCGTCGAGCGCGATCCGTCCCGAGTGGCGTGTCGATCCGGTCACCGCGGACAACGTCGGCCGGATCGCCTCCCGGGTCCGCGTCGTGGCGCGTGACGTGGTCAGCGACGGCAACCCGCTGCGCCACGATCCGAACAAGCTGGCCGCCGCGCTCCTCGAGATCGCTCGCTCTGACGACGCCAGGGGTCAGATGCCCGCGGCGGAGCGCGATTCGGTCGAAGCCCGAGAGTTGGTCGGCCAGACCGCCTGATCGCCCCTGGGCGTGGGCATCCAGGGCCGGCGCCTGTCTTCTCCCCGTTCATCCAGTAGCGGTTCCGCTGAACGCCGGTGGCCGACAGTGCCCCGGCGGCGTCAGGACGGCCCTAGTGCCATGTTGAGGTCGCACTGGCGAAAGCCCACGAAGGAGAAGTTCCGAATGGTTTATCGCCTCGCCATTAACGGGTTTGGTCGGATCGGGCGTCAGGTCTTCAAGGCTATCGACCAGAGCGGCTACGGTGACCTCTACGAGGTGGTCGCGGTCAACGACATGAGTAGCAACGACGCCCTCGCCCATCTCCTCAAGTACGACTCGACGTACGGCCGCTACGAAGCCGAGATCGCCGTCAACGAGGAGGGAATCTCGGTCAACGGGCGAACGGTGCGCGTCTTCTCGGAGAAGGATCCGGCCGCTCTCCCGTGGGCCGAGCACGAGGTCGACCTCGTCGTGGAGTCGACGGGCCGCTACACGGACGCGACCCAGGCGCGCGCCCACCTCGACGCCGGCGCGAAGAAGGTGATCATCAGCGCGCCCGCGAAGAACGAGGACCTGACGGTGGTGCTCGGGGTCAACGAGGAGGCGTACGACCCGGACCAGCACCACATCCTCTCCAACGCGTCCTGCACGACCAACGGCCTCGCCCCGGCCGCCAAGGTCGTCCTCGACAGCTTCGGCATCGAGCACGGTTTGATGACGACGATCCACTCCTACACCAACGATCAGGTCCTGCTCGACGGGTCACACAAGGACATCCGCCGAGCGCGGTCCGCCGCTCAGAACATCATTCCGACAACGTCGGGGGCCGCCAGGGCGCTCTCGCTCGTGATCCCCGAGCTAGAAGGGAAGTTCGACGGATTCGCAATTCGGGTCCCGACTGCCACCGTCTCAGTCATCGACTTCGTCGCTCAGACCCGGGACCCGGTCTCAGTCGAGTCGGTCAATGAGGCGTTCCGAGTCGCCGCGGGCGGCGAGGCCATGCGCGGCATTCTCGGCTTCACCGACGAAGAACTGGTTTCCAGCGACTTTCGTGGCGACACGCGGTCGTCGATCGTCGATGGCCCGTTGACGATGGTCACCGGCGACCGGATGGTCAAGGTGATCGCCTGGTACGACAACGAGTGGGGCTACTCGTGCCGAGTCGCGGACCTCGCCGCGCTGGTGTGCGAGGCAGGCTTTGGACCCGCCGGGTAAGGGCGCGGAGAAGGTCAATGGTCATGCGCTCGCACCGATCGGCCGACGTCGCGGGCCGGCGCGTCCTGCTGCGCGCCGACCTCAACGTGCCGCTGGCGGGCACGCAGGTGGCCGACGACTCGCGGATCCGGGCCGCGCTGCCGACCGTTCGCAGCCTCCTCGAGCGGGGCGCGCGCGTGGTCCTCGTCACGCACCTCGGCCGTCCCAGGGGGATGCCGGTCGAGGGCCTCCGGGTCGCGCCGGTCGCCGACCGGCTCGGGTCCCTCCTGGGCCGGCCGGTGCCGGTCGCGCCCGGGGTCGTCGGCGCCGACGTCGAGGCGATCGCCGCGCGGCTTGCTTCCGGATCCGTCCTGCTGCTCGAGAACGTCCGGTTCGAGCCAGGCGAAGAACGCAACGACTCGATCCTGTCGCGCCGGCTCGCGGCCCTCGCCGACGTCTTCGTGAACGACGCTTTCGGCGCCGCCCACCGGGCCCACGCGTCGACGGTCGGCGTCGCCGAGATCCTGCCGGCCTACGCTGGCGACCTGATGCTCGCCGAGGTTCGGGCGCTTGGGGGCCTGCTGTCCCGGCCGGCCGCTCCGTTCGTCGCGGTCCTGGGCGGGGCAAAGGTGTCGGACAAGCTCGGCGTCATCGACACCCTGCTCGACCGGGTGGACGCGCTGCTGTTCGGCGGCGGCATGGCGAACACGTTTCTCGCCGCCGAGGGCGACGAGATCGGGCGATCGCTCGCCGAGCCGGACCTGGCGGACCGTGCGCGGGAACTCCTCGGGCGGGCGGCGGATCGAGGCGTCTCCCTACTGGTGCCGGACGACGTGGTGGTTGCCCCGTCCCCGGACGGCCCGGCGTTGACCGTCGGCCGAGACGCGATCCCGGCCGACTGCTCCGCCTTCGACATCGGGCCCCGGACGGCACGTACCTACTCGGCGGTGATCGCCACCGCGAAAACGGTGTTCTGGAACGGACCGCTGGGGATGGCCGAGCGTGAGGCCTTCGCCCGCGGGACGCGAGCCATCGCCGAGGCGGTCGCTGCGTGCGCCGGGACCACGGTGATCGGCGGTGGCGACTCCGTCGCCGCCGTTCGCGCTTCTGGGTTGACGGACCGGATCGACCACGTCTCGACCGGAGGTGGGGCGTCGCTCGAGTTCTTAGAGGGCCGCGTCCTCCCGGGCGTCGCGGCGATCCCCGACGCCTCGCCGGCGGACTCTGGGCCGGCGTGAGGCATGGCGCCGCCCCGTCGACGGTGGTAGTGTTGGATCGGTGATCCCGGAGCGTTGGTCGGTTAGAGGACCGGATCCGGTGGGTCCCGGTGCGAGAGGACAGCGGCAGTGGATACCGCGATCAACCTGGTGATGATCGTCGTCTCGGTTGTCCTGATCCTAGTGATCCTGCTCCAGACCAAGGGATCGTCGTTCAGCGGCGCATTCGGCGGCGACTCCAGCTCGATCTACAAGACCCGCCGCGGCGTCGAGAAGACCCTCTACCAGTTCACGATCGCCACGGCGGCGGTCTTCGTGGTGTTCGCGATCGTCAGCACGCTGATCAGTTGAACGTCGGCTGCGGCTGACAAGAACCTTGGTCGGCATCGGGCCGGCCACTATACTCTCGCCGAAGGGACGTTCGGCGGCGACGGGCAAGATCTCGGCAGGAGGGCGAAGACCATGGGCGGCCTCGGATGGCAGGAACTCACGATCGTCCTGGTGATCGTGATCATCATCTTCGGCGCCGGCAAGCTGCCGGAGATCGGTGGCGCGCTGGGTAAGGGCATCAAGGAGTTCAAGACCCAGTCGACCGACGACGCGGGTCAACTCGACACGTCCTCCGGCGGCACCACCACCGCCGCGACCCGGATCGACGAGCCCAAGGTCGTCGAGCGGCGCGAGATGCGCGCGGACGAGGTCTAGTCGATCTTCGAGCCAGGACTTGGACATGAGAGGGGCGGCCATGATGGCCGCCCCTCTCGTGCTATCCGGTGTTGACGCTCCGATCCGGTTCGCAAGCAGGGGACGTGGGGAGCAAGCCGAGTCACCGTCCGTCAGCCGCCGAGCCGGCGACGGCGCGACGCCGTCGCGGTCGGAGGACCGGTCGCCGTTTGGCTCCTCGAGACCTGAGCGGCGTGCGATCACAACTGACATCTGGTCTTGGCGGCGTGATCCCAGGGAGTATCATCCGGCGTCCGTCCGGTGCGTCGTCGCTGGCCGCTGAACCGGGCGACGCGGGAACCGACGGGGTGACAGCGGCGTCCTGACGAGGCGAAGACGGACAGACGAGGGCGACAAGGCGTCAAGGACGCTTCGGGGGTGAGACAGCAATGGACGGCGGCGAGCAGCGACGCCCGGCGGACCGCTCCTGGCGCGGGGAGCCGGGCGTGGCGCAGGAGGCGCCGCCGATCGGGCTCGCCTATTCCTCGCCGGACGACCGGCTCGAGTCGGGGACCCCCGGATCAGAGGGCGCGTCCCTAGCGGACATCCACGAGCCCCAGAAGTCCCCGCCGCCACTCCCTCGCCGCCGCGACGGGGTCAAGCGCGGCGCCCGGGAAGTAGTCGAGACGATCCTCCTGGCGGCGGTCATCTTCGTCGGGGTGCGGCTGCTGGTGCTCAACTTTCGGGTCGACGGGCGGAGCATGACGCCGAACCTCCACGACCAGGAACTACTGCTCGTCAACCGCAACGCGTACCGTCACTTCGACGCCAACGCGGCGGTCGATTGGCTGCCCGGGATCGAGCACGACGACGAGTGGACGTTCTACCCGTTCTCGCCCCCCGAGCGCGGCGACATTGTCGTCTTCGAGCCTCCGGTCTCAGACGACTCGGACAAGCCGTACATCAAGCGCGTGATCGGCCTGCCAGGGGAGACGGTCGAGATCCGCGACGGCGGGGTCTTCGTCGACGACCGACGCCTCGACGAGCCGTACCTCGCCGGGACGGCGACCACCTGCCCTCGGCGCGCCTGTGATGCCGTCGAGGTCCCGGAGGGCGCCGTCTACGTCCTCGGGGACAACCGCGCCAACAGCTCCGACTCGCGCACCTTTGGCATCGTCTCGGTCGACGCCATCGTCGGCAAGGCGCTCCTGACCTACTGGCCCCTCGACGACTTCGGCCTGGTTCCGCACGAGGACTACCCGGGCATCCCGGGGTAGCAAGGAACTCGGTCGGCACGTCTTGACCAGGGCCGGCTCGCGTCCCGACGGTGGCCCGGGCGCGGCGGCGCCGGGTCGGTCTGCGGTAGAATACGGACAGGGAGAAGGGTGGGCGCAAGCGTGATCCCGCTCCCGATTCCGACCTGATTCGCCTCTCGCCCTCGCAATTCCTCCCCGCCGCCGGGCGCTCGGACGACGCCGAAAGGGCCCTCCGATGATCGAGACCGTCGTGGAAAGCATTCGCGTGAGTCTGGTGACCCAGCAGCGAGTCGTGATCCTTAAGGAGGTCGAGGGCGAGCGGCATCTCCCGATCTGGATCGGCAGCTACGAGGCCGAGGCGATCGCGATGGAACTGCAGGGCGTGTCAGCGGCACGTCCCTTGCCTTACGACCTGATGAAGACCGTGATCGGGGACCTCGGCGGGACCGTCGAGCGCATCCTGGTGACGGACCTCAACGAGGAGATCTACTACGCCCGCATCGTCGTCCAGCAGGGCGAGCGGGCGGTCGAGATCGACTCCCGACCGAGCGACGCGATTGCCCTCGCCGTTCGCGCTCAGGTCCCGATCCTCGTCGAGGAGGCGGTGATGGAGCGGGCCGGAGTGACGCTCGACGGCGATGGTGACGGCGACCGTGATGAGGGGGCCACGCCGGCCGCGGTCGAAGCGGACCGGGAGCGGTCGAAAGAAGCGGCGGGACCGGAGGACGAGAAGTTGTCCGTGTTCCGCGACTTCATCAACACGCTCGACTTCGAGGACTTCGACCGGAAGCGGGGTAGCAATAAGTAGCGCCTGCCCGACGAGGGCAAGGCCGAGGCCCGGCGGTCAGCCGGCCGGCGGGCCTCCCGGAGACGATATGGACCATCAGGGCCCGAGCCCGGCTCCCGAGACGCAGATCAAGCGGGTCGTGCTGAACCGAATGCAGCGATGTGGTGTCTGCCATCACGACTATGCCCAGGACGACATCCAGGTCTTGTCCCGCAAGCCGGACATGTGGATGATGGTCGTCGAATGCACCGAGTGCCACGCCCGGAACTTCGTCGCCGCGGTTCTCAACGACGGCGACGCCGACGAGGCGCAACTCGCACTCCGCCGGCTCAGCGACCAGGCACCGCCGTCCATCCCCGAGCGGGCGCTGCCGGAGTTGGAAGCGCTGCCCGCGACGGGAGACGGGAAGCCGGTCTCGGCGGCGGACGTCGTGGACATGCACGAGTTTCTGGCCGGGTTCGACGGGGACTTCAGGCAGGTGTTCGGCGTCGCCTAGCGCAGAGCACGAGTCTACCCGTAGCCGAACGCTGGGGTCGACCCTCTCCGCCCTCGCCGCGTCCGCGGCGGGGGCGAACCGTGTCCGACGCAGGCTACGGGCGCCGTCGGGGTCGCGTTGACCCCGGTTCTGCCCCCTCCTATACTCGGCATAGTTCGTGATTTTGCTCACGGTGACGGTGTCTCTGGCACGGGAATAGGGCACGGCACACGGTTCCGTTGCCGGCGAGCGAGGCAGGCTTTGGACCAACACGCACCCGGTCAGATCGACCTCGACGTCGTCCGGGAGATGGTTTCGCATATCACCTACTCGGACCACCAGGAGGCGCAGGAACTGATCCTGCACGCCCTCCAGGAGATCAACGAGCACTTCGGCTGGGTCTCGCTCGAGGCGGCCGAGATCGTCGCCGAGCACCTCGGCACCACCGCCAACCGGGTCTACGGTCTGCTCACCTTCTACGCCGACTTCCGCACCGAGCCCCGCGGCCGGCACTTCATGCTCGTCTGTCACGGCATGGCCTGCTATGTCGGCGGTTCGACGGCCCTGGTCGACGACCTCGCCGAGCGGTACGGCGTCGGCGACGGCGACACGACGGCGGATGGCGCGCTCACCGTCCAGGTCGTCGATGGCTGCCTCGGTGTGTGCGACCGGGCACCGATCGTCAAGCTCGACGATGCCTACCACGGCCAGCTGACGCCCGAGAAGCTCAACGACGTCCTTCAGCGCGCCATCGCGGCGCGCCAGGGCGAGGAGAGAGTCCATGGCATCGATCCCCACATCGCCCACGTCTCCTGAGTCGCCCGGCGCCCGGTCGGCACGGCAGCCCCTGCGGAAGGCGACGAGCCGCGCCGAGTTCGAAGCGATCCAGCGCGAGGCGACCGAGTCCTGGCGCAACCTCTGGGGCGGCGACCGCATGGTCGTCTCGGTCGGGATCGACAGTTCGTCCATCGCAAAGGGTGCGGTCGAGGTCTACAACGCCTGTCGACGCGAGCTTGCCGGGTCCGGGTCCACGGTCCGCCAGACGAGCGGCAACGGGGCGATGTGGATCGAGCCCTGGGTGGAGATCCAGCGGCCCGGCCAGCCGCCGATCGTCTACGCCAACATCGAGCCCGATGACGTCCCGGACCTGCTCGCGGGCCGGCTCGAGGACCGTGCCTTCGGGGTGCGCGGCGACGAGCCGTTCAACGGCGTCCCACCGCTCGACGCCCATCCGTTCTTCAAGCACCAGCGCCGCATCCTGCTCCGCAACCACGGGGTGATTGATCCGGACTCGATCGAAGAGGCCATCGCCAACGGCGCGTACAGCGCCTACCTCAAGGTGCTGTTCGACCTCTCGGGGGAGGAGACTGTCGCGGAGGTCGCCGCCTCGAACGTCCGGGGGCGGGGCGGAGCCGGCTTCCCGGCCGGCATCAAGTGGGAGAGCGGACGCAAGGCGAAGGCGCGGCCGAAGTTCGTCGTCTGCAACAGCCACGAGGGTGAGCCCAACGTCTACAAGGATCGCCGCCTCCACGAGGGCGACCCGCACCGGATCCTCGAAGGGATCCTGATCGCCTGCGTCGCGGTCGGCGCCGAGCGGGGCTACAACTACGTTGGGGGCGAGTACCCGCTGGCGATCGCCCGGTTCCGCAAGGCCGTCCAGGACGCGGAGCGGCTGGGGCTGATCGGCAAGAACGTCCTCGGCTCTGGCAAGGACGTCGCCTTCCGCCTGCGCACGGGCGGCGGCGCCTACATCTGCGGCGAAGGCTCCGCGCTGATGTACTCCATCATGGGGGTGCGGGGACAGCCGCGGACGAAGCCGCCCCGGTCGGTGGAAGAGGGGCTCTGGAAGCGGCCCACCGTGGCCAACAACACCGAAACGCTGGCCAACGTGCCCGACATCGTCAGCAACGGCGGCGCCTGGTACGCCGGGATCGGTACCGAGAAGAGCACCGGTACCAAGCTCGTCACCGTGATGGGTCCGGTGAAGACGATGGGTCTCGTCGAAGTCGAGATGGGTATCTCGCTGCGGACCATCATCGACGAGGTCTGGGGCGGTATGGCCGACGGGTACACGTTCAAGGGGATCCAGACCGGTGGGGTCTCAGCCGGCCCGCTGAAGGCGGAGCAATTGGACGTGCCGCTCGACTTCGACTCCATGACGCCATTCGGCGGCATGCTGGGCTCGGGCGGGTTCGTCATCTTCGACGAGTCGGTCGACGCCGTCGACTTCGCCCGCTACATGACGGCCTTCAACCGCTACGAGTCGTGCTCCAAGTGCGTGCCCTGCCGCCTCGGTAACCCGGCGCTGGTCGAGATCCTCGACCGGATCCGTCTCGGGCGCGGCACCCGTGCCGACCTGCCGCTGATCGAGCGTACGAGCAAGCACATCATCGAGCTGTCGCTCTGTGGCCTCGGCCAGGTGGCGCCGGCCCCGCTGCTCGGGCTGCTTCATACCTACCCCGAGGACTTCGAGTCGAAGCTGGTCGACGCGCCGCCCGTCCTGCCGCTTCGGGAGGTCCTGCCGCTCGCCGGCGACTAGCCATCCATGCCGGCGCCACAGTGACTCAGTATGACCGTGCGCCGGGCCGAGGCAGAACTGCCTCGGCCCGGCGTCTTCTCGGTCTAGCGGGCATCCGTGCCGAGCCCGCATCGTCTCTGATCCCCGTCCTGGATGACCACCGCGCCCTGTCGGTGACCAGGCCAAGCCTGCCTCCGCAGACACTGCTGCTGCGTCTCTCACCGTCTCCCCACTTGGGGCTCGCCGTGGGACGCCCGGGCCGGCGGCGCGCCCAGGTCTCGCATCCGTCCAGGTTGATCCCGGGTGAGACGTGCTATCGCGGCAGCCAGACGCGACTGAGCTCCGGATCAGGCGCCGGGCGCCGCGTCGTTGTACTCGCTCTTCAGCTTCGTGAGGACGTACGAGGAAGGCTGGCTGCGTCCTCAGGGACCGGTTTGCGGAAACGTCAGCCGGGACCGTCGATCGCCTCGGCGCCCTGTCCGGCCCGGCGGGCGTCGGTCAACCGAGGTTGAGCTTCTGGCCGACGCCCAGCTCGAGTGCCCGGTCGAGGGCCCGCCGGGCCACGACGACGTCCTGGACCGCGTTGCCGACCGACTTGAAGAAGGTGACCTCCTCGGCCGACTCGCGGCCGGGCGCGGTCCCCGCGACGACCTGGCCGAGTTCTCGCCGGATGTGCTCCGGCCCGATCGTGCCATCCTTGAGGGGGATGACCAGGTCACCGGCCTCGGCCATCGCCGCCTCGACCACGTCGACCACCACGGTCGCGCGGCGGACGGTCGCGGCCGGGATCTCCTGCATCGCCGGCGTGTACGCTCCCACGGCGTTGACGTGGCTTCCGGGTCGGAGCAGGGCATCGTCGAAGACCGGGGTTCGGGACGTCGTCGCGGCGCAGACGATGTCGGCCTCTGCCACGGCGCCCGGGTCGCTGGTCGTCTCGACGAGCGCGGCAACCTTGGGCCACTCCGCCACCATCGCCTCCCGGAAGCGCGCCAGACCTTCCGGGCGAGGTGCCACGACGATGATCCGCGTCAGGTCCCGCACCGCGTGGACGGCCGCGGCCTGGGTGCGAGCCTGCGCGCCGGCGCCGAAGACCACCAGCGTCCGGCTGTCGCGTCGAGCCAGCAGGTCGGTCGCGGCCCCCGAGACGGCGCCCGTCCTCAGCGCGGTGAGGTAGGTCCCGTCGACGATCGCCAGCGGTTGGCCCGTCTCCGGGTCGGCAAGCACCACCACGGCGTGGATCAGCGGCAGGCCGCGAGCCGGATTGCCGCTGCTCACGGCGACCATCTTGAGCCCGAGGGCGCCCGTCGCCGGGACGGATGCCGGCATGAAGAGGGCGTCGGTTCCCGTACCCGGTTCCGTGCCGGCGACCCGGAGCACCGTGCGAAGCGGCGAGTCCGCGTAGCCGGCGGAGAGTTCGGCGAGCGCGGTCTTCATCAGTTCGACCGCGTCGGCCATCGGCACGAGTCGTCGCACGTCATCCCGGGTCAGCGCGAGCACCATCACCCCCTTCGGGACCACCTATCGCGTCCTGGCCACGTGGCTCGTCCGCACGAACCCCGGATCCTACGGCTCGAGCGTGCCGCTCGCAAGGGGGGTCCCGGGACCCCGTGGTATAGTCAGGCCCCGAGAGAAGTCCACTCTGCGGGTCGTGCGCCGGGCGCGGGATTCGCCGCGGAAAGGCCGGATGCAGCGCACGGGTCTGTCACGCCGCCTGGATCAGCACGGTCGCCGCTCGGGTCTCGCCGTGGGGCTCTCGATGGCGCTGGCCACGGCCCTGCTCGTCGGCGTCTTCGTCACCATCTGGGGTCAGGTCGATCCCCTGCTGAGCGACTTCGTGGCCGCCGAGATCGAGCCGACCGCGACCCAGGTTCGGGCACAGGTGGCGGCGGTCACGCCGGCCGACGGTGCTCCCGACGACGGTACCGGGGCCAATGCAGGCGCCGGCCCAACGGCGACCCCGGTCCCTCCGACCGCGACAGTCCCACCGCCCCCGACCCAGACGCCCCCGCCCACCGCGACCCGAGAGGCGTTCGTCGCCACCCGCGAATCCAACCCGAACGAGTCGGTGAATCTGCGCGCTGAGCCGAGCCAGGCGGCGGGAGTCGATGTTCTGACGGTCCTCCCGCCCGCCACCCCGCTCCGGCCCCTCGGTCCGCGTGAGACGGACAGCGCCGGCGGTGTCTGGATCCGGGTGGAGACCGAAGACGGTGACGAGGGGTGGGTCCTGGAGATCGCCACGGTCGAGATCGCGCCCCAGCCGCCGACGTAGACCGGTAGAGACACACGGCCGCGCAGCGACGGTCGTCGGAAGAGGAGCGTCCCAGTGCAACGCGTGACGATCGTCGGCCTCGGCTTGATCGGCGGCTCCATCGGTCTCGGCCTTCGCCGCTGGTCCGCCGATCAGGGCAAGGACGGCGCCCTTCAGGTGACCGGCTTCGACAGCGACTTGGCTCAGCAGCAGTACGCACAGAAGATCAACGCCGTCGATCGCGCGGAGTGGCGGCTCGACAAGGCGGTCCGCGACGCGGACCTCGTCGTCGTCTGCACCCCGGTCGCGACGATGCGCGACCTGTTCGCCGACATCGCGCCGCACCTCCAGGCGGGCGCGGTGGTCACCGATGTCGGCTCGACCAAGGCCGACGTGCTCCGCTGGGCCGACTCGACCCTCCCCACGACGGTCAGCTTCGTCGGTGGCCACCCCATGGCGGGCAAGGCCCAGAGCATCGAGGCGGCCGAAGCCGACCTGTTCAAGGGCGCAACCTGGTGCGTCTGCCCGTCGGTCCGGGCCGGGGAAGATGCGATCCGCACTGTCCTCGGCCTGATCGCGGCGGTCGGCGCCGAGTCGTACTTCGTCGATCCCACCGAGCACGACGCCTACGTGGCCGGGGTCAGCCATCTCCCGGCCGTGGTCTCGGCGGCTCTGATGCGGTCGGTCAGCCGCGATCCGTCGTGGCGAGACATGAAGACGCTCTCGGCGACCGGCTTCCGCGACGTCACCCGCCTAGCGGCGGGGAGTCCCGCCATGCACCGGGACATCCTGCTGACCAACCGCGACGCCGTCGGCCGCTGGATCGACCAGCTGGTGACCCAGCTGCAGGAGGTTCGCGCCGACCTCGCCGCCGACGACCGGGCCGACCGGCTTGACCGCTTCTTCACGGAAGCCCGCGACGCGCGCGCCGACTGGGCGACCCAGACGGGTCGCGAGGGCGAACTCCTGCAGGCGACCCAGGACGAGCTGGGCAAGACCGGCATCGGCGACCAGATGGGCCGGATGTTGCTCGGGGGCCTGATGGGCCGACGCAGGACGCTACCCGAGCGGGGAGGGCGTGGAGCCCGGTCGAACGGACGCGAGGAGCGCCACGGCTGAGAGCGACCGGCAAAAGGCGTCACGTGAATCTGCGGGTCGCCGGGCGACTGGCCCATGGAAAGCGGTTGCGCGCTTCGTTGATGAGGCGGCGGGTGGTGACGACGGCGGCGGCCGGGAAGAGGTAGGGGACGAGGACGATGCCGGATCGCTCCGTGCAGCGGCGAATTCTGCTGAAGCGGTTCAGTCACGGTTGGGTGCGCTCGACCACCCACCGGCCGCCGACCTGGAGCGGCGCGGGAACGCCCCTCCGGGCGATGACGGCGGTGATCCCGCAGCCGTCAAGCAGGCGGCGGGTGGGCGCCCCGTCGTAGCCGCGGCCAACGTGGACGGCCGCGTCGCCCGGCAGCGGTCCCGGCGCGTCGAGTCCGGTGAGTGTGGGCGCGAGGAGGGGAGCGCCGTGCCGGTTGGCCCCGGCCGAGACCGGGTGCAGCGGGATGCCGTGCGCGTCGGTCAGGGAGGAGCGTTAGGGACCCTGCCTGCCGCGATCCATCGGAGATCGCCCGGCCCGCTTCCCGCCGCACGGCGCCTCGACGATGCAGCCGTCCACCGCGAGCACATCCAGGCCGAGCCCGACCCGCCGGTCGTATTGCGCGGGCCCCCTAGCGTGCAGCTGCTCGGCCGCACCTGCCTCCGCCCACGCCCGCACGCGTCGCCGGATCGTGCGGTCAGAGCAGCCCGGCATGGCGATCCGTCCGTGGCAGGAGCCGTGCACCAACGCGGCGGCAACTTAATCGAACACCACCCGGTCGCGAATGCGGTTCCGGTGACACCCGAGCGGGTGAGCCGGCGCCACCGCCGGGTGATCGGGAAGCATCACGACGAACTGTGCCCAGCTGGGCTAAAGAAGGCATCCTGGGAGGACGGGCACGAGAGCCTCCGGCGCTCAAAGAGACGACACACCTCCC
>CADCWG010000057.1 GCA_902806335.1 uncultured Thermomicrobiales bacterium | reverse complement strand
TGACCGAAGGCCAGCGGCTGGTGGCTCAGCCCGTCGGGCGCCCGGGATCCCTCCGCGTCCCCGGCCGCCTCCCCGGCGACGGCCGCCAGGGGAGCCACCCCGGCGCCGGCCGGGACGACGCCGAAGACCAGCAACACCGCCGGTGCCGAGCCGTCGTTGCGGAGCTCGCCCCCGGAGGTCGGCAGGCCGACGATATGATCACCCGCAGCGACCACAAAGGTGTCCCAGGCGACCACTTTCGGTGTCGCCAGCATTTCCACTGCGGCGGCGTAGCGGATGGTCAGCTCGCCCGACTCGACGTGGACAATGGCCAGCGACGGGTCGCTAGGCTCGATCGACGGGTCGCCCGGCTCGATCGGGAAGCCCACGCCCGGGCCCAGTGTGATCCGGTCCAACCCGATGTCTACCGGCGCGGCGGGCAGCGCGTCGACCCTCGCCATGGCGAGCGGCTCCCAGACCGCACCCTTAGGCAGCGCCGCCCCATGGTCCGACAGGGCGGCGTCCCGCGCCCGCGCCGCGGTGGGGACCGCGAGCAGGGCAACCAGCAGCACGGCGAAGACGGGGCGCAGCAGCGGCAGGCGGCGCATGGCGGGGTCCCTCCTCCGGCCGTCCGGCTGCCTGGATCGCGGCCGGACGGCGCATCCGGGCAAGTCGGGGGACGTCCCGGTCCCAGGGTTCTGCAGACGCACTCTAGACCATCACGACGCCGAGCTGCTGCATCAGGCCCATCCCGTCGAAGTGGACCCAGTCCTCGGTGATGCGCCCGGCCCGGGTCCGGAGGATGGTGATGCCCGTGGTAGTCACCTGCTCCCCGGTCGGCGGGACGCCCTGGAAGTCCCCGCGAGACGTGCCCGACATCGACCACCGGACGATGACGTGGTCGCCGGCGGAGACCACGTCCTCCATCGGGAAGGCGGCGTCGGGGAAGGCGGTCCGGAACAGCGTGACCAGCCCGCGGATCCCCTCCGGCCCTTCGAGGTCCCCGGACGGGGTGTGGATCACGGCGTCGGGCGCCACAATCGTATCGGCGATGTCAAGGTCGCCCGCCGTGTGGAGCTCGTCAAAGAACAGCCGGGCCAGCTCTTCGTTGGTCGGCAGCTTGCCCTGCCCGCCGTCGTCGACCGGTCCGGACGGGGCAGCCGCGGCGGACGGGAGGCGGAGGCCGGCACCGACCGGCGCCAGCGCCAGGACGGCGACCGACGTCGCCACCGATCGGCGGGAGACCTGCGGCCCGTCGCCCGTTCGCCCGGTCTCCGGGCGAGGCGGTGTCCCTTCGTCGTGGACCACCTGAGGCCGTCGCTCGTCCGCCCCACTCTCCCGGCTGGACATCCTTGAGAACATGGCGTCTGCTCCCGTCGTGTCGCGCGAGGGTTCCGGACCCGCCGACCACCGCCCTCCACGCCGCGGAGGGCGGAGCCGGATCGGCGTGTATGGCCCCATCGTCCGCCCACGAGCCAGACGCCACATCGTAGAAACAGCGTATTCGGCCGGGCGTACCCGGGCGGCCGGCCCTACGTATCCTGCGCAGGGGAGTAGGACGGAATCCGGGTGACCACCGTTGCTTTGGCCCGCGGGGTCACGGCCGACTTGTCCCCTGCGGACATGGCCGCCGGCGCCGCCCGATACCACCTCCGAAAAGCCGGAGTCCGTCTAATGACCGATGGCGCGTCCGGGGCGGGAGCGTCCCTAGAGCAGACCGCGGCGGGCCACGAGGGCGACGGCGGCCGCCCTGGAGGGCACGTCGAGCTTGGTCAGGATGCTCGTCATGTGGGAGGTGACGGTGCGGCGGCTGAGGAAGAGGTCCGCGGCGATCTCCCGGTCTCGCCGCCCTTCGGCCACCAAGCGCAGCACGGCGAGCTCCCGCGGCGAGAGCCCGACGTCCCCGGAGGTCCGGCCATCGCGGGCGGGATGACCCTTGCCCGATTCGACAGCGGCAGGTTCGGGCGGCCTGATTTCGGCCTGCTCGGTGAGGATCTCCAGCGCGAAGGCCTCGGCGCACACCGCCTCGAGGGACAGCGCTCGGCCGGCCGCCACGGCCGCCGCATAGGCGCTGTCCCCCGCCGCGGCGCGACACGCCGCCTCGGTGACCGCAACCGCTGCCCCGTCACGCGGCGACAGCGGAACGCCGAGTGTCTCCCGCTGGGCGGCCGCCGCGCCGAGGAAACGAGCGGCGGCCGCAGCCTGACCCCGTGGCCCGACAAGCGCCGCGATCGACTCCAGCGCGTCGGGGAGGGAGATATCCTCGCCGCACGCCACAACGACGCGGAGGCAGGCGATACGGTGCGCGAGCGCACCCTCGGCGTCCCCCCGTGCGTCGGACACGAGTCCTCGGCACGAGTGGGCGAACGCGAGCCCGCCCGAGTCGCCCGTCTCTCGGGCCGTTGCCATCATCTCCTCCGCGAGGAACGCAGCGTGGTCGATCTCCCCAAGGCGCAGCGATGTCAAGAGCAAGGTCCCGAGTGTGCCCGGCAGGTCCCGCCGATCCCCAAGGGCGCGAACCAGCGCCACGGACTCCTCCGCCAGGGCGGCGGCCCGGCGGTCCTCGTCCGCCTCGAAGGCAAGTCTGGCCAGGTTGGACAAGGCAAGGCTGATCTGCCATCGGTCCCCCTGCTCCAGGGCGACCGCTCGACTCTCATCCAACAACTTGGCGCCCAGGGCGCGGTGGCCGCCTAGCAATGCGATGCTCGCGAGGTTGCAGAGCGTGCCGGCGGTCCCCCAACGATCATCCAGGCGACGGTAGATCGCCAGGCTCTCCGCGGCGGCGGACTCACCTCGAACCAGATCGGCGCGGGTGAGAAAGCACGCGCTGAGGCAGAGGAGGGAGAATGCGGCACCGCCCTCGTCGCCCACGCGGCGGCAGATCGCCAGCCCCTCCTGGTGGCGCCCGATCGCCCCATCGGCGTCACCTTCGCTGAGCGCCGAGACGCCGTCGGCGTTGAGCGCCTTCGCCCGCACCGCCGTTGGCTCCTGCCCGCCGGGCAGGTCAAGAGCCGCCCGGAGCCGCGCCCGGCCTTCGGCGTAGGCGCCCCGGATCCACCAGTAGAACCAGAGCGCGCCGCCGATGCGCATCGCGCCGTCCGCGTCCCCCAACGCGAGGAAGCGGTCGGCCGCCGCCCGCAGGTTATCCCGCTCGGCGTCGAGCCGTGCCAGCCAGACCAGTTGCTCCGAACGTCGCAGCGCCAGCTCGGCCACCTCGGCAAGCGCCAGGTAGTAGGCGGCGTGGCGGTCGCGCACCACGTCCGCCTCGCCGCTCGCGGCGAGCAGCTCTGTCGCGTACTCCCGCATGGTCTCGAGCAGCCCGAACCGTGGTTCCCCGGCGTCCGAGGCGTCGACCTGGCGCACCAGGCTGGCGTCGACGAGGTCCGTCAGACCGTCGAGTGTGTCACGGCCTCCGCCGTCGCCGGCGACCGCCTCCGCCGCCTCCAACGTCCAGCCGCCGACGAAGACCGCGAGACGGCGGAAGAGCACCTGCGTGGCGGGGTCCAGCAGGTCGTAGCTCCAGGAAACGGCGTCGCGCAGGGTCCGGTGCCGACCCGGTGCGTCGCGCGCCCCACCGGTCAGCAGCGGCAGCCGGCGTTCGAGCCGGGCAAGGAGCTGCCCCGGGGGGAGGACGGCGAGGCGGGCCGCGGCCAGCTCCAGGCCGAGCGGTAGACCGTCGACCCGCCCGCAGATCTGGACCACCGTCTCGGCGTGGTCGGCCCCAAGGGTCAGGTCCGGTCGAACGGTCCGAGCCCGCGCCTTGAAGAGCGCGACGGCCCCGTACTCGTCGATGCTCTCGGCCACCGACGCCGAGGCCGAAGCGGGGACGGCCAGCGGCGCCACCCGATAGACCTCTTCGCCCCCGACCCTGAGCCGCACCCGGCTCGTGACGACCATCTTGAGGTCCGGGCAGCCCGCCAGCAACGCGGTGAGGTCGGCGGCCGCGGCGATCACCTGCTCCATGTTGTCGAGCACAAGCAGCAGGTGGCGGTCGCGCAGCGCGGTCCGAAGTCCCTCAAGCACCGTCCGGCCGGGCCACTCCTCGAACCCGAGGGCCTGGCGGATGCTCGCGAGGACCATCTCGGGGTTCGTCACGGTGGCGAGAGCGACGAACCGGGCGCCATCCTCGAACGACGGGGCCACCTCGGCGAGGATCGCCATCGCGAGCCGAGTCTTGCCGACCCCGCCCGGACCGGTGAGGTTGAGGAGTCGAACGTCGGGACGGCGGAGCATTGCCTGGGCCGCGGCGAGGTCGTCCTCCCGGCCGACGAGCGCGTCCAGCGCCACGGGCGGCGGCGCCACGCCGAGCCCACCGCTTCGCTCCGGCGCGGCGTTCTCGGCGGGCCGCGACGAGTCGCGACCGACGGCGATGAAGTCGGCACGGTCGGCGGGCGTCAACCCCAGGGCGTCGGCGAGCTCACGGAGGGTGCTGGGGCGGGGACAGGCCCGCACGCCACGCTCGAGGTCGCTGATGCCGCGTGCGCTCAGCCCCGAGCGGTCAGCCAGCTCCTCCCGCGTCAATCCCGCGGCGGTCCGGAAGCGTCGCAGCAGGTCGCCAAAGCCGAGGACATCGCCCCGCTCGGAGCGTCCCATAAGAATCACCCGGAAATGTGGGTCCCTCCGTCACCACTTGAGGCAACCATCCTAGGTCAGCCATTAGGCCCACGCAATCGGTGATGCGTGGGTCTCGCGTAGGTCCCGCGGTTGAATCCGGTTGGGGCGGACCGGGAGTGCCGACCGGCGTCGGGCGCCCAAAGCCGGGACGGGCACGCGGCCGGGAGCGGGAGACTCCGGTGCCGACAAGTCCGTCTCAGGACGACGGCACCGCCGCCGGACAGGGAGGGAGCACGCTGGGATGATCGGCGCGCTCCTCGTGCCCGCCACCTGCGGTCGGGGGAGCGGTAGCCGTCGACGTCGCCGCAGCCATCTCACGCGGGATGACCAGCGTCGCCCCCCGATATCACCTGGCATCGCGCTGGGTTCCTTGGGCCGATTCACGTTGAGGGCGCCGAGCCAGGCGACACCGTCGTCGTCGGGTCGACGCGATCGCGACGATGCGCGGCCGCGGGCGGTCGTCCCCCCTGAGGCGGCTTCGTCACGCGGCTCAGGGCGTGACACGCCCCTGCCCGGGACCGAGGCGGCCGATGGCCGCGAGTCCTGGGAGTCGCTCGGTCTACCCAGCGGACAGACACTCGATATCCCGTTCGACGGTTCGGCTGCCAGTCCGTCGCATCGCCTCCGGCGTCCGTCCGCGGCGGTTCGCGTGCCCGGGAGCGGTCGCCTCCCTCGCCTTCGCACCGACTGCTCCCCCCGGGAACGGGCGCACGACGATGCGGCGACGACGGGCCGATCCGCCCTTCCGGTATCGCGCCTGCGGCCGGATAATCGGGCGCCGATCCGACCCTGTTTCCGCGCCGGAGGGATGCAGCAGGCCATGGCCGATGTCGTCAGTCTCGGGATCCACATCCTCGACGTGCTCGGCCGACCCGTCACCCGCATCCCGCCGGGGCAGGACCTCGACCTGCTCGAGGAGATCCGCCTCACCGTCGCCGGCACGGCCGCGGGGACGAGCGTGGACCTCGCCAAGCTCGGCGCCGAGGTCCAGGCGATGGGGGCCGTGGGCGACGACGCGGCCGGCTCCTTCATCCTCGACACGATGGGCCGCTACGGGATCGACACCAGCCACCTGGTCGTCAAGGCCGGCGTCCAGACCTCGGCGACGATGCTGCCGATCCGTCCCAACGGCGAGCGCCCCGCCCTCCACGTCCTCGGCGCCAACGGCGCGCTGACCTTCGACGACCTCGACCTCGACGCGATCGCCGCCGCCCGCCACCTCCACTTCGGCGGCACCTACCTGATGCCCCGGCTCGACGGCGAGCCGACCCGGCGCGTGCTCGAGCACGCCAGGGCGCACGGGGTCACCGTCACCCTCGACCTGATCCAGACCGAGCGCCCCGATCTGCTCGACGTCCTCACGCCCTGCTTGCCCTTCGTCGACTACTTCATGCCCGGGCTGGACGAGGCCCGCCGGATCTGCGGCCTCGAGGACCGCGGAGACGTGATCCGCTTCTTCCTCGACCGGGGCGTCGGCCACACCGTCTTCAAGATGGGCGACCAGGGCAGCTCGATCGCCGGACCCGACGTCCCCGGCGGCGAACTGCGGCTGCCGGCTCTGAAGACCCCGGTCGTCGACTCGACCGGCTGCGGCGACGCCTACTGCGCGGGGTTCATCGTCGGCCTGCTCAACGGCTGGGACCTGGAGCGCGCCGGCCGCCTCGGCACGGCCGCCGCCGCCCAGGTGATCACCGGTCTCGGCTCCGACGCCGGGATCGTCGACCTCGACCAGACGCTGGCCTTCATGGCCTCTGCCGAGCCGCTGCCGATGACTGACTAGGGAGCGTCATCACCCTCCCGGGCGTCAGGCGACCGTCCCCAGGCGCCCCATTACGGTTCCAGGCGCCGCCGCCGGGTCGTGCCCCTCTGCAGTGATCGGACGACGAAGTGCCCAGGTCCCGGGCGCCGTGACTGGCTGTACCGCAGCGGTCGGGTGGGGTCCGCGTCGTCGTAGCCCACAGGTGAGCGGGCGCCAGCCGGGGCGCAGTGGTCCGGCTGCCACTCGCCGTGCCCGTCTCGGAACCGAGGCGGTCCGGGCCACGTCCTCCTCCCGCAAGGCCTAAGGGGTCGGGGATCGCCGACGGGTCCGACCGGCGGCGACAGCGACAGAAGGAACAAGGAACGACGGTGGCGCCCATCATTCGTTGGTTACGGCTCATGCCGGGCAACCCGATCCGCCCGATGGTTATCGGGCTGCTCGGCTTCTATGCGCTCGACGCGATCGTCACGGTCGGGCTCGCCCTGGCCGGGGCCCCCTGGATCACCTGGGCCGTCGGCGCCATCTTCCTCGCGACCGCCGTGGTCGTCCTGCCGATCGTCGCCATCTTCGGGCGGATCTACGGGACGAGCCTGGCCCAGCTCCTCGATGGAGGTCACTGGGCACGGTGGGCCGTCGACACCGGCGAGGGGGCGCGGTTCGCGGCCAACGAGTGGCGGCGGGCCCGGCGGGAAGCCCGGAACCTGGTGCTCTTCGGGATGGGCGCAGGTCCGGTATTCGGCCTGCTCTTCGGCCTCCTGGCCGGCAGCATGACCGCCTTCGGGCTGGTGGTCGCGCTGATGGTCGGAGTGGGGATCCTGGCCGCGGCCAACGTGCTGGCGATCGGCTGGTGGCGCCACAAGCGGCGGGCGGAACGCGGGGGCGAAGTCCTAATCGGCCCCATGGGCGTCTTCTCGCAGGGGACCTTCACGCCCCTGGCCGGCTTCAACCTCGGGCTCGGTGCGGTGGAGATCGAGGAGGGCGACCCGCCGGTGATCCGGTTCGATGCGGTGACGCGCACCTACAGCGAGGGCGTGATTCCCACCCGCACCACCCGAACCGAGCCGGTCCGGGTGCCGATCCCGCGCGGGCGCGAGAGCGAAGCCGCCGCCCTCGTCGCCCGCTTCAGGGGCGAGGCGACGCCACCCACCCCTTCGCGCCTCGGCACCCAGGGGGCGCCCCGCTTCTCGTCGGTCGGTGAGCCGACCGGACGGTAGGACGGGACACACCCGTCCCCGCGAGGACGGCGTGTCCCGTCACCGCGCCGTCGGCGCTCAAACACCTCACCGGGACCGATCAAGTCCGACGCCGGTCCCTCGCTCGGCGCGTCAGGCGCTCCCCGCCGGGGCCTGGCCGTACTCCCTGAGGAACCGCTCGTGCATCTCGGGGATCAGGCCCTCGGGCACCAGTGACGGCTCCCGCCCCCCGTTCGCGCTCAGGGCATGGACGTAGACCTTCGCGGCCTCTTCCACGATCTCGGCGACGGCGAGCGCCTCGTCGAAGTCCGCCCCCCAGGTCAGCAGGCCGTGGTTGCGCAGCAGCACCGCCGAACTGGCCGCCGGCAGGGCTTCCAGCACCGCCTCGCCGAAGTCCGGCGTCCCACTCAGGGCGTAGCGGGCGACCGGCACCCGGGCGCCGATGACCTGGCAGACCTCGGTCAGGATCGGCGGCAGCGTGTCGCGGATCGTGCTGACCACCGTCGAGAAGTGCGAGTGGGTGTGGACCACCGCCCCGACGTCCGGCCGGGCACGATGGACCATCGTGTGGAGCGGCGTCTCGCTGCTGGGCTTGCGGTGCCCGTCGTGGACGGTGCCGTCCTCGTCGACCACGACCACGTCGGCCGGGGTGACGGTCGGGTACGGCATCCCGCTCGGCGAGATCGCGATCAGGCGCGTCGCCGGGTCGCGCACGCTCATGTTCCCGGCCGTGCCGTGGACCACCCCCGCCGCCAGCGCGGCCAGCCCGACCTCCACCACCTGTTGCCGTAGCTCCGCCAGCATCAACACCCCGTCTTCCTCCCGGTACTCCGCCACCACCCGCGGGCCGGCCCGCAGGGACGCACCGATCACCGACTCGCCGCCCCGTCGGTGTCCTGTCAAGCCGCGGGGTCGCGGACCACCACGGTCTTCACACCGGGCTCGAGCAGCGCCTCCGGCGCGTCCTCCCACCCGACTACCGCGCCGGTCACGACCTCGGGCCGGAAGCGCCCCGCGCCGATCAGCGCGAGCACCTCCGGGATGTCACGCCGGACGTGGGCCCGGCCGGTCCTGAAGGTGACGCACCCGTCGTACATCTCCCAGAGCGGGAGCGGGACACCCTGCCCGAAGTAGATGGCCGACCCCGTGCAGACCCCCTCCGGCTCCAGCGAGCGGAGCGCGCAGGCCAGACCCGCGGGGTCGCCGCTGGCGTCGACCGTCACCGCGTAGGGGCCAAGCCGCCGCGGTGGCGGTCCGTCCACCGGGTTGGCGCCGAGCCGTTCCGCCAGCCGGAGCCGTCCCAGGTCGGTGTCCAGGTAGTCGACCGCCCCGGCGCCGAGCGCGACCGCCATCCCCGCGGCGTAGAGGCCGATGCTCGCGGCGCTCCCACCGACCACGAGCACGGTGGCCCCCGGGCGCTCGCGCAGGGCGGGACCGACCGTGCGCCACGCGTCGGGAAGGTTGTCGCTGGCGCTCGCGACGGTCACCGGCGCCACGCCGTCGGGCACGGCGACCAGCATGTGCTCGGCGAAGGGGACACGCACCAGGTCGGACAGCGCCCCACCGTGACTACCGCCGAGACGGCCGAGGCCGTACATCGACCGGTGCGGCACCGTCTCGCAGCTCCCGGTCAGGCCACGTCGGCAGCGCCCGCAGGCGCCGCAGCTGAGCTGGAACGGGACCACGACCCGGTCCCCGGGTCGCACCGACCGGACCGCCTCGCCCACCTCCGCGACCTCGGCGATGAACTCGTGGCCGATCGGGAACGGCCCGCGGAACAGCGGCGACGGCGCGGCGAGCATCACCGCGTCCAGGTCACAGGTGGCGACCACGATCGGACGGACCAACGCCTCGCCCGGCCCCTCGATCCGCGGCGCGGGAACCTCGCGCCACTCCAGCTTTCCGTGCCGGACGAAGGTCAGCTGGCGCACCAGGGTCGCTCCTGAGTCAAGAGACGCGCGGGGGAGAGGCTGTCACCGCCGCCCACCCGGAGACCCGACAACGCGGGCCTCACCGGTGGTCAGCACACGCCCGCGCCGTCGGTCAGACCACCTGGGCCGGCGCCTGGCGCAGCGACTGCGGGTTGTACCGCTCGACGAAGACGCGGTAGGCGGCGACCTCCTCGGCCGCCCGGGCGGCGTCCCAGCCGAGGTGGCGCACCGCGACGTCGGCGGCCCGCTCGTCGGCGCCGATCCCCACCTCGCGACCCAGGCCGACCATCGTCCGCCGCAGCAGCACGTCGCCGAGCGTCTCGGCCAGTTCCTCCCGGATCGCCAGCACCACCTCGGCGGCGATCGCGCCGGTCTCCGGCGCGATCGCGACCCCTAGGTCCGGCTCCGCCGCGGCCAGCGCGACGATCGCCTGGGCGCGGGCCCCGTAGGTGCGAGCCAGGTGGTCGATCGTCTCCGCCGAGAGCCCCAGCCCCGCGGCGGCCTCCGTCAGGCGCTCCCGGGTGGCGTCGCGGTCGCCCGGGGCGCCGTCGGCCGCGCGGGCGCCGGGGAGGGGGACGCGGGCGGTGTCGCTCGGCGGCACCGCCCGGCCGAGCTTGGGGACGGCGGCGTCGACCGCCTGCTCGGCGAGGTTGCGGTAGGTGGTCAGCTTGCCGCCGACGATCGAGAGCAGCCCGCGGTGGCTCGGCGCGTGTTCGTGGACGATGTGCCGCCGGGTGATCGCGCCCTCGGCGCCCTCCGCCTGGTACGGCAGCGGCCGGACCCCCGAGTAGGTGTAGCGGACCGACTCGCGCGTCAGGTCGGCGGTCGGGATGACCCGGTTGGTCTCCTCGAGGAGATAGGCGATCTCCTCCTCGCTGGCCACCACCCGGTCAAGGTCCCCCTCGTAGCGGACGTCGGTGGTGCCGATCAGGTACTGGCCGTTCCAGGGGATGATGAAGTACGGGCGGCCGTCTCGCCGCGCTTCTACGTAGAGGGCGTCGACGGGCGCACCGGGGAACGGGTCGACGACGATGTGGCTGCCCTTGGTGCCGCCGATCATCCGCGCGAGGCTCGTGGCCCCACCGCCCCCGGCGGCGGCGGTGCCACCGGTCAGCACCTGGTCGACCCAGGGGCCGGCGACGTTGATCGTCACCGGGGCGAGCGCCTCGTGGGTCCCGCCGTCGAGCAGGTCGGTGAAGGTGACACCGCGCACGGTGGCGCCCTCGGCGTCGCCCTTGCCGAGCAGCAGGCGGTCGACCCGAGCGTGGAGCAGCACGACCGCGCCGTGGTCGCGGGCGTCGAGCGCGTTCTCCACCGCCAGCCGCTCGGCGTACTCGACCTGGGCGTCGTAGTAGACGGCCGCGCCACGCAGCCCCTCCGGCGCCAGCCCGGGCGCCCGCGCGAGGGCCTCCTCCCGGGAGAGCATCCGGTGACGGTCGAGCGACTTGTCGAAGGAGAGCACGTCGTAGGCGACCATCCCGGCGCGGACCGTCAGCGGCCCCCGCCGGTCGCCCTGGTAGATCGGGATCAGCAGCGGCAGCGGCCGGACCAGATGCGAAGCCCCCTGGAGCAGGCGCTCCCGCTCGCGCAGGGACTCGCGGACCAGCCCCACCTCGCCGTGCTCGAGGTAGCGCAGGCCGCCGTGGATCAGCCGGCTCGACCAGCTCGTCGTGCCGCTCGCGACGTCGCCCTTGTCGAGGAGCAACACCCGCAGCCCGCGCCGGGCCGCGTCGCGCGCGATCCCCGCGCCGTTGACCCCCGCCCCAACCACGATCAGGTCGAAGGATCCCTCCCCGAGCTGCCCACCGATCTCCCGTGCCCGCCGTCGCATCGCGCCCACCCCGAACCGATCCCTCGCATCCATACCCGCCGGCCCTCAGGGTCGGCGTTGCCACCGGCAGCCTACGACACCCGCCGCTCCCGACGCCGTGTCCCCACGACGCCGATTATCTCGTCCCGGCGCCGCCGGACCGCCTCGCGGCCTGCGGGCCGTGACGACCGTCGGCCGGCGGGACGGTCCCGGTCGACGGTCGTCTCCGCTCGGCGCTCAGCCGCCGTGACGCCCCGTCATGCCGCGGCCGGTACGATCGCGTACTTGATCCCTTCCTGGCGGCCGGTCGCTTCCAGCGTCTCGACCAGCGCCGCGAGCGGCCGCTCCCCGCTCAGGAACGGCGCCGACGGCACCGCGCCGTCCCGCAGCAGGTCGAGGGCCGTCGCGACGTAGCGCGGGGTGTGGTGGAAGACGCCCTTGATCGTCAGTTCCGAGTAATGGAGCAGCTCGGTGCTGACGCTGAAGGAGGTGCCACCCTTGGCCCCGCCGAAGAGGTTGACCAGCCCGCCCGGGCGGACCATCCGCACCGTCGCCTCCCAGACCTCGGGCAGCCCGACCGCCTCGATCGCGACGTCGGCACCCCGCCCGTCCGGCGTCAGCGCGCGGACCGCCGCGACCTGATCGACGCCCTCGCCGATCACGAGGGTCTCGGCGGCGCCGAGTTCGCGGGCGACCGCCAGCCGCGCGGCGCTCAGGTCGCAGCAGATCACCCGCGCCCCGCTGAGCGCGGCGAGCCGCACGAACATCAGGCCGATCGGCCCCGCGCCGTTGACGACGACCGTGTCGCCGACAACGATCCCGCTCTCGGCGACCCCGTGGACCGCGCAGGCGAGGGGCTCGGTCAGCGCCGCCGCCTCGTCGGAGAGCCCGTCCGGGATCGCGTAGAGGTTCTGCTCGACGATCCGGGCCGGGACGGCGATGTACTCGGCGTAGGCGCCGTTGAGAAACTCCAGGTTCTCGCAGAGCGACTGGCGGCCGACCTTGCAGGCGTGGCAACGGTTGCAGGGCGCGCTGTTGGCCGCGACGACCCTGGTCCCGACCGGCCAGCGGCCAGGGTCGACCCCGGCGCCGACGGTGACGACCGGCCCCGCGAACTCGTGGCCGAACGGGCTCGGCAGCGACTTGATGATCGTCGGGTGCCCGCGCCGGTACGTCTTCAGGTCGGTCCCGCAGGTGAGTGCCCGGTCGATCCGGACGACAACTTCCCCGGGCCCCGGCCGGGGGTCGGGGGTCTCCTCGATCCGGACGTCGCCCGGCCCGTAGAACATGGCCGCCCGCATCGTCAGCGCCTCCCTGGCAGGCGTCGCGACCTGCACATCCGTGCCAAGAACGAACCGACGTGCGATGATCGCGGGGAACGATACCAGCACCCGACGGCCTGTCAAGCGACGCCGCGAGGGTGGTCGGAGGTCGTCTCCCCGACCGGCCTTGCGGTCCGCGGGGGACGCCGGGAAGATGGTCGGCCCGGGCCGGGCGGCGCTGTGGCCTGGCGAACCGCATCGACTGGGGGAGGGGCAGCGATGGGGCCGGCCAACACGGCGGTTGGCGCTGCTGGGGACCGCGGCACCTCACCGGGACGAGCGGGCGACCTCGTCCTAGGGATCGACTGCAGCACCACCGCCAGCAAGGCCGTCGCCTGGGACCGGCACGGGACGGCGGTGGCGGAGGGACGATTCCCCCTCGATCTGCACTGTCCCCACCCCGGCTGGGGCGAGCAGGACGCCGACGCGTGGTGGACGGCGACCTGTGGCGCGACCCGCGCCGTGGCCGGGCAGATCGACCCCGCGCGGATCGCCGCCGTCTGTGTCACCCACCAGCGCGAGACCTTCGTGCCGGTCGACGCCGACGGCCGGCCGCTGCGGGCCGGGATCCTCTGGCTCGACGAGCGCTCCCGCGCCCAACTCGGCTGGCTCGACCGGCACTTCGGCCACGGCACCCTCCACCGGCTGACCGGCCGCCCGCCCTCGATGACCCAGTCGCTGCCCAAGCTGCGCTGGCTGGTCGAGCACGAGCCGGCGGTCGCGGCGGCGGCGGACCGGGTCCTGGAAGTCCACGCCTTCCTCGTCCGTCGCCTCACCGGCGAGGACGTCACCAGCCTCGCCTCGGCCGATCCGACCGGCGCGGTCGACATGGCCCGCGGCGTCTGGGCCGACGAGGTGATCGCGGGGATCGGCCTCCGGCCCGACCAGTTCCCGCCGCTCGTCGTCCCCGGGACGATCCTGGGCTCGGTCTCGGTCGACGGGGCGGCGACGACCGGACTGCGGCCGGGCACGCCCGTCGTCGCCGGCGCCGGCGACGGCCAGGCGGCCTGCCTCGGCGCCGGCGTCGTCGGACCCGGCCGCGCCTATGTCAACCTGGGCACCGCGATCGCCGGCGGCACCGTCGCGCCGACGTACCTCACCGACCTCGCCCACCGGACCTGCTGCGCGGCGGTGCCGGGCCGCTTCGTGCTCGAGACGGTGCTCCGCGGCGGCACCGCGACCGTCTCCTGGTTCATGGCCCACCTTGCCGACCCGGCGCGGGGCGATGGCCCCGCCGCCTTCGCCGCCTACGAGGCCGAGGCCGCCGCGCTTCCCCCCGGCGCGGGCGGCCTGATGCTGGTGCCCTACTGGAACAACGTGATGAACCCCTACTGGGACCCGGCCGCGAGCGGGGTCGTCGTCGGCTGGAACGGCGGCCACCGCCGCCACAACGTCTACCGCGCGCTGCTCGAGGGGATCGCCTTCGAGCACCGGCTGGCGATGGACGGCATCGCCGCAAGCTCAGGCACCCCGATCGCCGATCACGTGATCCTCGGCGGCGGGTCGCGGAGCGACCTCTGGTGCCAGATCGTCGCCGACGTCCTCGGCGCCCCCGTCCGCCGGGCCCGCTCGGCCGACGCGACCAACCTCGGCGCGGGCGTGCTCGCCGCGGCCGGCGTCGGCTGGTACCCCTCGGTGGAAGCCGCGGCGGCGGCGATGACCGGTACGACCGACGCCTTCGTGCCCGACCCGACGACGGCGGCGACCTACGCCCGGCTCTACGAGGAGGTCTACCGTCACCTCTTCCCGGCCCTCCGCCCCCACCTCGACCGCCTCACCGAACTGACCGACGACATCGCGACCACCCCGCCGTAGGGGCGCGATTCATCGCGCCCGCCGCAACCGACGCATCGAGCACAGCGACAGGTCGCCGTGCCCCCCACCCGCTCTGCCCAGAATAATGGCTCTTCTTCGGGCTGGTATAATGTCCTCCATCAACCGCCGGCCAAGCCATTGGGCCCCTTCGATTGGCCCCCGCCAAGGAGCGACCACCATGCCCAAGGCCGTCTCGAGCGTCGAGGCCAAGAACCGACTCGGCTCCCTGCTCGGCTACGTGGCCGACGAGGGTGACGAGGTCATCGTGGAGAGCCACGGCAAGCCCAAGGCGGTGATCATGTCCTACGCCGCCTACGAGCAGGTGCGCGAGTTGCGGGAGCAGCGGCGCCGCGCCGACGCCCTGGAGCGGCTGCGCGCCCTGCAGCACCGGGTGAGCGAGCGCAACTTGGACCTCTCCTTCGACGAGGCGGAGGCGATCGCCGAAGATCTCAGCCAGGAAGCCCTGCGCCGGATGGCCGACCGGGGGGACATCGCATTCGAGCGCGACCGCCCCTAGCATCCCGCGGTGCGCGTCCTCCTCGATACCAATCTGTTTATCAGCTTCCTGCTCTCCCGGTCCCCGGAGGCATCGGCGATGGGCGCGATCCTCGCTGAGATGCTGGCCGGGCGGTTCACGCTGCTCTTCACCGTGGGGATCGCCGAGGAGATCCGGGAAACGGTCGCCGAACGACCTCACCTCTCCGGGCGGATCACCTCCCAGGACGTCCAGTCGCTGATCACCTCGCTGGACGGAATCGCCGAGGAGATCCCGCGCATCCCCGAGCCGTACCCCGCCGTTAGTCGCGACCGCAAGGACGACTTCCTGATCGCTCACGCGGTCCTCGGCGGCGCCGACTTTCTGGTGTCGTGGGACCGCGACCTGCTCGACCTGGGCGCCGTCGACGGCGTCGCGATCGTGGACCCGCCGCGATTCCTGGCGGCACTCCGGGCCGCCGGCGCCGACCGTTGAGCGTGCCCGCTCCTCCCGCCGCGGGGAGGCCGCCCTAGGCCGCCCCGACCGCCTCGCGGTCGACCTCCGCCAGCATCGCCCGGGCCGCCGCCTCGTCGGTGATCAGGACGTTGAGCAGCCCCGACCGCACGGCGCCGAGGTTGGCGAGCGCCTTCTGCTCGCCCCAGCTCACCCCCACCCGCAGCGGCACGTTGCGCATCACCTCGGCCGGGACGGCCATCATCCGGTCGGTGATCTCCAGCGGCACCAGCGCCCCGTCGAGCGCGTAGTAGGCGCCGCAGAGGTCGCCGACCGCGCCCTCGCCGCGGATGTACTCCAGATCCGCCGCGTGGAGGTAGCCCGCCCGGTAGATCCCCGACTGCTCGCTGATGGCGCCGACGGAGGCGACGATCGTCCCCGCGCGGCGGGCGACCTCCATCGTCTTGCGGATGTGCTGGTCCCGCAGCAGGCCGTGGCGGACCGCCGGGTCGGTGACCACCATCGGCGCGTGGAGGTAGTAGACCCGGGCACCGAGGGCGCGGCCCAGCCGCGCCGCGACCTGCGCGCCGTCGATGTCGGGCGTCGCCCCGCCGATGCTGCCCATCAGCTGGACCACGCTCATCCCCGGCTTCCGTCCGAGGTACCCGCTGCTGACCACCTGGTAGACCGTGCTCCCCCAGCCGACCCCGACCGCGCTGTGGTCGGGGACGTTCGCCTGGAGGTAGCGGGCGGCGAGGGCCCCGATCCGGCGGGCCGTCTCGCCGGCACCCGCGCCGTCCTCAGGGTCGCCCTCGCCGTCCTCCTCGGCGGCGAGCACCAGACAGGCGCGGAGCCCGAAGCGGGCCTGCAACTCGGCCTGGAGCGCCGCGCGGGTCGGCAGCGGGTGGTGGATCCGGATCTCGACCAGGCCGCGGGCGCGGGCCTCCTTGAGCATCCGGGAGACGTTCGAGCGCGAAACGGCAAAGCGGCGGGCGATCTGCTCCTGGGTCAGGTCCTGGGCGTAGTAGAGGTCGGCGACCTCGGCGAGGAGGAGGTCCTCCTCGTCCCCGCGCGGCTGTCCCACGCCACCCCTCCTCGGCCCTGTCCCATTCGCCCGCGCCCGCATACGCGCCGGAGTATAGGGACCACCATCGCCCCCCGCCACGGACCGTTGTCATCTGTCCCATTGTCGCACCGATGTGCACCGAGACCGTTGACACGGTATCGGGCCCATGCTAGCTTCGCGGCCACGTTCCCGGGGCCTCGCCCCGGCCCGACGGTGGGGCATGGTCGCCCCGGACGACCTCGGACGGACCACCTGGGACGACCTCGCGCCGGCGGGAGGTGACGATGGCCAACGTCGATGTCGCCGGCCCGAGCCGCCACGCACGCCCCCAGGGCGCCTGGGCGCCGGTCACCCGCGTGACCCGCCGGTTCCTGACCTGGGACCGCCCGCTCGTCTGGCTGCTGCCGGTCGTCCTCGTCCTCCTCTTCATCGGCGTCTACCCCCTCGCCTACAACCTCTACAACTCCTTCCGCGAGTACAACGTCGTCGACTTCCCCCGCCGCTACGACTGGGTCGGGCTGGATAACTGGCGCAAGCTCTTCACCGACGGGCGGGTCCGCGGGGCCCTCGGCACCACCGCCGTCTACGTCGGCGCCGCGCTGGTGATCGAGTTCGTGCTTGGGCTGGCGATCGCGGTCCTGCTCAACAGCGGGCCCAAGCTGGCCGGGCTCTGGCAGTCCCTGCTGATCCTGCCGATCGTGGTCCCGCCGACCGTGGTCGGGGTGATGTTCACGGTCCTCGAGAACGCCGAGTACGGCGTCATCTCCTGGCTGACCTACGAACTCGGCCTGCTCGACAAGAGCGAGCCGCTGCTCGGCGGCACCGGGCGCTACGCGAAGGTGGCCGTGCTCCTGCCTGACATCTGGCAGTGGACGCCCTTCTTCGTGCTGATCCTGCTCGCCGGGCTCAAGGCCCTCCCCGAGGAACCGCTCGAGGCGGCGCAGGTCGACGGCGCCAGCGCCTGGCAGCGCTTCGTCCACATCACGCTGCCGATGCTGCGCCCGATGCTCGCCGTCGCGGTGCTCTTCCGGCTCGTCGACCTGCTCAAGGTCTTCGACTACATCTTCGTGATGACCCAGGGCGGCCCCGGCCGCGCGACCGAGGTCCTCAGCCTCTACACCTACTCCCGCACCTTCCAGGAGATCCAGTGGGGCTACGGCTCGACCCTGGGTCTGGCGATCCTGGTGGTGGCGATCGTGCTCGCCAACGTCTACATCCGGGTCTTCCGCGTCGAGTGGGACTGAGCGGGCCGTCCACGGCCGGCACCGCCGACGGGCGCCGGCACGCCGGGCGCCGCGGGCGGAGCGCCACGACCGGGGGATTCGCCACAGGCTGGTGACGCTCCGGCGGGGGCCCGGTCACCGGCACGGCGCGGCACCAGGGGGGAACGACGATGGCGACGCGGGGCGGGGTCATCCAGACGGCGTGGGGGCCGGTGGCGCGGTCGCGGGGGCGGCGCTGGCGCGGGGCCGGGACGGCGCTGCGCACGATCGCCAGCGCCCTGATCGCCCTGGTCTTCTTCGCCCCGATCCTCTGGTGGGTGACCGCGGCCTTCAAGCCCAGCCAGGAGATCCTCAAGGCCCCGCCGTCGCTGACCTGGGAGCCGACCCTCAACTGGTTCCGGGTCGTGCTCGGCAACCAGGACCCGACCAGCTTCAACGTCGAGCAGAGCGGCGGCGTCGGCCGTGGCTCCGGCGGCGGCACCTTCTACAGCATCCCCTATCTGCGCGACAGCTTGATCGTCGGCCTCGGCAGCACGTTGCTGGTCCTCGCGCTGACCGCGCCCGCCGCCTATGCCCTCTCGCGCTTCCGGATGCGGCGGCGCCAGGACCTCGTCTTCTGGGTCCTCTCGCAGCGGATGCTGCCGCCGATCGTGGTCGCCTTCCCGCTCTACACGATGTACCGCCAGCTCAACTGGGTCGACACCTACCACGGGCTGATCCTGGTCCACGCCGCGATCAACATCCCGCTCGCGACCCTGCTCCTGATGAGCTTCTTCAACGAGGTGCCGCGGGAGCTGGACGAGGCGGCGATGCTCGACGGGCTGAGCCGGTTCGGCGCCTTCTGGCGGGTCGTCCTCCAGTACACCCGCGGCGGCCTGGCGGCGACCGCGATCCTCACCTTCGTCTTCTCCTGGAACGAGTTCTTGCTCTCGCTGGTGCTGACCGAGGTCGACATCCGGACCGTCCCCGTCGCCTCGTCGACCTTCACCACCGCCTTCTTCGTCGAGTGGGGCTACCTGGCCGCGCTCGGCACCGCCAGCATCGTCCCGATCTTCGTCTTCATCCTCTTCGTCCAGCGCCACCTCGTCCGCGGCCTGACCCTCGGGGCCGTGAAGTGACCCGGCCAACGTCCCACGCCCACCCGGGCGACGCCCCACACCGGCCGGTCCGCCGCAGCGACCGCGGCCCGTAGGACCGGCCCCTGGCAGTGAACGCCGACCAGCGGCGAGAGGAGGTGATTGCCCGGTCGGGGCAGCCGACCGATCGGTGGTTCCCAGGGCACCTGAGGCAAGGCGCCCCGCCGAAGACACCTCGGCGTCAAGACGAAGGGCGACGGGCGAGGCAGCCCGCGCCGACGAGGAGGAGATCCCGGTGCGCGAGACGACCGACCAGCGCGACAAGTTGGCGATCACCAGGGCAATCGAGGCCCACCGGCGCGGCGCGATCAGCCGGCGGACGATGCTCAAGATCCTCGGGGCGGCGGGCGTCGGCCTGGCCAGCTACCCCCGCCGCGGCGCTGCCGCCCGCCAGGCGACCCCCGCGGCCGTGGCGATCGAGCAGCCGCAGGAGGTCACCCAGTTCCTGACCGACGTCGGCGGCCAGTTCCGCGGCAGCACGATCCGCGTGGTCAGCGAGGAGACCCCGCCGAGCCGGGCGATCATCAACCTCAAGCAGCAGCTGTTCGAGGAGATCACCGGGATCACCGTCGAGTGGGAGGTCATCCCCCTCGCCCAGGTGCTTTCCCGCGTCAGCCAGGACGCCGCCTCCGGCACCGGCACCAACGACATCTACTACCTCGACCAGGCCTGGGTCGGCCGCTTCATCAACGACACCCTCGACCCCCGCGAGTTGCTCCAGAGCAAGCCCGACCTCGCCTTCCCCAACTACAACTTCGACGACTTCCTGCCCCAGCTCGTCCGGCACATCGCCTCCTACGGGGACAAGGTGATCGGCCCCCCGTGCGACGTGCCGGTCTTTATGCACTTCTACCGCCGCGACCTCTACGAGCAGCTGGGCCTCCAGCCCGCGACCACCCTCCAGCAGTACATGGACAACGCGAAGGCGATCAACGACGAGTTCGCCGTCGCCCAGGGAACCTACGGCACCGTCGGCCAGATGCAGAGCGGCCACTACGCGCTCAACTGCGAGATGACCGCCTGGCTCTGGGGGCACGGCGGCTCGATCTTCACCGCCGACCAGCAGTGCGCGCTCGGCGACGCCCAGGCGATCGCCGGGATCGACTACCTGCGCCAGCTCCAGCAGTACATGCCGAGCGCGGTCACCACCTACGACTGGGGCGGACAGGCCACCGCCATCCAGCAGGGCCAGGGCGGCCAGGTGATCACCTGGGGCGAGGACTTGCCGGGCTGGGACGACCCGGCCAGCTCCCGGGTCTCCGGCCTCATGGAGCCGGCCCCGCTGCCGGCCCCGGTGGCCCTACGCCCGCCCGAGCAGTGCGGCTTCGAGGAGACGCCGGAGATCGGGCACCAGGGCGGCAGCACCTACTCCCTCTCCCGCTACTCGGAGAACCAGGACCCGGCCTGGGTCTTCCTCCAGTGGGCGACCAGCTCCAACACCCAGACACTGGCCTCGGTGATCGGCGGCGGCGCCTCGCCGATGCGCCAGTCGACCTTCGACGACCCCCGGGTCGCGGCGATGGCCACCGTCGGCGCCGGCACGACCCGCCACTTCCCGGCGATGCTCGAGGTCATCACCTCGCGGATGGGGACCGAGCCGCACCTGCCGCAGTGGCCGAACATCGCCACCGACATCATCGCCGTCGAACTCGGCAAGCTGACCACCGGCGGCTACAACAACTCGACCCAGGAGTTCGCCCAGGCGGTGACCGGGATGGTCAACGAGGCGGCGAGCGGCTAGCAGGGCGGGGGTGGCGGCCAGGGCCCTCACCCCCCGGCCCCCTCTCCCAACGTTGGGAGAGGGGGGGACGTCCGGCGGCCTGGCGCGGTGCTTCCCCGCCGTCGTCGGTGCCGCGTCGGCACCGACGACGGCGCCCGGGCCCGCCCGCGAGAACCCGTCCGGGCCCGTCCTGGCGTCCCTGGGGAGACGGGCCTCACCCGGACAGGGGCGGCGTGGCGTAGGGTCGGTCCCCGGCGACGGCGACCGACGTGCCGCGCGGCGGCGACGGCGGGCACCGATGGCGGGCATCGGCGGTGGGGGCCGGCGGGCGGCGCGGAGGCGGCGGGCGGTAGGCGGCGCGAGCCGGGGGGGAGGGACGGCGGTGGCGCGGGTGACGATCCTCGGCGCGGGGGACATGGGTACGGCGCTGGCGACGCCCCTCGCCGCCAACGGCCACGACGTCCGGCTCTGGGGGACCCACCTCGACCGGGAGATCGTCGGGCTCCTGCAGGGCGGGGGCCCGCATCCGCGCCTGAAGACACCGCTCCCCGCGGGGGTACGGGTCTTCGCCGACGGGGAGGCCGGGGCGGCCCTCGCCGGGGCCGAGATCGCGGTCGTCGCCGTCACCTCCTCGGCGGTGCGGTCGGTCATCGCCCCCCTGGCATCCCGCCTGGCCGGGGTCGGCACCCTGCTCACGGTGGCGAAGGGCTTCGAGCGCGGCCCCGACGGGCAGGTCCTGCTGCTGCCCGACGTCCTTCGGCGCCACCACACCGGACCGGTGGTCGCCGTCGGCGGCCCGTCGAAGGCCAACGAGGTCGCGGCCGGGCAGCCGACCGCGGTCGTCTTCGCCGGCGAGGACGCCGCCGCCGTCGCGCGCTGCCGGGACGCCTTCGCCACCGAGTCCTATCACGTCGAGTCCTCGGCCGACCCCGTCGGCGTCGAGGTCGCGGCGGCGATGAAGAACGCCTACGCCGTCGCGCTCGGCGTCGCCGACGGCCTGGAGCGGCGGACCGGTCGCCCCCACCACAACCTCAAGGCGGCGCTCTTCCCCCGCGCCGTCGCCGAGATGGGGGCGCTCGCGGCCGCCCTCGGCGGCCAGGCGACTACGGTGGCCGGCCTCGCCGGCGCCGGCGATCTCCAGGTCACGATCACCTCGGGCCGGAATCGCCTCCTCGGCGAGCGGATCGGGGGAGGCGAGGCGGCCGCCGCCGCAGCCGCCGCCCTCGCCGGCGGCGGCACCACCATCGAGGGCTACGCGGCGGCGGCCTTCGGCCACGAGCTGGCCACCGCCGCCGTGGCGTCGGGTCGTGCCGCGCCGGGAACGTTCCCCGTCCTCGACGCCCTCCACGCCGTTCTCTACCGGGCGGCCCCCCCGGAGGAGACCCTCTGGGCGGCGGTCCGGGGAACCGGGGTCCCCGCGCTGGCGGCCGTGCCCGCGCGGGGGATGGCGGGCGACGGCTCGACGCCGGCGGCGGGGAGTCGCCGCGCCGTCAATGCCGGTCCGGCTTAGGCCCCGGGCCTTCGGCACGCTGTAGCGCGGCCGAGCGCGACGGCTTGACATCTCGTCGATCGCGCCGCTATGGTCGGTGCGCTTCCCAGCCCATTGCCGATCCTCGCCCCAGGCGGGGCGACGCATGGCCAATTTTTCTGGTCGCGGGGCTCCGAGACGGTGCCCCGCCACGACGCGGAGACGCGTGAGGAGCGGTGCGATGACGCACGATGCGGGGACGGAGCGCAAGCTCGACGTCCTGGTCGACGATGTCCTGGCCGGTCGGACCGACCGGCGGACGATCCTGCGGCGGGCGTCGGCCCTCGGCCTCGGCGCGCCGGCGATCGCCGCGCTGCTCGCGGCCGGCCCCCGCGGCTTCCAGGCCGCCGCCGCCCAGGGCGGCTCGATGACCGTCGCCAGCAACCAGAGCGACCCCGAGCCGCGCAAGCGGATGGAGCAGCTCGTTGCCGACTTCCAGGCCGAGAGCGGGGTCCAGGTCGAGCTGACCACCGTCAACCACGAGGACTTCAAGACGGCGATCCGCACCTACCTGGCCTCGGACGAGCCGCCCGACGTCCTCACCTGGTTCGCCGGCAACCGCGCCCGCTTCTTCATCGAGCGCGAGCTGATCCTGCCGATCACCGACGTCTACGAGCAGAACCAGCTCACCACCAAGTTCCCCGAGGGCATCCTCGCCGTCTCCCGGGGCACCGACGACCAGTTCTACTTCCTGCCCCAGACCTACTACCAGTGGGCCATCTACTACAAGCCGAGCGTCTTCCAGGCGAACGGCATCGAGACGCCGCCCCAGACGTGGGACGAGTTCCTCGCCGCCTGCGACACCCTGCTCGAGGCCGGCATCAAGCCGATCACGATCGGCACCAAGTCGGCCTGGCCCGCGGCTGGCTGGTTCGACTACCTCAACATGCGCACCAACGGCCCCGAGTTCCACGTTCGCCTGACCGACGGCCTGGCCGCCTACAACTCGCCCGAGGTCAAGGAGACCTTCCGCCACTGGGCGGAGCTGCTCGATCGCGAGGCGTACGTCGACAGCCCGACCGCCCTCGACTGGCAGGACGGCGTGCCGCCGCTGCTCGGCGGCGAGGCCGCGATGTACCTCATCGGCGGCTTCATCACCGACGAGGTGCCCGAGGACCAGCAGGCCGACCTCGACTTCTTCCGCTTCCCGGTCATCAACCCCGACGTGCCGATCGGCGAGGACGCCCCCACCGACGGCCTCTTCGCCAGCGCCCGGGCCAAGAACCCCGACCAGGCCAAGGCCTTCCTGGCCTACGCCGCCTCCGCCGAGGTCCAGCAGCGGCTCGCCCAGGAGGCGGGGCAGATCGCGATCAACGTCGACGTCCCGCTCGACATCTACGACGCGCCGACCCAGAAGGCCGTCCAGATGCTGCAGGAGTCCGACTACATCGCCCAGTTCTACGACCGCGACACCTCGCCGGAGATGGCCGACGTCGGGATGCAGGCGTTCGTCCAGTTCATGGACAACCCCGGCGACGTCGACCAGATCCTCGACGACCTCGAGGCCGAGCGGGAGCGGATCTTCGGCCCGCTCCCGACCAGCTAGGGCACCAGCACCCGCGCCGGCGTCGCCGGCCGGACAACGGAGCGCGGGGCGGACATTCCTGTCCGCCCCGCGCTCGCCCTATCCCGACCCGCGCGGATCGACGCGCGCCACGGATCGACGCGAGCGAGGTCCCCCCATGGCACAGATCACCGGCGACAAGGCCCCCGCCGCGCTCGGCGGGACGGCCGCCGCCCGGCCCACCGTCCGCGCCGCCGAGTCAGCGCGCCCCGGCCGGCGACCGCTGAACCTCGCGCCGGTGCTCTTCCTCGCGGCCCCGGTCGCGCTCTACCTGCTCTGGGTCATCGGGCCGATGTTCTATACCGTCTACATGAGCTTCACCGACTCCGACGGCTTCCGCGCCGAGTGGATCGGGCTCGAGAACTACCGCCAGCTGTTCCAGGACGACACCTTCCGCTCGTCGCTGTGGAACAACGTCCGCTGGCTGCTGCTCTTCATCACGGTGCCGACGGCCGCCGGGCTCGGCCTCGCGCTGCTGCTCAACAACAACTACCCCGGCGTGCGCTTCATCAAGGCCGGCATCTTCTCGCCGATGGTCCTCTCGAGCGCGGTCGTCGCCGCGGTCTGGACCTGGATGTACTTCCCCCAGGATGGCCTGATCAACACCACCCTCGCCGCCCTCGGCTACGGCGGCAAGCGGATCGGCTGGCTCGCCGACCCCGACCTCGCCATCTACTCGGTGATCGGCGCCGCCGTCTGGCGCCAGGTCGGCTACGTGATGCTGATCTACCTGGCGGGACTGAAGAACGTCGACCCGAGCCTGGTCGACGCCGCCCGGGTCGACGGCGCGTCCCCGTGGCGGAGCTTCAAGGACGTGGTCTTCCCGCTGCTCACCCCGGTCACGGTGATCGTGGTGGTCGTCTCGATCATCGACGCGCTGCGGGCCTTCGACCTCGTCCAGCTGATGACCCAGGGCGGCCCCTACGACCGCACCAACGTCCTCGGCTTCATGATGTACGAGGAGAGCTTCAACTACTACAAGATGGGCTACGGCGCCGCCATCGCCGTCGTCCTGATGCTGATCTCGATGACCTTCATCTTCACCTACCTCCGCCGGATGCTGAAGGACGAACTGGAGTACTGACGGCTGAGAGCCGTCAGCCGTCAGCCGTCAGCCGTCAGCCGTCAGCCGTCAGCTATCGGCTGTCAGCTTTTGGCTATCAGCTGTCGGGGCTCGGCCCCCAGGGGCGTCCTGCCGGATCTCTCCCGCCTGAATTACCCCTCGATCCGCCGCCGCTCGACCCGAATTGCTGATTGCTGACGGCCGAGAGCTCTCAGCTGACAGCTCTCAGTCACCCCCTCTGGAGCGCCGATGGCCACCACCTCCCTGCCCGGTTCGGGCGCCGCGCCGATCTTCCGGCCGAAGGCGCGCCGGAAGTTCCCGTGGCGCGCGGTCGTCTTCTACGCCGTGATGATCCCGTTCGTGCTGATCTGGCTGGTGCCGATCTTCACGACCTTGATCACCTCGCTGCGCTCGATGGATGGGCTGCGCCAGAACGGCCCCTGGAGCCTGCCCGAGTCGATCGAGTGGGGCAACTTCCGCGAGGCCTGGAACCAGGGCGGCCTCAGCCGCTACATGGCCAACTCCTTCATCATCACGATCCCGGCCCTGATCGGCACCCTCTTCCTCTCGTCGCTCGGTGCCTTCGCCCTCGCCCGCTACAAGTTCCGCGGCAGCCTGCTCATCTACTTCACCTTCGTCGGCGGCACCCTGCTGCCCTACCAGATCCTGATGCTCCCGGTCTGGCGGCTCACCAACGAGCTGAACCTCTACAACACCTACTGGGCGCTGATCGTCTTCCACATGGCGTTCCAGCTCGGGTTCTGCACCTTCGTGCTCCGCAACTTCATGCGCACCATCCCCGGCGAGATCTTCGACGCGGCCCGGATCGACGGCGCCAACGAGTTCCGCATCTACCGCCAGCACGCGCTCCCGCTCTCGCTGCCGAGCATCGCCGCCCTGGCGACCCTCGAGTTCACCTGGATCTTCAACGACTACCTCTGGGCGCTGGTCCTGGTCCAGGACGACAAGTACAAGCCGGTCACCACCGGCCTCGCCCAGCTCCTGGGCGAGTACTCCCGGCAGTGGAACATCCTCTTCGCCGGCACCCTGATCGCCGTCGTGCCCACGGTGCTGCTCTTCATGTTCCTCCAGCGCTACTTCATCCAGGGCCTGACCATGGGCTCGTCGAAGTAGCGGTCGTCCCCGTCGGGGCGCGATTCATCGCGCCCCCCGCCGCCCCCATCGCGCCCCCCGGCCGACCACCGCCCTCGTCGCCCGTACCCCCGAGGACCCCCCGTGAGCATCGCCGACGTCCGCCCGCTCGACGACGCCCAGGCCGCCTTCACGCTCGGCGTCTGCTACTACCCCGAGCACTGGCCGCGCGACCGCTGGGCCGGCTACGCGCGCCGGATGCGGGAACTGGGACTCACCTACGTCCGGATCGCCGAGTTCGCCTGGAGCCGGATGGAGCCGGCGGAGGGCCACTTCGACTGGGCGTGGCTCGACGACGCGGTCGCGAGCCTCCACGCCGAGGGGCTGCACGTCGTCCTCTGCACGCCGACCGCGACGCCCCCCGCCTGGTTGGTCCGGGCCCACCCCGAGATCCTGCCCGTCGACGCCCAGGGCCGCGTCCGCGCCTTCGGCTCGCGCAAGCACTACGACCACGCCAGCCCCGTCTACCGGGCCCACAGCCGCCGGATCACCGAGGCGATCGCCACCCGCTACGGGGAGCACCCCGCCGTCGTCGGCTGGCAGACCGACAACGAGTTCGGCTGCCACGGCACCACCCGCTCCTACGGCCCCGCCAGCCGCGACGCCTTCCGCGCCTGGCTCGCCGCCCGCCACGGCACCCTCGACGCCCTCAACCGGGCCTGGGGCACCGTCTTCTGGAGCCAGGAGTACACCGCCTGGGACCAGATCGACCCGCCCCACCTGACCGTCACCGACCCCAACCCCTCCCACGTCCTCGACTTCGCCCGCTTCGCCAGCGACATGGTCGTCGAGTTCCAGGCCGAGCAGGTCGCGATCCTCCGCCGCCGCTCGCCGGGTCGCTGGGTCACCCACAACTTCATGCAGCTCTTCGCCGACTTCGACCACTACCGGGCGGCCGAGGTCCTCGACTTCGCCTCCTGGGACTCCTACCCGGTCGGCCTGCTCGCCCTCTCGGCGCTGCCCGAGGCGCACAAGCGCCGCTTCGCCCGGACCGGCGACCCCGACCTGGTCGGGTTCAACCATGACCTCTACCGCAACCTCAAGCAGAGCAGCGACGGCCTCGGCGGCCGCGCCTTCTGGGTGATGGAGCAGCAGTGCGGCCAGGTCAACTGGGCACCCTCCAACCCCCTGCCGGCCGCCGGCGCGGTCGGGCTCTGGACCGCCCAGGCTTACGCCCACGGCGCCGCCACCGTCAGCTACTTCCGCTGGCGGGCGGCGACCGTCGCCCAGGAGCTGATGCACTCGGGTCTCTTCCGCCACGACGAGACGCTCGACCGCGGCGGCGAGGAGGTCGCGGCGCTGGAGATCGCCGGCCGCCCCGACGCCGCGGTGACGACGCCCGTCGCGCTGCTCCACGACTACGAGAGCCTCTGGGCCTACGACGCCCAACCGCACAGCGAGGGCGCCCGCTACTGGGCGCAGCTGCTCCAGTACTACACGGCGCTGCGCGGCCTCGGCCTCGACGTCGATGTCCGCCACCCGGACGCCGACCTCTCGCGCTACCGCCTCGTCGTCGCGCCCGCCCTCCAGCTGATGGACGAGCGGCGCGCCCGCCGCCTGGCCGAGGCCGCCGAGGCCGGCCACCTGGTCGTCGGCCCCCGGACCGGCTACCGGACGATGACCGGCCGGGTGCCGGAGGACGGCCAGCCCGGCCCGCTGCGCGATCTCCTCCGGGTGCACCTGCGCAACTTCGACGGCCTCCCGCCCGGCCTCTCCGTCCGCGCCGGCGGCCACGCGGTGGAGACCTGGGCCGAGAGCTACGCCCCGTCGGCCCCCGCGACGGTCGAGGCGACCTACGACGATGGCCCGCTGGCCGGCCAGCCGGCGGTGGTCCGCCACGGCGCCGCGACCACCATCGGCGCCTGGAGCCCGACGCTCGTCGCCGAGACCCTCGCCGCCCGCTGCGCCGAGCTCGGGATCGCGACCGAGCCGCTGCCGACCGGGGTGCGGGTGGCCCGCCGAGGCGGCATCGCGACCTACCTCAACTTCAACCCGGAGCCGGTCACCCTGCCCGACGGCACCCCCCTCGGCCCGGTCAGCTTCGAACTGCGGGGGGCGTGACCCGCACGCCGACATCCTCGGTGGTCGCGGTCATTGGGTATGGCCGAAACCGGAGGCCAATGGCCTCGGGTTGGTCGGCCTCGGGATCCGGGAACGGGGCGACGGGCTCGTCCGGGGACCGTAGGACGACGCCATGTCCGCACCCCTGACGCGCCCCGGCATTTGCGCGGCGGAAGCTCCTAGAGCGCTGGCGGAGCGGGGCGCCGCCAAGAAGTGGGCCCGTGCGGGGCCCGTTGGACCCGACCATGCCGGCGGCGAGCCTCACGGCCGCTCGTGCTCGACGATCTCGACGAGGGTGTCCCGGAGGGCCGCCAGGCGCTGCTCGCCGATCACGGCCGCGTACTCGGCCTCCAACTCCCCCGTCACCGCGACCGCGTCGGTGAGGAGGTGCCAGCCGGCCGCCGTGAAGCGCACGAGCGCCGCCCGCCGGTCGGCAGGGTCGGCAACGCGCTCGGCGTAGCCCCTGCGCTCGAGGTCGAGGACGAGCTGACCCATCCCCTGCTTGGTCATCCCGGCGCGCTCGGCCAGAGTCGTGACCCGGGTCCCTTCCGCGTCGAGGTGCGGCAGGAGCGCGAGGTGCGCCAGCGTCAGACTCTCGTACCCCCGCGCCCGCAGCTTCTCGGTCGCCCGAGCGTTGAAGCCGCGGCTCGCCCGGAGGAGCAACCGGCCGACGTGGCGCTCCCGCAGCGCCTGCAGCCGCCGACGGTCCGCCACCTGCTCGACCTCTGCCACCGCCGCACCCCCTTGACAGGATAGACAACTTGGTTTACTTCTGTAAAAGACAATCAGCTTTACTTTAGCGGCCGCGGCATGGGTTGTCGACGCGGCGATCGGAGGACGGCGATGACGGTGATCCGCGGCGGCCAACTCCGCGACATCGAGACGCCCGGGGGCAACTTCGGGAGCGGCCTGGCGACGCCAAGCCGCGGCGCGGGCGAGGTGAGCGTTATCCGGCAGCGACAACTGCCGGGCGGGACCAACCCGGCGCACACACACGACCGCGAGGAGGTGATGGTCGTGCTCGCGGGGGCCGTCACCGTCGAGGTGGGCGGGGAAACCCATTCGCTCGGCCCCGGCGACGCGGTGATCGTTCCGCAGAAGACGTCCCACCGGGTAGAGAACGCCGCGGCCGACCCGGCCGAGTGGCTCCTGGTGGCGCCGGCCGGGGTGCGGTTCTTCCACGCGACGGGCGAGGAAGGGGTCCCGCCCTGGTCGCGGTGAGCCGAGGCGGGCTGGAGCCGGGGCTGAGCGTCGGTCCGCCCCGGCTCCGCTCCCGGCCGTCGGTCGACCCGGTTGGGCTGGCCCACGGCCGGAGCGGCGTCACGGCGACGATCGACATCGCGGCGACAATCGACATCGCCCGGCAGTCGATAGCCCGCTACTCGTCGCGCGTCGCGATCCACCGCCACCGCCTGAGTCGGCTGATCGACCGCTTCGCCACGTCGCGCTCCGGCTAGACCGCCGGTCGCGGGCCGGGCCCATGGTCTCCAGGCGTCGGCCGGGATCACCGCCCCACGGCCAGGGGTCGCCTTCCAGGAGCCGAAACGGGCGAGGAAGGCACGTAGCGCACCCCCGCGCGCAGCACCCAGAGACCGGTGCCGACGGACCGGCGGTCCCTAGCGGGCTGGCCAGTCCGGGGCCTCCGCGGTGACGGCGGCGGGCGGGACCTCTCCCGCCGGCGTCGGTCAATTCCCATTCCTCCGGGCGACGAAGCCCAGGGGGCCCAGAGATTCGTGGACACGCCTTAGCGTCCCCAGGCCCAGCCGGAGAAGTCGGGCGGCTCGACCCCCTGCTGGGTCAGGATCGTCGCGATCTGGGAGCGATGCTCGGTCGCGTGGTTGATCGCCTGGACGTAGAGGGTCGCGACCGGCAGCGCGACGGGGCGGCCCTGGTACTCGCCTCTCAGCACCTCGTCGGGGTCGGCGTTCCCGGCCAGCGCGATCAGTGCGCCGCCGCTCTCGTCGAGCGCCTGCCGCAGCGCCTCGGTGCCCGGCCAACCGTCGCGCTCGCCGTAGGTCGGCCGCCGGCCGCTCAGCCGCTCGACGTAGCGCTGCTCGGCGCCGGCGATGTGCATCAGCGTGTCCCGGACGGAGCCGGCCGTGCCGGCCACGGTCGCGCCCAGGTGCGCGTCGTCCAGGCCCGCGCACGCCTCGACGGCGCGCAGGTTCGCCCAGCGGTTGTGCTCGAACAGCTTCACCAGGATCGACACCGTCCCATCACCTCCAGCCGAAGCGTCCGGTGGTCGCCCCCGCCCAATGGCCGCGGGAGCTGACTCTGCCCCTGGCACGCCTCGCCATCCCGTACCCGGTCACGTCCGCCGTCCCGATCGTCGATGTCTCTCGCAGCGGGGAGCGGCGCTGCGATCGGCGACCAGGTCCGACGGATCCGCCAGGCGTCGGATCCAGCCCTGCTCGGCTCCCCGAGTCGGCCCCTCCTCTGCCCGCTATGCCCCGTTGAACGCCAGCCCGACCTCGGACGCGACGCGCCGGATGTACTCCGTACCCGCCGCGTACTCCTCAGCCGTCTCGAGGTGCTCGAGCATCAGCGGCACGTCGCCCGGCAGCCGCGACAGCTCGGTAAGGAAGGTGGCGTAGTCGAGCGTGCCCAGCCCCGGCCGGACCTCGTCGATGTGCACGGTCAGCGCCTCGTGCATCAGCGTGTCCTTCGCGTGGCAGCTGACCACCCAGGGGCCGAGCGTCGCGAAGCACTCCCGCAGCAGCGAGGTCGTGTCGTAGTAGCGGCGGGGCGAGCTGACCACGTTCGCCGGGTCGAGGTGGACCGCGAACGCCGGGCGGTCGACCGCCTCAACCAGGCGACGGTACGCCTCGGGGCCGTCGGGCAGCGTGTGCGGGGTCATCTCGATCGCGAAGCGGGTCCGCGTCGGCCGCACCGTGTCGAGCACGTAGCGCACGTTGTCGACGATGACCTCAAACACCTCCTCGCTCAGGTTCTCCGGGTGGGGCCCGTCCCAGCGGGTCGGGTTGCGGGAACCGGCGATGTTGACGCAGCAGGTCGCGCCGACCTCGTCCGCCAGCGCCAACCGCTCGCAGACGTAGTCGATGTTGGCCGTTCGCTTCGCCTCGTCGCGGTCGAGCATGTTGTTCCAGGCGCCGACCTCGGCGATGGTCACGTCCGCCGCCGCGAACGCCTCGCGGATCGCCCGGACCCGATCCCCGTCGGCGAGGGTCACCTTGGGGCAGTAGGCCGCCCCGTAGCCGAGCCGCCGGTGCTCCGCCGCGATCGCCGCCGGGTCGTCGGGCGCCGAGAAGAGGGGGGCCCCGAGTCGCATGGTCGTCCTCCTGGTCCGTCCTAGCGGCCGCCGGGGGCGTCGCTCCCCCAGTCGAACACGACCCCGAGAAACCTGTCCTTGTCGTCCACCAGCCCCTCGTACGCCTCCTGGGCGCGGTCGGGCGGCAGGCGGTGGCTGATCAGCTCGTCGACCCGCAGCCGACCGTCGGCGATCATCGCGAGCGCGCGGCGGCTGTTCTCCTCGTGGGAGCCCGCGCCGGACGGGGCGGGGAAGGTGGGCAACTGCCACTCCCAGCTGCTGCGGACGCGGACGTAGCCGGCAAAGATCCCTTCCAGTAGGCCGTGCGCCGGCACGGCGGCGTTGCCCCGGCCGAACGGCGCGCCGACCAGCGCCAGCTCTCCTCCCGGTCGGGTCAGCGCGACGGCGGCCAGCGCACCCTCGGCCGTGCCCGTGCACTCGAGGACGAGCGCGTGCTCCGCCCTGAGCGCGTCCGGTGACGGCGCCTCGAGCACCTCCGGGATGCCGACGCGGCGGGCGGTCGCGCAGCGGCCCGGCAGCAGGTCGATCCCGGTGACCGGCCGCCCGGCCGCCGCGCACAGCTGCGCGGCGAGGTTGCCGACCAACCCGAGCCCGACGACGGCCGCGGCCCCGAAGGTCGGCGCGGCCGTGGTGCTCAGCGTGGCCATCGCGACGGTGGCCAACCGGGCGAAGACGGCGCGCTCGGGCGCGAGCCCGACGGGAACGGGGACGCACAGCTGCCGCCGCGTGTCGACCCGCGCCGCCGAGGCGTGGGGGGTGGTCGTGAAGACCACGTCGCCCACCGCGACCGGCGCTTCGCCGTCGACCGCCGTGACCGCGCCGCCGACCGCCGTGACCTCGCCGACGCTCGCGTAGCCGAGCCCGGAGGGGAAGGTCGGTTCCACCCCCTGGCCCGGCGCCTTCAGGCCACGGAAGCCCGCCCCCTCGGTCCCCGGGCTGACCAGCGTCACCAGCGTCCGGACCACCACCTCGTCGGGCTCGAGGCCGCCGGTGTCGAGGCCAAACGGCTCCACCCGCACCTGCCGCGGACCGGCCACCACCACGCGCCGCGCTCGCATCGCCCACGTCCTCCCCCCGCACCGGCCGGCACTGTAGGGCCCGCCACCCCCTTCGGCAACAGCCCTCCCCCACGGGGCCGTGTATCCGTCATGTCCCCACGGGTGGAGAGTGGTGCCCCACAGGGAGGCCGACCGCAGACCGCGTTTCCAACGCCCTCCCGTTTCCGCACGGCACTGATCGCTGGCCGCGACAACCCTCGCCGCGAGCCCGTCCTCCTCGGCGCCGCCCAGGTCGTGACCAGGACCACCACGGCCTGGAACCGGTCGGGCCGGTGACCAGCCCGGCCGCCGCCGCCGGGCGACGCCGACGGCGCGGTCCCCTTCCGCTTCGGCGATGCCCGGTGGCGCGTTCGCGGCTTCGCGGCCACGCGGGCACGACCCCAGAGCAACCCCGTGCCCGGCGAGGGCCGGTAGACGGCGCGCTCGGTGGTGGCGAGCACGGGCGGCCCCGACCGGGGGCGGCCCCGACCGGGGGACACTCCGGCGGTCGAAGGGCGGTGGTCATCCTGGGGCGGCGACGTGCCAGGCGGTCGAGCGAGATGCTTGGGCGACGCCAACGCCGCCGGTCGAGCGCTCAACGACGACGCCCCGATGCGGTCGACCTGGCAGGCGCGGACGATCGGCCGTAGGCGTCCCGCACGTTCTCCGCCCACCCCTTGATCCGCTGGACCACGGTCCTGCTGGGCTCGCGGCTGGGGCCGCCCGTCAAGGCCTCAGCTCGGCCCGCGCGGACGTCCGACTCTTCGACCAGCCGCTCGACCTGGTCCGCGAGGGCGGCCACCACCTGGGCAAGCTCGGCCATCTTTGCCCGCAGCTGCTCGACCAATTCCCCGTCGCTCATGGCGTCACCTCCGTCGCCAACGGGCTCTCCCGGTGGTGGCGCGGCGGCGAGGCCGACGGCCTCGGTGCCCGCCCTCCGGGCGCAGGCGCCTGGGCTCCCCGGCGCCGGCCAGGGGCGCCACGCCCGCGCCGCTAGAGTCCCGCCCATCCTTCGATCGGGTCCTCGACCAGGGGCTGCTCGCCTCGACGCCGGTCCCCGCCGGCGACCACGTCCGCGCCAGCCGTGCCGCCGAGGACGGCGACACCCCCGTCGCCGTCGCCCCCGTCGCCCCCGTCGCCCCCGTCAACTTCAACCTCGGCCGGCTCTCGGGGTCCACCGTCGGCACCCACTGGTACGATCCCCGCCTCGGCACCGCGCGGCGCGCTCCTTCAGTCCGCCCACGCGCGGACTGGACAACGATTTGGTCCTCGTCCTAGACGACGTCGACCGCAGGTTCCGTCGGCCGGGCGCCGCCTGGCGCGCTCGGTCCCGCCGCCTGGCGCGCTCGGTCCCAGTGACGCGACCACGGCACCGACGGCGGGATGCGGGCGTCCGCCTCGCCGCTCGGCGACAATGGCGGCCTCTGATGCGACGCCCCGGTGGCCGCGCGGCCGCCCCACGGAAGCGAGGGACCCAGCCCCGATGTCCGAAACGACGAACGCCCCCAAGGTCACCCTCATCGGCGCCGGCAGCACCGTCTTCGCCAAGAACCTGCTCGGCGACATCCTCTCCTTCCCCGAGCTCGCCGGGGCCGACATCTGCCTCTACGACATCGACGAGGGGCGCCTCGCCACCTCCGAGATCGTCGCCCGCAAGGTCGCCGACACCCTCGGCGCCCACCCCACCATCGGCACCACCACCGACCGCCGCCGCGCCCTCGACGGCGCCGACTACGCGCTCTGCATGATCCAGGTCGGTGGCTACAAGCCCGCCACCGTCACCGACTTCGAGATTCCCAAGAAGTACGGGCTGCGCCAGACCATCGCCGACACCCTCGGCATCGGCGGCATCATGCGCGGCCTGCGCACCATCCCCGTCCTGCTCGACATGGCGCGCGACATGGAAGAGCTCTGCCCCGACGCGCTGTTCATGAACTACGTCAACCCCATGGCCCCGCTCTGCTGGGCGATGAGCCGGGCGACCCCGATCAAGACGATCGGCCTCTGCCACAGCGTCCAGGGCACGGCCCGCGAGCTCGCCAACGACCTCGGCGTGCCCGCCGACGAGATCGACTTCCGCTGCGCCGGCATCAACCACATGGCCTTCTACCTCCGCTTCGAGCGACACGGCGAGGACCTCTACCCCGCGCTGCGGGCGATCGCCGAGGAGGGCCGGGCGCCAGCCGCCAACAAGGTCCGCTACGAGATGCTGCGCCGGCTCGGCTACTTCGTGACCGAGTCGAGCGAGCACTTCAGCGAGTACGTGCCCTGGTTCATCAAGCGCGACCGGCCCGACCTGATCGAGCGCTTCACCATCCCGCTCGACGAGTACCCCCGCCGCTGCGAGGTCCAGATCGCCGGCTGGGAGGAGATGCGCGAGCGCTACGTCAGCGACGAGCCGGTCACCATCAAGCGCACCCACGAGTACGCCGCGCCGATCATCCACAGCATCGAGACCGGCACGCCGCGGGTCGTCAACGTCAACGTCCCCAACCACGGCCTGATCGCCAACCTGCCCGCCGGCTGCGCGGTCGAGGTTCCCTGCCTGGTCGACGCCAACGGCGTCCAGCCGACCGCGGTCGGCGCCCTGCCGCCCCACCTCGCCGCGCTGATGCAGACCAACGTCAACGTCCAGGGCCTGATCGTCGAGGCGGCGCTCACCGGCAAGCGGGAGCACATCTACCACGCGGCGATGCTCGACCCGCACACCGGCGCCGAGCTCGACCTCGACCAGATCTGGTCGCTCGTCGACGAGCTGATCGCCGCCCACGGCGACCTCCTGCCCGCGTACACCTAGGGCGTGTTATGGGTCTTGAGGAGGGCTCTTCTCCGGACCGGCCGCCACGTCGCGGGACCAACGGCGCGTCCGCCGACGGTTCGGGGACGGGGGGTGCCGGGTCCGGACCGCTCGGGGCCCCGGCACCCTCCCCTGCCCCGGCTTCACCCCCTCGTACCCAGAACAGGCTCTAGGGCGGCGGGGCCCGTTGGCACTCGCTAGGACGGAGCTTGGTCGGCTGGGTGGGCACGAGGTACTGCCCCCACGTCCTCCCCAAGCGCCCGCGTCTCACACGAGCCGATCCGCCGCCGGCATCCTGTTGGCCAGCCCGGCTGGGCCGCGTCCCCGGGCCGCGTCGGCGCCCGTTGGCGTCCCGATGCCCGGCGACACCGTGCGGGCCGGGGTGGGGCAACCCGCGGGCCCGCCGTCGTCCCACGCCTTCGCGGGAGCCGTCTCATCGCCCGCCTCGTCGGCCTGGTCCCGCCTGTCATCCGCCGGAAGCGTCCACTACCCCGGGCGGCGCGTGCCTTGCGGGCCGGGGAGATGACCGCCCCGCGCGGGCGATGACGCCGTTCCGACCGCACCTACCCGCGAGGGGACCCGTGGACCTCGACTCCTACACCTCCGCCCGCGAGGCTTCCGGCGTCCGCCTCGTGCCCGCCCTCCGCTACGGCGAGGCCGGCGGCCACCCCCTGCTGCTCGACATCCTGCGGCCCGACCCTCCGCCCCCCGGACTCACCCCCGCCGTGATCGAGTTCCACGGCGGCGGCTGGCGCGAGGGCCACCGTGACGTCAACCGCAGCCGCAACCTCGCCGAGCAGGGCATCCTGATCGCCAGCGTCGACTACCGCCTCACGACCGAGGCCCCGTTCCCGGCCTGCCTCCACGACGCCAAGGCCGCCGTCCGCTGGCTCCGCGCCAACGCCGCGCGCTTCGGCGTCGATCCCGACCGGATCGGCGTCTGGGGCCACTCCGCCGGCGGCCACCTCGCGGCCCTCCTCGGCACCTCCGGCGACGTGCCCGAGCTCGAAGGCGCCAGCGGCACCCCCGGCGTCTCGAGCCGGGTCCAGGCCGCCCTCGCCGAGGCCCCACCGACCGACCTCCTCGACCCGCACTGGCAGGGCACCAGCGTCCCCAGCCAGCGCACGGCCCAACTCCTCGGCGGCCCGCCGACGGAGCGCGCCGACCTCGCCCGCCTCGGCGATCCCGTCGCCTACGTTCGGCCCGGCGCCCCGCCCTTCTTCATCGCCCACGCGGAGCCGGACGAGATCGTGCCGATCCGTCAGTCGGAGCGCCTCTACCGCGCCCTGCTCGACGTCGACGCCGACGCAACCTTCGTCCGGATGCGCGGCGCCGGCGACGGCCACGCCTTCGACGGCTACGGCCCCCGCCTCGCCGGCTACCGCCGCGCGTTCTTCCGCGCCGTCCTCTCCGCCTGACCGCCGCCGCGACAGCCTGGTCGCGCGCCTCGTCGCGACGGGTGCCACCGGATCCGGGTGATCGCCGGAGGAACGTTGGGGCTGGGGACGGCCGGGCCCGCCCGGGGCAATCCCCGAGGTCGAAGGCTCAGGGGCGCAGCCGTCCGGATCCGGCCGCGGACCCGCCGGGCGGAGCGCGGGCGATCACCCGGATGCCGTATGCCTCACCCGACGCCACGGGGCGTGGCCGGCCTCACCCAGACGCGTTGCCCGGTCCGCGGCGGTCCTCCACGCGGCGAGCGGTGCCGGCAACGGCACGCCTCGGTCGGTCTCGAAGCGTCCGGCAATCCGGGATCCAGGCGATCAGCGCGGGCGGCGCCCGGAGCGCGGGCGGCGCAGGGCGGGTCCGCAGCCGGCTTCAGCCGGCTTCGTTCCTGAGCCCGGGGCTTGCCCCGGGCGGGCCCGGCCGCCATCGCGCCTCGGATACCGCTCCCGTATGAGTCGCCGAGCCCGGCGCTCTGCTCCGGGCGGGCCCGGCCGCCGATGCGTCCCCATTCCACCACCGACAAGGCGGGTTCTATTCAAGGGCCAAGAACTCGCCGGGCAGGGCGCGCTCCGACGCTACGGCGTCGCCCAGCCGCCCGCCCGCTCGACTGCCCGCCGCCAGTCGCCCACCAGCCGCTCCCGCGCGCCGGCCCCCATCGTCGGCTCGAACCGGCGGTCCACCCGCCACCTGGCCCGGACCTCCTCCTGGTCCCGCCAGACCCCAACCGCGAGGCCGGCCAGGTAGGCGGCGCCGAGGGCCGTCGTCTCGGTGACCTCGGGGCGGACCACCGGGACGCCGAGCACGTCGGCCTGGATCTGCATCAGCAGGTCGTTCGCGGCCGCCCCGCCGTCGACCCGCAGCTCGGCCAGCGGCACCCCCGCGTCGGCCGCCATCGCTTCGACGACGTCCTTGGTCTGGAGCGCGATCGCCTCCAGCGTCGCCCGGGCCAGGTGGCCGGCGGTGCTGCCCCGGGTCAGGCCGAGCACAGCCCCCCGCGCGTCGGGGTCCCAGTGGGGGGCCCCGAGACCGGCCAGCGCCGGCACGAAGACCACCCCCCCGCTGTCGGGAACCGAGGCCGCCAGGGCCTCGACCTCGGCCGCCTCCCCGATCACGCCGAGCCCGTCCCGCAGCCACTGCACCGCCGCGCCGGTCACGAAGATCGCGCCCTCCAGCGCGTACTGGGCCGGGACGTCCGCGCCGGTCCGCCAGGCGACCGTCGTGAGCAGCTTGTGCGACGAGACCGTGGCCTCGGCTCCGGTCTGCATCAGCAGGAACGAGCCGGTGCCGTAGGTGTTCTTCGCCTCGCCGGGCGCGAAGCAGGCCTGGCCGAAGAGCGCCGCCTGCTGGTCCCCCGCGACGCCCGCCACCGGCAGCTCGGCGCCGAGCAGGTCGGACGCCGTCGCGCAGAAGAGTCCCGAGCTGGGCCGCACCTCAGGCAGCATCGCGCGGGGGATCGCCAGGTCCGCGAGGAGGTCGTCGGCCCAGTCGAGGCGACGGATGTCGAAGAGCATCGTCCGCGAGGCGTTGGTGACGTCGGTGGCGTGAAGCGTCCCGCCCGACAGCTTCCAGAGCAACCAGGCGTCGACCGTGCCGAACAGCACCTCGCCCGCCTCGGCCCGCCGCCGCAGCTCGCGGTCGCCGTCGAGCAGCCAGGCGACCTTGGTCGCCGAGAAGTAGGCGTCTGGCACCAGCCCTGTCGTCCGGGTGTAGGCCTCCGCCATCCCCCGGCCGACCAGCGCATCGACCAGCGGCGCGGTCTGTCGGCTCTGCCAGACGATCGCCGGCGCGACCGGGGCGCCCGTCGCCCGGTCCCAGAGCACGGTCGTCTCCCGCTGGTTGGCGATCCCGACGGCGGCGACATCGGCCGCGGCGACGCCTGCCCGGGCGAGCGCCTCGCGCGCCGTCGCCAGCGTCGTCGTCCAGAGCTCCTCGGCGTCCTGCTCGACCCACCCCGGCTGGGGGTAGCGCGCCGCGACCGGCGCCTGGGCGACGGCGCGGACGCCCCCGTCGGCGGCGAACAGGATCGCCCGGCTCGAGGTCGTCCCCTGGTCGAGCGCGAGGACGAGACCGCCCCCCGCCCCGGCGTCGCGCTTCTCGGCGTCGGTGCGGACGGCATCGGCCACGGCGCTGCTCTCCCCCATCGGCCCCCGCGGCGGCCGCCGGCGGCCGCCGCGGCCGGCATGATACGCCCGCCCGCCACGAACGGCGCCGGCCCTCCCGGCCCGGCCACCGGCGGGCATCGCCGGACGGTGACCCTCTGCACGACCGCCGGGCTCCCCCGTTGCGCCCCACAA